>JBKJZR010000324.1:0-16949 GCA_046715035.1 Burkholderiales bacterium | reverse complement strand
CACCCCGCGTGAAAATCAGCCACAAAAAAACCAACAATGCACCATAAATGACATCAAATGATGTATTATTGATGCGTACGCGACGGAGGTGACAACATGCGCACTACCATCAATTTGGACGACCAACTCCTGACCGCGGCGCAGCGCATCACGGGGATGAAAGAGCGCACCGCGCTGATCCACGAGGGACTCAGGGCCCTGATCGAGCGCGAAAGCGCCCGGCGTCTCGCCCGGCTCGGCGGCAGCGAGCCCCGGTTGCAGCCGGTCCGCCGGCGCCGCTCAGTGGCGGCATGATCCTGGTCGATACGTCCGTGTGGGTTGAACACCTGCGCAAGGGCATGCCGAAGCTGGCCACCGCCCTGGAGCGAGGTAGTGTGCTGGCGCATCCGTTCGTTCTGGGCGAGCTCGCTTGCGGCAATCTGAAGAATCGGGACGAAGTGCTCCGACTGCTGACGGAACTGCCTGCCGCGCCGACGGCCACGGATGCCGAGGCGTTGGATTTCATAAAGCGACGCGCGCTCATGGGCCGGGGCATCGGCTATATCGACGTTCATCTGCTGGCTTCGGTAGTACTGTCCGGGTCTGCGCGGCTATGGACGTGGGACAAGCGCCTCGCCGCAGTGGCCGCAGACCTTGAGCTCGCCTACGCCGAACGAGCATGAGCGCGTGGTCTTCTGTGATCCAGATGGCTGCGAGAATTTAAGGTTCAGGGTCTATGTCGACAGCTTCGGTTTGCCGTTATCCGCGCACATCGACGTCCATCGGCGGGGCCCTTGAGGGACTACCATGCTGCCGCTGAATGGCGTGCGCGTGCTCGCGGTCGAGCAATACGGGGCGGGCCCGTTCGGGACGATGTTCCTCGCCGACCAGGGCGCCGAAGTGATCAAGATCGAGAACCCGAACGACGGCGGCGACATGTCGCGCGCGGTGGGGCCGTACTTCTTCGCGCCCGGCGACAGCGAGTTCTTTCACAGCTTCAACCGCAACAAGAAAAGCCTCACGCTCGATCTGAGCCGTCCGCAAGGGAAGGAAGTGCTGCACGACTTGGTGCGCAAGGCTGATGCGCTCGCCTCGAACCTGCGCGGGGACGTTCCGGCAAAGCTCGGGCTTGTCTACGAGGACCTCAAGGCATACAACCCGAAGATCGTGTGCGCGCACCTGAGCGCCTACGGGCGCGGCGGTCCGCGCGCCGACTGGCCGGGATTCGATTATCTGATGCAGGCGGAGGCCGGCTACTTCTCGCTCACCGGTGAGCCTGACACGCCCCCAGCGCGCTTCGGGCTCTCGATCGTGGACCTCATGACGGGGCTCGGACTCGCATACGCGCTGCTCGCCGCGCTGACTTCCGCGCGCGCGACCGGCACGGGACGCGACATCGACGTGAGCCTGTTCGACATGGCCCTGCACAACACGAGCTATCTGGCGACCTGGTATTTGAACGAAGGCGTCGTCACCGGGCGCCTGCCGCGCTCGGCGCACCCGGCGCTGACTCCGTGCCAGCTGTATCGCTCGCGCGACGGCTGGATTTACCTCATGTGCAACAAGGAGAAGTTCTGGCCGGCGCTGTGTGGAAAGCTCGGACGTCCGGAATGGATCGAGGACGCGCGGTTTCGCCTGTTCCCGGACCGGCTGCAACACCGCGATCTGCTGACCGAAATGCTCGACCGCGAGCTCGGGCAACGCACCACCCGCGAGTGGCTCGAACGGTTCGCCGGCACCGTGCCGGCGGCGCCGATCAACGACCTCGCGCAAGCGCTCGAGAACCCCTTCGTGACCGAGCACGGCCGGCTGCAGACGCTGGCGCACCCCGCGCAGGGCTCATACCGCATGATCGCGCCGCCGGTGCGAAGCGCTGGGGAGGAGCCGCCGGCGCGTCCGGCACCCGGGCTCGGCGAGCACACGGACGCGTTGCTGCGGGAGATCGGCTATGACGCGGCGCGCATCCAGAAACTTAAGAATTCGAAAATAATTTAGCGTCGACGATACAACGAATGCCATCAACCTTTATTCGGGCGAATGCGAGCTGCTCGGGGGATTTGGGAGCGCTGCCAACAAGCGTGCTGGCGATAGCGCGTCTGCGGTCAGGCCGAAACCGGCAATGTCCGCAGGCAGCGCGCCGTCGATGATCAGGCCCGCTGCGATGCGCGCCATCGCCGCGGAAGTCTGGATGCCGTAGCCGCCCTGTCCCGCAAGCCAGAAGAAGCCGTCGGTAGCCGGATCGAACCCCGCGATCAGGGCCTTGTCCGGAGCGAAGACGCGCAACCCCGCCCACTTCGCAACGATGCGCTTCACCGACAGCGTGGTCGCCGTCTCGAGCCGGTCGATCGCGATCGCCACGTCCAGCTCATCGGGTTGCGCGTCGCACGGGGGTGAGGGCGTTTCATCGGCCGGCGACAGCAGCAGGCGGCCGGCGTCGGGCTTGAAGTAAAACGTTTCGCGTAGATCCATGACCATCGGCCACGCTGCCGTCGCCATCCCCGGGGGCGGATCGATGGTGATGGCGGTACGCCGCTTGGGGATTAGCCCCAGGGGGTGCAGTCCGGCGCACTGCGCGACTTGATCGGCCCAGGCGCCCGCCGCATTGACGACCGTGGGCGCCTCGAACACACCGCCGCGTGTGGTCAGCCGCCATGCGGTTGCGGAGCGTGTCATCGTTTCGACCGTGGCATCAGCGATGATCTCGGCACCGCGCGCCCTGGCGCCCCGCAGGTAGCCGGCGTGCAATGCGTGCGTATCGATGTCCATTGCATCGGGCTCGAGCATTGCGCACGCAACAGCAGCGGGCCTGAGGGCAGGCACGAGAGACACGGCTTGCGCGGGAGTCACCGCGCGCACTGCAGGCGCATACCTGCGAAATGCCTCGATTTGCGCAGCCATTCCCGCAGCGTCGTCTGCCGCACCGATCAGCAGTACCCCGCGTGGCGTCAGCAGCAAGTGATCGCAAAAACCCTCTGGCGGTGCCACCAGAAAACTGCGGCTGGCCGCCGTTAATGCGCGCGTGGATTCCACGCCATAGGTTTCGGTGAATAGCGCCGCCGAGCGACCCGTCGAGTGATACCCCGGCTGCGATTCCTGCTCGATCACCGCCACGCGCGCGTGCGGGGCGAGAAAATAAGCGGCCGATGCCCCAGCGATACCTGCACCGATGATGGCTATGTCAAAGGTTTTTGTTGGCATTCCCGTGGCGTACTCATGCATCAAGATGGTCCGGACCGGGTCTGGCGACAAATTCACGGCAGCAGCCGGCTCAGCTTCGGAATATCGCGGTCCTGGGATGAGTGCTGTCTTCGATGCGGACAAGTGGGAGAATATACGAAAGCCGCAACGACAGTTCTCGGCAGAGGCATTCCGCCAGAAAGGTAGCCATGGCATCGCGCCAATACACCGCAGCCAGCACCGATAAATCGCAGGATCGGGTAATGCCTGCCTCTTACACGAGTCATTTTGTAGAGGCGGGCGGACTGCGCCTGCACTATCTCGATTACGGCACCGCGGGGCGGCCTGCCATGCTGTGCATCCACGGCGGCGCGGCCCACGTGCACTGGTTCGATTTCGTGGCGACTGACTTAAGCGCTCGCTATCATGTGCGCGCTCTCGACCTGCGCGGTCACGGCGACAGCGCGTGGGCGGATCCGCCCGTCTATTCGTACGAGCGCTATGCAGCGGATATTGCCGAGGTCGTCGAAAAACTCGATTTACGCGACTTTGTCCTGATCGGCCATTCGATGGGCGGCATGGTCGCCCTCGTTTACGCCGCGACGTATCCGGAGCGGGTGAGTAAACTGATCGTCGCCGACTCGACCCTGCAGATGACCGACGATCGCGTGGCCGCACTGCGCGGCGTCGGTACGCGGCGGGGCAGCAGCTACGCTACGCACGACGAATTCATCTCCCGCTATCGTTTGCGTCCGGGCGGATCGACGGCCGCGCCCGAGATCATCCGTCACCTGGCGCTCAATAGCGGGCGGCAAGCCGCAGACGCGAGCTGGCACCACAAGTTCGACCGCAATGTCTACGCTAAGCGCGAGACTATCAACGGCTTTCTGTATTGGGGCCGCATCTGCATACCGGCGCTGCTGGTCAAAGGCGAGCGCAGCCCCCGCATCACTTTGCCACTGTACGCCGAGGTCAAAGCGTGTTGTCCGCACGTCGAGCTTGCCGAGGTTGCCCGGAGCGATCATCACGTCACGCTCGACAACCCGGCCGGATTTGTGAACGTTGTGCAGGCGTTCCTGGACAAGCACGCGTAGCGGGTTGTCCAGCGACTCTCTGCCCAGAGTGTCCCGTCATTCCAGCGCACGCTGGAATCCAGGCGGGGGTGATTGATAATGCGTTTTTCGCCCGGGCTTCCGCTTCCCGCTCCTAACCTGCCAAGGCACGTTTTCACCGCGGCTAACGCTTGCTTTTTTTGCAACCTGCCGCGTCCGGCGACGCCGTAGAAAATGTGGCTTGCGTCCGCGCGCATAGGTCCTCACCCGGCGCGACTTCGCCGGCTCGTTGCCGTTTGCCTGATCGCAGCCCTGCTCGCTGCGCCCGATACCTCGGCGCAGGTGCGTGTCGTCGAAACCCTTCCCGTGCCCGAGGAGTCATCGACGCAGAACGTCTCGCACCAACTGCAACTGTCGATGGTTACCTTTCTCGGAACGCGCTGGACGGTGTCGGACATTCAGGCGGCCGTGCGGGATGCCGCGCCGTTGCTCGCGCAATGCGGCATCACGCTTGCGCGCAGCGCGCTGCACATCCTCGAAGCACCCCGCCGCTTCCACTTCTATTCGACCTCGGTTTCGCGTGAGCTGCTGGGTGCGATCTCCGTCGCCACGCCGGCGGTTTTCTTCGTCGAAGATACGCTGCACGTTCCGGGCTATGATGCGGAAGCGATCGGCGTCGCAAACTCGGTGAACCGGCGCGAGCTCGCGAATACCGTGTGGGTAGCGCACGGCGCGCGCGACCTGCCACACGTGCTGGCCCACGAACTGGTGCACGTCCTCGCGGACAATGGCGAACACAGCGACGAGCCGGGCAACCTGATGCGGGCCGAGACCTCGCCCCTGAACCGCCGATTGTCCGCGGCGCAGTGTGAGCGCGTGCGTGCGCACGGCATGGCGAACGGACTGCTTACCGCGCGCGACCAGCCACCGCGCGGCGGATGGAGATAGGCGCCCGCGTTTCCACCGTAGTCTCAGACACAGCCGAAGGAGGGAGCGATGAAGATCATCCATGCGGGCCTCGCGGCGCTCGCGCTGCTTGGCGGCTGTGCCCACCAGGTAACGTTTGACAGGCCAGCCGCCTATAGCATCTCCGCGCCGCGGCAAGACGTCGGCGTGACCGCGGTCATCGATCAGCACACCCTGGCGAACAAGGTGCCGATCAGAGCCTTCATGAGCGGAATCGCCAATAGTTGGGAAGTCGAGCCGGGCGACATGCTCAAGCAGGTTGCTGACATCGAACTCCCGCAGATGTTCGCGCGCTACGATTTTTCGAATACGTACAAGGAGCCGGCCAATGGCGCTAAGTGGATCATTCTGGAGCTGGCGATTCCGAGTTACCGGTTCGAGGATTTTCGCGCCTCGGTGAGCGTCAGCGCCACCGCCTATGAACCGGGAAGGAGGCAACTGCTGCAGAAGACCTATTCCGCCGAAGGCGAGACCCAAGGGGGGAAGATGTTTTGGGGCGGCGCTTTCGCCATGAAATCGGCGATCCGGCAGTCATCGCTGGATGCGTACAAGAAAATTTTCGCGGAGTTGCGCGCGGATCTGATGCGTGCCTTACAAAGCAAATCGGCGGCCGGGGTAAACCGTTAGGGAATGTCTGAGCTGCTGTGAAGAGTGCGCGGAAGCTCCGGTTCGCAGATCTCACTTTCGGTGCCTCAGCGGGTATCGTGCTCGTGATCGGATTGCTGAACGTGTTCTATTTCGAGAAAGGCGCCTCGTATTATTTGGGATTTGTCGGCAGGTGACCGGAATGCCCCACGCCGCCTGCTGGCCAAAAACAAGACACGCGTGCGGCACAGCCCGATGAGCGCATCGCTGAGCGTTCGCATTCTGGGTGCAACCGATGCTTCGGTCCTGGACTGCGTAGCGCAGGGCGTGTTCGACAACGCGGTCGACCCGCGCTGGACGACGGAGTTTCTCGCCGATCCAAGACATCACATTGCGGTGGCCGTGCTCGACGAGCAGGTCGTCGGCATGGCGACCGCCGTGCATTACGTCCATCCAGACAAACCGCCCGAGCTCTGGGTGAACGAAGTCGGCGTGGCACCGGCTCACCAGCAGCAGGGCATCGCAAAGCAGCTGATGCGGGCTTTATTCGCCCACGGACGGTCACTGGGTTGCAGCGAGGCGTGGCTGGGCGCGGACATGACCAACGGCGCGGCGCGGCGTCTCTACGCGTCGGTCGGCGGCCAGGAAGGCCCCATGGTGTACGTCACGTTCAGGCTGGCGCCCGAGGAGTGAATGTGCGAGTCCCGCAGAACGCCGCCTGATCCTTGCATTACGCACAAAGGCCCAACCTTTTGCCGCACCGAAACGCTTTCGGCGTGCGGTGACCGCAAACTCTTGGACATTCGGAAAGATGCACTATGGACGCTGATCTAGAAGGCATGTCGCATGATCAACTCGTCGCCGAAGTGAAGAAACTGCGGCAGGGTATACGCGTCACCGTGACAGCACGGGCCACGATCTGTGCTGGTACCATCCTGTGTTGTGGTCGCTACTGCCAGAGCGCTCGGATCCACTCCCTGTCGTTCCCGATTGGCCCCAGTTCCTGCGTGGCTGCATCCGGTATCGTCAGTCGCTCGACGAACAGGCTCCCCAAGCTCCCAGGAGCGATGAACCGTACCGCGAATGAGCCGCGTGTCCTATCCTTCCCTTCCAGGGGGACGCCGCGAAGGCGGCCCGCTCCTGAATCGAACGTCGGACATCTCCGAAGTGACCGCCCATGTTGCAAGGGGTTACGTGGGCGCGCCAGCGCGGACTGCAACGACTGCGCCTTTGGGCTCCCGCGTGCGGCAACTGGCGCCCGCTATCTTTACCATCGTGCGGGATTCAGAGAAACTGGGCGGCATCGTCCGTTTTGGACGGAAGTCCTTTTCAGAGATCATCGAGTTGGAGCTTGAGTTGTAGCTGCGATTATCGATAGGTTGCCCGGCAGGCATAAGCATCGGTCGACTCCACTCCGCCATCACCCGCGCAACGCGTGATGCGCGCACGTTCGCAACTGCTGGAAGGAGGATCTTCATGGCGCGCGCCCAGCTGGCGCTGAAGAGTGTTCGCGCACGGCCCGTCGTCGTGCCCCTGAAGCGTCCCGTCGTCTCGAAAGTCGGACTGTTTCGCGCCTGGCCGTTGATCCTGATCGCCCTCTACACCAACGAAGGCGTCGTCGGGCACAGCTACCTCGAGCCTTATCTGAGGAACTCCGCGCGTTACATCGTCCCTGCGCTGGAAGATCTCGCCGCAGCGGCCCAAGGCCAGCCGCTCGCGCCGTTCGACGCCTTTCGACGGGCGATAGGCTCGCTGCATCTCGTCGGCCGCGAAGGCGTCTCCATGATCGCGACATCGGGACTCGATATGGCGGCGTGGGACGCTTTGGCCAAAGCCGCGGACATGCCGCTCGCCGTGTTCCTCGGGGGAACGGTCGGGCCGGTTCCCGCCTACAACAGCAACGGGCTGTGGTTGACGCCACTCGACACACTCGCCGAGGAAGCAGCAGCCCTGGTCGGGGAAGGCGGATTCAGCGCGCTGAAGCTGAGGCTGGGACGCGACGAACTCGCCGACGATCTGGCGGCGATCGCCGCCGTGCGGGAGGCGGCGGGCGGCGCGGTGAAGCTCATGTGCGACTTCAATCAGGGCCTGTCGCTGGGAGATGCGCTCGTGCGCTGCCACGCGCTCGACGACCACGGTCTCTATTGGTTCGAAGAACCGACGACTTACGACAACATTCCCGGCTACGTCCAGCTCGCGCGGGAGCTGAAGACGCCGGTTCAGCTCGGGGAAAATTTCTACGGCCCGCGACTGCTGTATCAAGCCGTCATCGCAGGCGCGGGCGACTATGTCATGCCCGACCTGATGCGCATCGGCGGTGTCAGCGGCTGGCTGCGCGCAGCAGCGATCACCGGTGCGGCGGGAATTCCGATGTCCACCCACCTCTATCCGGAAATGGCCGCGCACCTGATGCGCGTCACCGATACCGCGCACTGGCTCGAATGGCAGGACTGGGCCGACCCCATCCTGGCGGCGCCTTTCCAGCTCGAGCGTGGGCATCTCATCGTTCCCGATCGACCGGGCCAGGGCATCGAATGGGACGAGAAGGCCGTCGCCAGATTCGCGATGTGAATCGCAAGGTGAGCAGGATCGCGGCGCACCGCTCCGGCGCGGGTTCTGAAAGGACGATCATCCTAGGTCAGGGTAAAACCCAACGCCCGCGTGAGCGCACGGGAGGAACCGGGCATCGATCGCTCAGTCGGCTTTCGCGCCGGAAGCCTTGACCACCTGGCCCCAGCGCTGGAATTCCGCGCGAATCAGCTCTCCAAACTGTTCGGGAGTGCTCGGCGTAGGCGTCTGACCCAGGGCCTGGATACGCTTGGCCACCTCGGGCGAGCTGATCGCGCGCACGACGCTGGCATTGAGCCGGGCGACGATGTCCCGCGGCGTGGCGGCCGGCACCACGACCCCGTACCATTCGATCACTTCGCGCAAGTCCGGATATCCGGATTCGAGCGCGGTAGGCACATCGGGCAGCGCTTCATTGCGTTTGGGCCCCATCACGCCGAGCGCGCGCAGTTTGCCGGCCTTGATGTGCGGGACCGTGGCGGTCGGATTGGCGAACATGATCGTCACGTGCCCGGCCAGCAAATCGATCGTGGCGGGGCCTCCGCCTTTATACGGAACGTGCACCATGTCGGTCTTGGTCGTCAGCCTGAAAAGCTCCCCGGCCATTTGCGGGCCCGACGAACTCGACGCGAAAGTCAGCTTGCCGGGATTCTGCTTTGCCAGGTGGGCGAGATCCTTCATCGATTTCACCGGCAACGACGGATGCACGACGAGAATGAACGCCATCTCCGTGCCGCGGGAGACGGGGGCAAAGTCGCGCAGCGTGTCGTAGCCGGGATTGGCGTAGAGATGCGGATTGATGGTGAGCGCCCCCTGATGGGCGAGCGTGATCGTGTAACCGTCAGGCGGCGCTTTCGCGCCGATCGCCGTGCCGATGTTGCCCTGGGCGCCGCCCCGGTTGTCGATGATGACCTGCTGTCCCCATAGCTCGGTCAGCTTCGCGCCGAGGATGCGGCCGAAGCCGTCCGTGCCGCCGCCCGGGGGGAAAGGCACGACCAGGCGCACGGTTCTTTCGGGGAAATCCGCCGCCAGCACCGGCGCCGCGGCACATCCGATCGCAACGATGAGTGGATTCAAGATGTGTTTCATGGTTTCGCCTTTCGTGAATCTGTGGGGAAATATCGTGCGCGGGCGTGGATGTGCGCAGGCTACGCATTCGCGGGAGCAGGCAGACGATAGATCGCGGAGTGGTAGACATGGGCAACAGGGCGCGCGCGATCGGCCAGCAGCAGCAGATCGAGCTCGACTATCTCCGCGCCCTTCTTTGCGGTTAGTCCGCGCACCCGGCCGCGCGTGCACAGCGTCTCGCCGATGCGTGCCGCGCTCAGGTGACGAACGATGCTGCCGGTATGGATCCACGGGCCGAGGAGCACGTTGGATTTGAGCGCCTGGTTGGCCTGATTGAGGAAGAACGCCGGGTGGACGTAACCCTCGCTGCCCCCATAGAGCGGGAGCGCGTCGCTCATTTTTGCGGTGAAATCCGCGGCGCAAGCGGCGTCGTAGCGTTCGCTGATGGTGCCGATGACGCCGAGCGAGGCGAGGCAGTCACGCGTTGCCTCGGGACGCTCGACGGGAAGCGGCGCCTCCGCGTAGGCGGCGGCATCCACGGTGGCCGGCGAGCGCTCGGGCAGCGTTGCGGTGGCGAAGGCGCAGTCACCATTGCCAGCCGTCGCTGCGACCAGGGCGATGCTGAGCCCTTCCGGTGCGCGCTGCGTCGTCGCGCGAATCACCACTTCATCGCCCTCGAATATCGGCTTCACGAACTTGATGCTGCACGTGCCGCGCTCGAGCCAGGCAGCGCCGAACGCCGCCACGAGAGGATAAGTGACGTACGCATAAACGGCGACACCCGGCACGAGCCCGCCGCCGAAGCCATAGCGGCGGGCGACATCGTCGTCGTGGATCTTGTTCTCGCTGCTCGACGAAGTGTTGCGCGCCGTGACGCGGTATTCCGGCACGGCAACGCCCTGTCGTATCACGTCACGCCTTCGGTCGGGTGTCCGCCAACACTTGCTTGGCGATGCGGAAGCAGTCGACGCCGACCGGAATGCCGCAGTAGACGGCGATCTGGATCAGCACCGAGCGCAGCTCCTTCTCGGTGAGGCCGTTGCGCAGCGCGCCCCGGAAGTGCAGCTCGAACTCTTCCTTTTTGCCCAGCGCCGCGATCATGCCCAGGTTGAGTATGCTGCGCTCGCGGCGGCTTAGCGTCTCGTCGGTCCAGCACAGACCCCAGCAGTATTCGCTGACGATCTCCTGAAAAGGCTTGTTGAAGTCGTCCGCGTTTTTCATCGACCGGTCGACGTATTCATCGCCCAGCACCGAACGCCGTGCAGCCAGTCCTTCTTCCATCAGTTTCTTGTCCATCGTCGTTCCTTTGCAGTTAGTGACAACAATTACGAAACCGCTCGAAGTGCGGTTTCGCTCGACGCCCGTCCTGAGCGCAGTCGAAGGGCCCCCCTCGCCCTCGGGGAGAGAGGTTGGGGGTGAGGGTCGAGCGTGACGAAGTTATGTCACGCTCGTTAAGTTCGATTTCCCGCTAAACGCGCTCGGCGCTGGCGTGGCGCCTCGCGATTTCTTCGTTTGCTTCGCCGAGCCTGCCGATCGGGCGCTGGACGACGGCCGGCGTGCGGCTCAGCCGGATCGGACAACTGAGCAACGGCCAGCGCTGGCCGGATGCGTCCGCGCCGTAAACCATGAGCGAGCGCGCCTGTGACTGCGCGCTGGTCGCCGCTTCGCTGACGGTCAGCACCGGCGCGGCAGCGTAGCCGCTCTGCGCGAGCGCAGATACAAGCTGCGCACGTGTTTGCGCGGGTGTAGCTGCCCGCAGCGCCGCAAGCGCAAGCTCTTCACTCTCGGTCAGCAATGCGGCCACGTAACCGTCGCTGCAGGCGATCATGACGGCGCGCTGGGGAGGGTAGTGACCGCGCCAGCTCCACTGCGTGATCCACGCTGCGGCGTCCTGCATTGAAAGGTCGATGTGCTCACCCGCGCCTGTGGCATCGCGCGCGAGCAACGCAGCCGACGTTGCGATCAGCCCGAATACGCCGCCGAGGATATCGACGAGCGAGATGCCGACTTTCTGCGGCACGCCGTTCACGCGGGTGAGGTCCATGATGCCCGACATCGCCTGGACGACCGTGTCGAATGCCGGACGGCCCGCGTAAGCGGAATCGGCGCCGAACCCCGAGATCCCGCAGTAGACGAGCTGCGGATTGATTGCCGAGAGCGCTTGCGCGTCCAGCCCCAGCCGGGCGAGCGCGCCGGGCTTCAGGTTCTCGACGAGGACGTCCGACTGCGCGACCAGCGACTCGAACTGCGCGCGGTCGGCGTCGTGCCGCAGATCGAGGGCGAGGCTGCGCTTGTCGCTGTTGCTGAACGTGAAAAAATAACCCTGCCCGCCCTGCTGGGGAGCCCATCCGCGCGAGCCGTCGCCGCCGGGCGATTCGATCTTGAGCACCTCAGCGCCGAGCGCGGCAAGCTGCCGGGCAGCGAGCGGCGCTGTGGTGAACTGACCGATCTCGAGCACCCTGATCCCGGCAAACGGACGCCGGTCGGCAGGGCCGTGCGATTGCCAGGGAGAACCCTCCGCGGCAGCTTCCCGCGGCTCGCGGGTCGCAACCGGAGTTGCAGCCATTTTTCTGCCGGCTTTGATGACACCGTTCATCACCAGCGCCTGCCCGCCCGAATCGGGATCCGGGTGCGGGACGATCGTGCCGCGATGCGCGAGGTTGGGCTCGCGCGCCAGCGCCTCGACCGTCACGATCGGGCCGCACGAAATCTCGATGCCCTGCAGGCGCTCGACGCATTCTGTCGCCGCAAACTCACCGATCCAGTCCTGCACCGCGGCGTCGACGGCATCGCAGTGCGCGACGCGATCACTCGTGTGACGGTAATCGGGATGAGCGGCAAGCTCGGGACGCCCGATGACCGCGCACAACCGCTTCCACTGCTCGTCGGTGCCCGTGCACAGGACGACCCACCCGTCGCTCGCCTTGTAGACATTCCATGGGGCGGCGAGGACGTGACGGTTGCCGGAGCGACGCACCGGCTTGCCGACGATATGAAATGGCAGAAACGTAGTGAGCGTCGAGTAAGCGCAATCGTAGAGCGCGATCTCAATGTCCTGGCCGACGCCGTCGCGGGCACGCACTCGCAACGCGGCAATGATGCCTGCGGCCGCGTACAGTGCGCCGATGCCCTCTGTCACGGGAAATCCGGTCAGCGCCGGCGGCGACGCTGGTTCGCCGGTCGTATCGGCAAGCCCGGTCACCGCCTGTATCAGTTGATCGGGGTGCGGCAGGCCGGCCATGGGCCCGCTGCTGCCGTACGCGGTAATGTCGCAGACGATCTGGCGCGGCGTGTGGCGCCAGTCGGGAACCGGCGTGACATCGCTCGCCGTGATCACGACGTCGGCATCGGCGAGCAAAGGGGCCACCACGCCGTCAGTCGGTCCAGCCCGAACGATGCGCTTGTCGCGCATCGCCACGATGCGGTCCACCCACTTGTGCTGCCTGGCCGAACTTTCGCTCCCGACCAGCGTCACCTCCGCGCCGAGCGCTCCGAGCACGGAACCGCAGGCACCCGCGGCGATGCGCTCGCCGATCTCGACGACGCGCAGACCCTGCAGTGCAGCACGCTTGATCATCGCGGATGGTTGAATCGCAATGCGGGCGCCTCAGCGCCCCTGGAATTTCGCCGTGCGCTTCTCGAGGAATGCGGAAATGCCTTCCTG
This sequence comes from Burkholderiales bacterium, assembly GCA_046715035.1. Classification (GTDB taxonomy): domain Bacteria; phylum Pseudomonadota; class Gammaproteobacteria; order Burkholderiales; family SG8-41; genus PALSA-1004. The sequence continues at coordinate 3,890 of JBKJZR010000324.1, read as the reverse complement.
CTTGTCCTGCGTGCCGTAGATCAGCGACACGATGGACGTTTCGAACTCGATCGCCGACGCAAAATCCATCTGCATGCCGCTGCGCACCGCGCGCTTGACGAGCTTGAGGCTGAGCGGCGCGCGCTGCGCATAAACCTCGACGAGCTTGCCGCACGTTTCGAGCGCTTTGCCCTTGGCGACGAGGCGGTTGATGAGGCCCATGCGATACGCTTCGTCCGCAGGTATCGGCTCGGCGGAAAAAAGAATGTCGAGGGCATGCGCCATACCGACGATGCGCGGCAGGCGCTGCGTTCCACCCGCGCCGGCGACCGTGCCGATTTTCGAGCTCGTGATCGCGAACGTCGACCCTTCTCCGGCGATCCTGAGGTCGCACGCGAGCGCGAGCTCGAGCCCGCCGGTGATGCAAAAACCCTCGATCGCGGCCAGTACCGGTTTGCCCAGACTTTCGAGCGTGCCGTTGAGCCGGTGCCACTGCTCGAAGTACGCCACGCCTTCGACCGCGGTCTTGACCTGCAGCGCCTCGTTCAGATCGGCGCCGGCCGAAAAAAAACTGGCGCCGCCGGTGAGGATCACCGCGCGTACCGCCGGATCGTCGTCCGCCTCGCGCGCGGCGCGGATGATTTCGCCCATCATCTGTGTGCTGACGGCATTGCGCTTCTCGCTGCGGTCGAGCGTGATGATGCAAGCCGCGCCGCCGCGTTCGCTGCGTATGGTCGTGTAGGTCATGTTTCGCTTTCGTTAAAACCGCGTGATATTTAGGATCGAGGACCCCCGTAAGCCAGTCGCTTGGCTTGCGTATTTTGGCATCGATCCACCTGTCGCTTTCGATGGCTTCCAGCTTGCGCTGGAATGACGATTAATCAGAGCATCCCTAACTAGAAATCGCGCGTATCGCCGCGAGCGCCCTGCCGTCCCCGAACGCCCGGAGGTCGGCGAACAATCCCTCGGTGCGGCTGCCCAGGCGCGCTGCGACGAGTCCCTCGAATTTGTCGTGCATGTCGTCCCAGGTCATCGGATTGCCGGGATGCCCTTTCGCCACCGGCACAGCGGCGCGGATCGTTTGTCCGCCACTCAGCTCGATGCCCAGACGCGCCGACGCGAAACCCAGCTGCGGTTTGGCTTCGACCACGACTTTGCCGGCCGTGGCGACGACCGCGGGATCGGATTGCAAAGGATCGCGAAAATCGGCGGCCGACAGCTTGCGCCCGTGCAATGCCAGCGCAATACAGTATTTGAGATCGAATTTGCCTTCGAGCGCCGTCGCGGGCGCGCCGGTCTTGCCGCCCGTGATCTGTTTGGCGAGCTCACCCACCTCGGCGTGGATGGCGCGCACTTGCGTGAGGTCGAACTTCGATTTGTCGATGGCGCGTCCCGCGTCGACGGCAGGATGCGTCAGATGGCACGCGGCGTACGGCTTGAAACTGTTGTTGAGGATTTCCCAGTCCGAGAAATCAGCCGGCCTGATCTGCAGGCTGCGGTCCTGGATCAGCGCGCTGTCGAGACCGCCATCGGGCTCGAGCAGGTTGGTGGCGGCGACGAATCCGGCCGCCGCGAGCTGCGCGGAGAGCACCCCGTCCATCGCCGCTTTGCCCGCGTGAAAAGGCTTGGCCATGGTCCCGAATGACGCCGTGAGCCCGCTGGTCTGCGTCGCCGCCGTGCCGAGCGCGTGCAGCGTGCGTTGGACGTCGAGCCCGAGCAGCACCGCGCTCGCCGCAGCGGCGCCGAGCCGCCCGAACACGCCGGTGCCATGCCAGCCACGCGCCGTCACCGCCTCGCCGATCCCATAGCCCACGCGCGAGGCCGTTTCGAACCCCGCGACGAAGGCGACCAGCATCTGCGTCTCGTCTGCCCCCAGCTCCTCGCCGAGGGCGAGCGTCGCGGCCCATACCGGCGCGCTCGTGTGGGTGACCGCCTTGACGTAGGTATCGTCGAAATCGAGGCAGTGGGCGAGCGTGCCGTTGCACAACGCGGCGAGCGGCGCGCTGGCGTGTCCGCCGAGCAGCACCGTCGCGCGGCCGGCGCTCTGCCAGCCGGACGTCACCTGGCGCACGATCTGCGCCGCGGACTCGCCCCATGCGCCGATGGCGACGCCGACCCAGTCGGCCAGGCACAGGCGGGCGGCATTCAGCACTGCGGGCGGCAGCTTGCGCTCGCGCGCGGACGCCACATACTCGGCGATCGCACGGCTGTTCGAACCGCTGTGTGTCTTCATGCGTAGGCTCCTAAATGTCCTGAGTCGCTGATTCGTTGAACAAGGTGCGCTTTGTATACCCTCACCCCCAGCCCCTCTCCCGGGGGGCGAGGGGAGCCCTTCCGACTGTCGTCCGGTTCGTAATTTTCAGTCGATGATCTTTTGCCGGCGCAGATCGGCAATCTGCTCCCGGGTGTAGCCGTGCGCAAGCAGAATCTCTTCTGCATGCTCGCCGAGCTGCGGCGCCGGCCGCGGTGACTGCGGCGCAAGCCCGGCGCGCGCCAGCGGATTGACGAGATACGGGATGCGCCCCTCGACCGGGTGCTCGAAGGTGTCGATTGCGCCGCGTGCTGCCACGTGCGCCAGCGCCACGGCCTCGTCCGGCGTCGTCACCGGACAGATCGCGATCCCAGTGCGCTCCATGTGCTGCATGATTTCTGCCCACGTATAGGATGCGCAGTAGCGCGCGAGCGCGCCGCGATAGTCGCCGTGACGCTCGCCGTGCGCGCTCAGGCGGTCCGCAATCGTCTCGTCCGCGGAAACGAGATCGGGTCTGCCGATCGTTTCGCAGAATTCGCGCCACGCCTTCGTTTCGAGCAGCGAGACCGCGACCGGCTTGCCGTCCTTGCTGAGGTACGTCGAATAGCGCGGGTTGCCGCCGAACGATTCCATGCGCGGCTCGCCGCTGTGTCCCGCCATGTGCGCGAATGCCGAGCTCAGCGGGATCAGACACATGTGGTAGAGCGCCTCGAACATGGCGAGGTCGATCTCGCAGCCCAGCCCCGTCTTCGCGCGCTGCGCGAGCGCCGCCTGCACGCCGATCACTGCGTACAGTGCGCCGGCAAAATCGGCCGCCTGAAACCCCGGCACCGCAGGCGGGTTGTCCTCGAGGTGGCACCCCATCAGGCCCGTGAGTCCCTGGATGACCAGGTCGTGGCCCGCGATATGCGACAGCGGGCCGGTCTGCCCGAAGCCGGAGATCGAGCAGTAGATGAGGCGCGGATTGAAACTCCTGATCGTCTGATAATCGATGCCGAGCCTGCGCGCACCTCCGGGCCGGTAGGATTCGATGGCGACATCGGCGCCCTCGAGCAATCGGCGCACTACTTCGCGGCCTGCCTCCTGGGTCAGATCGAGCGCGATACTGCGCTTGTTCGCGTTGACCGCGTTGAAATAAACGCTGTTGTCGCGGTAGCCGGGCTGACTGTGCCGGCTGGGATCGCCGATTCCCGGCCGCTCGACTTTGATCACGTCGGCGCCGAGCTCGCCGAGCATCTGGGTGGCGAATGGGCCCGGCAGCAGCTGGCTGAAATCGATGACGCGCACGCCCTCGAGCGGCGCCGTCCTGGTATCGGTTGTCTGCGTTGTAGCCATCGTCCTGGAAATTTCTGATCCTGTTACGCGCTGGCGGCGGCGCAGTCGGCGAATTGCGCGTCGGCGCCGAGCCCGGACATGCGCTGCGCGCGCAGCACCGGCGTCAGCGTGAGGCCGAGAGGCACGGCGAAGACCGACGTCGTAGCGCCATCGCCGGCTTCGATCGAGTACAGCGATCTGCGCTTGAGTATCACAGGCTGCGCGAGCACTTCGTCCACCTCGAGCACTGGCGCGGACAGAATCCCGCGCTGCGCCATCGTGTGCACGAATTCGCTGCGCGTCAGACACGCCGCATCGACGCCATCGAGCGCGCGCTTGACGGCTT
>JBKJZR010000323.1:0-4506 GCA_046715035.1 Burkholderiales bacterium | reverse complement strand
TTCGCGGCCCAGAATGGCCGTGCAGTGCGATGACAGTATGCCGCCTTCGTTATGCACGAGCGCTGTTTCAGCCCCGGCGGCCTGGCGCGCGCCGCATTCGCCTCTGAGCTGAGCTGCTGCCTCGATGATGCCGAGCATGCCGCCTGTTGCTCCGGCGTGCGCGTGCGACAGCATTCCACCGTGCGTGTTGACAGGCAGCCGGCCGCCGATGGCCGCATGGCCTGCCGCATAGAACTCCCCGCCCTCGCCCGCCTTGCAGAATCCGAGCTCCTCGAGCTCGAGGATCGGCACGATCGAGAAACAATCGTAGAGTTGCGCGATATCGATGTCCGGCGGTCCGAGTCCGGCCATGCGATAAGCGTCCTGCCCGGATTCTGTGACGCCGAACCGCACCAGGCTTTCGGCGCACAGGATGTACTCGTGCGTGTGCCGCTCGCCGATTCCGAGGAGGTACACCGGCGGTTTCGCCATGTCACGCGCACGCTCGGCGGAAGTCACTATAAAAGCCCCCGCAGCATCCGAAATCAGACAGCAGTCCAGCAGATTCAACGGCGACGCGATCGGTTTGGATGCGATCACATCCTCGACCGTGATCGGCGCCTTCATATGCGAGTTCGGGTGCAGCGCCGCATGCCGGCGCGCAATGACGGGCACCAGCGCGAGCTGCTTCCGGCTCAGGCCATACTCGTGCATGTAGCGGCGCGCGATCATCGCATAGCTGCCCGGGATGGAGTTGCCGTACGGATACTCGAAATAGGGATGCCCGAACGCGGATGCGAGCGCAGACACCGCGCTGTCTCTCGACACGCCGCTCGCGCGGTTCTCTCCGGTGCACACGAGCACGCAGCTAGCACGGCCAGTGACGATCGCCGCCGCCGCGTGCCCGAGCAGGATTGTCGGCGTTGCGCCGCCAGCCACCATCGACGCGCATAACCGCGGCTTGAGGCCCAGGTATTCGCACAACACCGTGCCGAGCATGAGGAACGGCTCGGTGAGGGTATACGCCGCAAGCAAACCGTCGACATCGGCGATTGCAAGATCGGCATCGTCGAGCGCGCGCTTGGCGGCCTGCGCCGTGAGCGCGAGCCCCGACATGTGCGGCAGCCTGCCTATGTCGGATTCTCCTATACCGACTATTGCAGTCCGATTACGCAGCGGCATTTGCGCATGGCTCCCGAAGCTCAAGAAGCGATTCGTTGAAACTGCGGTACTTTCCAGCCGTCGCCTCGATCCTCGAAACACACGGCGACTCGGTCGTCGACCGCTGTTTCCAGTGCGCGCGGACCAACGATGTTCGCCATCATCCGCGGACCTTCCTCAAGGTCGATGAGCGCGACCACATACGGGGCGAGCGCGGCGAATTCCGGAGCCGGCGCGCGATACATGACGGTGTAGCTATAGACCGTCCCCCTGCCCGAGCTCTGGACGCAGGAAGTTTTGTCGGACCAGCAGAACGGACAAAGATAGCGCGGCGGGAAAAACACCCGCGTACAGGCATCGCACCGTTTAATGATCAGGCGGTGCTCGCGTGCGGCCTCCCAGAATTCCCTGGAATCCGCATTGACTGCCGGCGGCGGCCCATTCATCGGTGCGGCGCTCGATTCTTACGCTTGCGGATTGGCGTTTCACCCCGTGTGGTCTTCGGGCGCATTGTTCCCCCCCAGCCTGCCATCAGTAACTTCGGGACGTCCTGATCACCAAGCGCTCAGTCAGCCGATAGTAACCCGCGGGCCGGCCCAAAAGAAAAAGTCCCGGCCTATTGAGTGGAGGCGGAAAGGGCAAACCGCCAGGCAGTTATCTGATCCGGTCGCAGCCGCCGTTGCCAAAACCCGAGCTCAGACTTCGCGCTTTTGCGCTTGCCATGGCCCGCCCAGAGCCTGCATGATTTGTCCAGCGTGCACCGGAACGCGCGCTGCAGCGCGGTAAGGCAGATCGACTATACGAGTCCGGGTCCAGGATTTCTAGGAGGAAGGAATGCAACGACCGACGAATGCCGCCCCGCACACGCATACGATCGGTGTGGCGCTGGTGATGATGACGGCAGGTGCTGCCTTCGCGGCGGGCTATCCCGACCGGCCGGTCCGCCTGGTCGTCCCGTTCGCCTCCGGGTCCAACATCGATCTGACGGCGCGCCAGATAGCGCCGAAGTTTGCGGAAGCGCTCGGACAGCTGGTGGTCGTCGATAACCGCGGTGGGGCGGGCGGCACTATCGGCGCGACCATCGTTGCGAAGGCGACGCCCGACGGATACACGATACTCATGGGAAATGCGCCGACGCACGGTATGGCGCCCAACCTCTACAGGAACCTCGCCTACGATCCGGTCAGGGACTTCACGCCGATCGGCCGCATCGCAACCGCCACGTTTGTGCTCGCCGTGAGCGCAACGCTACCCGTGAATTCGGTGCCGGAATTGGTTGCGTACGCGAAGGCACGCCCCGGTCAGCTCAACTACGCGTCCTCGGGTAACGGCACCACGGCCCATCTTTCCGGTGTGCTCTTCGCCAATAAGGCCGGCGTGGATATCAAGCACATCCCGTATAACAGCGTGCCCCGTGCGCTGATCGATATGGCAAGCGGGGCGGTGGCGTTGATGTTTTATCCGTCGCAGGCGCTCGCTCCGATCACCCAGACGGGAAAGGCCCGGCTCCTGGCGACGACGGGCAGTAAGCGCTCTGCTTATCTGCCGGAGCTGCCGACGGTCATGGAAGCCGGCATACCCGACTTTGTCGCGATGGCATGGCACGGCTTCTATGCTCCGGCGCGCACACCCAAGCAAATCATCGCTGTGCTGTATGCGGCGCTCGCGAAGACGATGGAAGATCCCAAAGTCGTTGCGAGCCTCGCGGCATCCGGCGTCGACATCGACCTCATTCCGGGCAACGAGTTCGCGGCCTTCACCAAGGCCGAGGTCGAGCGCTATCGCCAACTCATCGCAATCGCCGGCGCCAAAATCGAATAAGGATTGGTAACAGCATGGATGCGACAACGGAGCGATTGGTTGATTTCGCATGGCAGGCGCAATTCGACGCGTTGTCCGCAGCGACGGTGCACGAATGCAAGCGGCGGTTGATCGACACGTTTGGCAGTGCGCTCAGCGCTTACGATGAACCGGTGAGCCGGATGGCGCGCAGCATCGCGCGGCAGTATTCGGGGACATCGCTGGCGAGCGTCTGGGGCAGCCCCCTCAAGACGACGCCCGAAGCGGCTGCCTTTGCGAATGGCGTGATGCTCCGCTTCATGGATATCAGTGACACCTACGTCGGCAAGAGCAGGGGCCATCCGAGCGACGTGATCTCGGCGATCGTAGCTGTCGGCGAATCCGTGCATGCTGACGGTTCGTCAGTGATCAATGCGATTACGCTGGCCTACGACGTCTACTGCAGCTTCATCGATGCCATCGACATCAACACCAAAGGCTGGGACCAGCCTGTCTATGGCGTGCTCGCATGCGTGCTCGGAGTGGGAAAATTGCTGCGCCTGTCGCGCAGCCAGCTAGGTAACGCAGTGTCGCTTGCACTCGCCCCGAACATGGCACTCGCCCAGACCCGCGCGGGCGATCTTTCCAACTGGAAAGGCTGCGCCGGCGCGAATGCCGCGCGCAACGGGGTCTTTGCGGCGATGCTCGCGCGCGAGGGATTTACCGGGCCGACCGCGGTGTTCGAAGGCAAGGGTGGCCTGTGGGAAGCGGTCGGCCGCTTCGAGTGGCCACTGCCGGGCCCCGAATCTGCGCACATGGTGACTCGAACGCACATCAAGAGTCTGCCGCTCTGCTTCCACGGTCAGTCTGCCGTATTGGCCGCTCTGGAACTGCGCAAGCGTGTGCGCGCGCAGGAGATCGACGAAATTCACATCGAAACCTATCGCACGTCCGTAATGATGATGGGCAGCGACCCCAGCCGGTGGGCACCGACCACTCACGAAACCGCCGATCACAGCCTGCCTTACGTGGTCGCCATGGCATTTCTTGAAGGCGAAGTGACAGCCGAATGTTTTGCAGGAGCGCGCCTGACCGAACCCGCGGTCGTAAATCTGATGCGCAAGACAAAGGTGAGCGAAAGTGCCGAGCTGTCCGCGCAGTATCCGGAAGCGGCTCCCAGTCGCGTGCATGTCCGCACGCGCTCCGGCGAAGTGTTTACGCTGGAGATCAGATACCCCAAAGGACACGCCGGAAATCCGATGACCGATGCGGAACTGGAGAAGAAATTTCGCGAAATGTCCGGCCGCCACACGGGAACCGGGGCATGCGAAACCCTGCTGGCAGCGATTTGGAACTTCGACAAGGCATCCGACGTGGGAGATGACGTATTGAAGTTGCTCGAGCCGAGCAGCGCATATGACAGGCAAGAGGCGCGTCTATGATGCACGCTCGATCGAGCCTCACTAAACTGCGTGCCGCTCGATTGCCCTCACTTGCAGTGCGCGCTTCAGCCTGCATGCTGAAGCCGCTTGTCGGGCGCGGAGCATGCTCCGCGAAACCCCCGACGCGCCCCCTAACCCCTCTCCC
>JBKJZR010000322.1:0-8471 GCA_046715035.1 Burkholderiales bacterium | reverse complement strand
GTGAACAACAGCGGACCGGGCTGGATGCCATACAGGATGAAAGCGCCCACCAGGACGGCCGTGGCGCCACCACCGGGAATGCCCAGCGACAGTAACGGCACCAACGCGCCGGCGGTATCGGAATTGTTGGCTGCCTCGGGACCTGCAACGCCTTCGATCGCGCCCTTGCCGAATTCTTCAGGGTGCTTGGAGAGACGCTTTTCGGTGGTATAGGACATGATGGAGGATATGGTGCCACCTGCGCCGGGCAGCACCCCGATGATGAAGCCGATGATGCCGCCGCGCCAGATCGGGCCGACCGAACGCCGCCATTCCTCGCGGGTCAGCCACAGCTTGCCCGAGATGCGGATCATCTCCGCTGAGGTTCCCTTGTAGATATTTTCCATGCCGCGGAATACCTCGGCCAGGGCAAACATGCCGACCACCACGACGATGAAACCGACGCCGTCCTGGAACTCCGGTATGCCCATCGCAAAACGCGGCTGCCCGCTCTGCAGGTCGATGCCTATGGTCGCGATCATCAGTCCCAGCATCATCGAGAGCATCCCCTTGGCCGGCGATTTGCCGGACAGCGACGATACCGCGGTCATGGCGAAGAACATGAGCACGAAATATTCGGCGGGGCCGAACTTGAGGGCCATCGAGGCGAGCGGCAGCGCAAACAGCGTAAGCGCGATCACGCCGATGGTGCCCGCCAGAAACGACCCGATCGCGGACACTGCCAGCGCCGCGCCGGCGCGCCCCTTCCGGGCCATTTCGTAGCCATCGAGCGTGGTCATGACCGAAGCGGCCTCGCCCGGTGTCCTGATCAGGATCGCCGTCGTGGATCCGCCATACTTGGTGCCGTAATAGATGCCGCACATCATGATTAGCGCCGACGTCGGATTCATGCCGAACGTGACCGGTATCAGCAGCGCGATGCCGGCGGAGGGACCGATCCCGGGCAGGATGCCGATGATCGTGCCCATGAACACGCCGAGAAAGGTGTACCACAGGTTGATCGGCTGCAGCGCGACACTGAAGCCGTTGAGTATGTGGGTCAGCGTGTCCATGACGCGAGCATCAGAACGGCAGGGGGCCCCTGGCGAGCGTGACGCCGAGGGCCTTGGTAAACATGAAATAACTGATCGCGCAGAAAAGCACCGAGGTAAGAACGTTGGCGAGCCACTTGCCCCGGTTGAAATATGTCATCAGCGCAAGCAGGTAACCGGTGGTGGCGAGCAGATAGCCGAGCTTTTCGAACACCACGAAATAAAGCGCGGTCCATGTCACGACGGCGGAGATGACCCACAGGTGACGCGTGTTCGCAGCCGGTGGGCGCGGCTGCGGTTGCTCCTTGCCTGCACGCACCGTTTCGATAAACAGCAACACCGCACTCAGGATGAGACCGATCCCGATCAGCCGTGGAAATGCCTTGGGACCGAGCGGATCGCCGATTTCGAGCGACGGTATCTGCGCCGTCGCATAGAAGTACACCGCCGCCAGCAACAACGTGACAACGCAGATGATGCGATCGGCCAACATCAACCCTCCCTGCATGCGCGAGCCGCCGCGTGGACGTGTTCGTTTCGCAGATGCCTGACTCTCCGGTCGGAAAAATTCTCCGCTGCGGTCGGGCCGCGCAAATGTTCGCATAGGCTACGCGGCCTTGCCGCGAGTATCAACTTCTCCAGCTTGCGTTACATCGCTCGCCCCTCACCCCTCGCCCCGCTCCCGGGCACACGAGGATGTGCTCCCTCATCCCCAACCCTTCTCCCGGGCACACGAGTAGTGTGCTCCCTCATCCCAGCGTTATGGCGCTCGCGCGCACTGATCGATCGAGAAGAAAGCGTTGTGGCGCTCGCGCGCTGATCAATCGAGAAGGGAGCGTTGTGGCGCCACTATGGCGCTTGACGTAACTGCGTTACATTCGCTCTTGTCCAGCCGACGCAAAGGACATCAGCATGAGACGGCTTCGGAGCCGCGCCGATCGATTGACCCCGGCGCGGCGATGCGAGCAGAATTTCCCCGGGAGGGCAGCCAGTGACAACACGCGCAAGTTCCGCGTCGCAAGCCGGCCGCAGCGGCGGGCCGGCCACACCGCCGGCCACACCGCCATGTGCATTGAATGTCGAACCGCCGGACGCGGCGCTGGGTGCTGAAGTTCGCGGCATCGACTTGTCGATGCCGGTGCCGGAAGACGTCAAAGCCACGCTGCGCCAAGCCTGGGCGGACCACTTGGTTCTGCTGTTCCGCGGCCAGCAAATCGATGACGATCATCTGCTCGCCGCCTCGGGCATCTTCGGCCCGCCGCACGAAGCGGCCTCGCGCAAGTACCACCTGAACACCGGCAAACAGGTGGACAACCAGTTCATGATCTCCAGGCACCCGAGCATCAGCATCGTCTCCAACCTCGGCCCCGATGGCAATCCCGTCAAGGACAACGGCAGCCTCGGCAGTTACGAAGTGGTGTGGCATACCGATAATTCATACGTCGAGGTGCCGCCCGCGGGCAGCATGCTCTATGCATTGGAGATTCCGGTGAACGGCGGCGGCGACACCTGGTTCAGCAACCAGTACCGCGCTTACGAGGAGCTGCCTGCCGAGCTGAAGCGCGCAATTGCAGGCAAGCGCCAGGTGCACGACTCGAGCCGCAACAGCGCCGGGATCCTGCGTCCCGGCGTGAAGATGCCGACCTGCCCCGAGGAGATCGAGGGGCCGACTCACCCGCTCGTGCGCGTCCATCCGGTCACGCAGCGTCGCGCGCTATACCTCGGGCGGCGCCGCGACTGGCCGTCGAACTACATCATCGGAATGTCGAATGCAGAAAGCGAGCGGCTGCTGGACCAGCTATGGGCGCACGCCACGCAGCCCAAGTACGCCTGGGCCCACCACTGGCGCGTGGGCGACGTCGTGTTATGGGATAACCGCTGCTGCATGCACTATCGTTCCGAGGTCGATGTCACCCAACGCCGTGTGATGCATCGCACGACCATCAAAGGCGAGCCCATCATTCCCGCCTGACCGCGCGCTGCAGCCGCTGGCTCCGGCGGTCTGCGTGCGGATTATTTTGCCAGCCCGAGATCGGTAAGCAGGCTCGACAACTGATGGTATTGCTCGTCGAAGAATTTCGCGGCATCGGCACTGAACAGGTTGATCGGCTGCGACAGGTTCTTCTCGACCTCTTTTTTCCATTCGTCCGCGTGCGCCATGCGCAGCAAAGCGCCATCCCAATACGCGAGCTGCGCCGGGCCGAGGCCCTTCGGGCCGATCAGGCTGCGCCAGTTCGAGATGGCGGCATCGTGTGGCCGCCGCCGGGCTTGTTGACGACCGCAATCGAATATTCGACCAGCCGGGCGTCCTGGAGCGTCCGCTGAACCAGCCGGCCTGTGAGATCGTTGGCACCGCCCGCAGCCGCCGGCACGATGATCTCGATGTTTTGAGTGGGCTTCCACGCGGGAGTTGCCGCATGGACGGACCAGGCCGCGACAAGCAAAAACGTCCAGCACAGCAGTGATACACCCCGTTTCACCGCCGCGGTCGACTCGTTGCGGCACCTCATGCCTCCATCCCCCTCCCAGTTACCCCCTCGCCGCTGCGCTTGCTCTCCCCCTTGAAGGGGAGGAGTTCGCCCGGCTGCGCCGCTGTTTATGTGTCGTATAGGGTGAAGCACTGTCACTGGAGTCTACATCTGGTGCTGGTACTCTGCGGGGTTGATGCGCGCCTCGATGAGCGTGAAGCGCTTGCTGTTGAGCGCCACGCGCGCGACTTTCCTGAGCTCCGCGACGTTAGTGCAGACGAAGCCGTTGCCGCCGTACGCCTCCGCGAGCATGACGTAATCGGGGCTGCCGGTGGAAACGCCCGTTTCCGGGAGCTTCATGCGCTGCTGCTTGAGCTTGATCAGCGACAGCGTGTCGTCGCGGAACACCACCAGCGTCAGCGCCAGCCGGTGATGCGCGAGCAGCGCCATTTCGCCGATCACCATATCGAGGCCTGCCTCGCCCATCATCGCCAGCACCGGGCGTTTGGGAAACGTGAGCTTGGCGGCGATCGCCGCCGGCAACGCATAGCCCATCGTGCCGAGCCCGTTCGACTGCAGCAGGCGGCGCGGCTCGAATGACTGCCATACGTGGTTGATCAATATGCGGTGCGACCCGGTGTCGATCGTGGCGATGGTGTCGCGCGGGAACACTTCGCGCAGCGCCGAGGCTACCTGAAACGGTCCCATGCCTTTGGCGGGATTGCTGGCGAGCGCGTGCAAGATGGTCTTGCGATAACGCTCGAGGTCGGGGTCGCTCCAGCGCGCCGGGATGCGCTTGGGAACGAGCGCTAACAGCGTCTGCAGGCAGCCCGCGATGCTGCCCGCATACTCGACCGCGCTGCGGAACACGTGGTGCGTGTTGGGCAGCAGGTCGATGTTGACTGTCGGCTTCTTTTCGTCCCAGGGCGAGATCCAGTCGCTGCGCAGCTCCACGGGGTCGAAGCCGATGGTGAAAATCAGATCGGCTTCGCGCACATGGGCCATGTGTATCTTGTCCGCCACCGGACTGAGCCCCGTCGCCCCGACGCACAGCGGATGGTCTTCGGGCACCACCCCCTTGGCCTTGTAAGTCGCGACAAAGGGGATGCGCCAGGCTTCGATAAAACGCTTGAGCTCGCGCTCGGCGGCGTCGATCTGCACACCCACGCCGACGAACGCCAGCGGCTTGCGCGCGCGCTTGAGCCACGCCTCGATCGTCGCCAGGTCTTCGCGCCGCGGCAGCGTGCGCACCGCGACCGGAGCGAAACGCCGCGCGTCGCTTTGCTCCACGCCCGCGACGTCGGTCGGCAGATTGAAATGCACGGGGCCGGGCATCGGCAGCTTGGCGATGGCGATGCCTTTGCGCACCTGGTCGAACGCGTGCTCCGCGGCGATCGTGGTCGACCATTTCGCGACCGGCCGCAGCAGCGCCTCCTGGTCGATGATCTGGTGCGTATAGATCGATTTGAGCGAGGTTGCGATCTCGCCGGTGATGACGAGCAGCGCCGAGCGGTCGAGCCATGCCTGCGCGACGGCCGTCGTGGTGTTCGTGATCCCCGGGCCGAGGGTCGCCACCAGCACGCCGGGCTTGCCCGTCAACTGATAGCTTGCTTCCGCCATGATGCCGGCGCCCATTTCCTGCTTGGTGAGCACGAACTTGATACCGGCCTTGCGAAACGCCTCGAGCAGTTCGAGCACTTCGCCGCCCGGAATGCCAAAGGCATGGCGGACGCCGTCCTCATAGAGCGCCTGCGCGATGATGTCTACTGTTTTGGGCACAGCGATGGACTCCTGGTCGGGGGGCTGGCCGCACGGTGCGGATGCTCCCTGTATAGGTGATATAGATGAATTTCGATCATACCATGGGGGTCTTCGGCCGCGCAGCCCGACCGGCACGCTAACATGCCGCGCCTTTGCGGAAAGCGCGTGCAAAGGTTACAATTCAACGCTGTTTTAGTTCCGCTTTCAGCGAACCAGGCAGCACCTCCCTGCCCCACAAGCGACTGGCGGCACGCCGGCCCCCGCATCTGCGAGTCCGGCCAGACCTTTTCTTAACGACACGCGGCTCTCACGAGCCGTCTTGGGAGCTCACGGATGAGTCATAACCTTTTCAATACGCTGCAGCAATTCGAGTTCGCAACTGGCAAGTCGGGGCGCTACTACTCGCTGCCGGCGCTGGAGAAAGCCGGCGTCGGCAAGATCTCGCGGCTGCCCGTATCGCTGCGTGTCGTGCTCGAATCCGCCTTGCGCAACTACGACGGCAAGAAGATCACCGAGGAGCACCTGCGCAACCTCGCCAACTGGCAGCCCAGCGCCCCGCGCACGGCTGAAGTCCCGTTCGTAGTCGCGCGCATCCTGCTCCAGGACATGACCGGCGTACCACTGGTGGTCGATTTCGCGGCGTTGCGCGAAGCCGCCAAGAAACAGGGCAAGAACCCCGACATCATCGAGCCGCTCGTTCCCGCGCACCTGATCATGGACCACTCGGTGCAGATCGACTACGCCGGCACGCCGGACGCGCTCGAGAAGAACATGAAAATCGAGTTCCAGCGCAACAACGAGCGTTACCAGTTTCTCAAGTGGAGCGCACAGGCTTTCAAGACGTTCCAGATCATCCCGCCGGGCAATGGCATCTGTCACCAGGTGAATCTCGAATACATCGCGCAGGTCGTCTGGCAGAAAGACGGCATGTATTACCCCGACAGCACCGTCGGCATCGATTCGCATACCACCATGATCAACGGGCTGGGGGTGCTGGGCTGGGGCGTCGGCGGCATCGAGGCCGAAGCCGGGATGCTCGGGCAGCCGCTTTACTTCCTCACGCCCGATGTCGTGGGCGTGCATCTCACGGGCAAGCTCGCCGACGGCGTCACCGCCACCGACTGCGTGCTGAGAATCGTGGAGATGCTGCGGCAGAAAAAAGTCGTCGGCAAGTTCGTCGAATTTTTCGGGGAGGGCGCGGCGTCGCTGGCGCTGCCGGACCGCGCCACGATCGGCAACATGGCGCCCGAGTATGGGGCGACCTGCGGCTTTTTTCCGGTCGACGATGTCACGTGCGATTTCCTGCGCATCACCGGGCGCAGCGAGGAGAACGTCGCGGCCGTGCGCGCGTATTACAAGGTGCAAGGCATGTACGGCATGCCGAGGAAAGGCGACATCGATTACACCGAAGTGCACGAGCTCGATCTGAGCAGCATCAAGCCCGCGGTCTCGGGCCCGCGCCGTCCTCACGACCGCATCGATCTGCCGGCGCTCAAAGCGAAGTTCACCGAGCTGATGGGCAAACCCGTTGCCGATGGCGGCTACGGCCGCGCCGGCGACGCCTTTGCGCAGCGCTTCCCCACGGGGAAGGACGATATCGACGTGGGCAACGGTGACGTGCTGATTTCCGCCATCACGTCATGCACCAATACTTCCAATCCCGGAGTACTGCTGGCCGCCGGCCTGCTGGCGAAGAAAGCGGTCGAGAAAGGATTGAAGCCCAGCGCCAGGGTCAAGACTTCGCTGGCTCCCGGCTCGCGCGCCGTCACGAAATACCTGGAAAGCTCGGGGCTGCTTCCCTACCTCGAGCAGCTCGGCTATTACGTCGCCGGCTATGGCTGCACGACCTGCATCGGCAACTCCGGTCCGCTCGACGGCAGGATCGACGATGCGGTCGCGAAGAACGACGTGGTCGCGGCGGCGGTGCTGTCCGGCAACCGCAACTTCGAGGCGCGCATCCATCAGAACATCCGCGCCAACTTTCTGGCAAGCCCGCCGCTGGTCGTCGCGTTCGCGCTCGCGGGGACCGTCAACATCGACATGTCTAAGGATCCGCTCGGCACGGGCAAGGACGGCAAGCCGGTATACCTGCGCGACGTCTGGCCGTCGACCGCCGAGATCGGCCAGGTCATGAAGTTTGCGACGGATCCCGCGATGTACAAGACGCTGTTCTCCGCGTTCAAGGAAGGCAACCCGATGTGGGACGCGATTCCGACCTCCGTCGGCAGCCTCTACCAATGGGATACCAAGTCGACCTACGTGCAGCATCCCCCGTACTTCGAGGGCTTCAAGATGCAGCCGGGCAAGGTGTCCGAGGTCACGAATGCCCGCGTGCTCGGCATATTCGGGGACTCGATTACGACCGACCACATCAGCCCTGCCGGCGGTATACGTCCGACTTCGCCCGCCGGGAAATTCCTCCTCGAGAACGGCGTAACGGTGGCCGATTTCAATACCTATGGCGCGCGCCGCGGCAATCACGAGGTGATGATGCGCGGCACTTTCGCCAACGTGCGCATCAAGAACCTGATGGTGCCCGGCACCGAGGGCGGTCTGACCATCCATCAGCCGAGCGGCGAGCAGATGAGCATTTATGAAGCCGCCATGCGCTACAAGCAGCAGGGTGTGCCCAGCGTGGTATTCGGCGGCGAGGAATACGGTCAGGGCTCGTCACGCGACTGGGCTGCGAAAGGTCCGCAGCTGCTCGGCGTCAAGGCGGTGATCGTGCGCAGTTTCGAGCGCATCCACCGTGCCAACCTCGTTTTCATGGGCGTGCTGCCCCTGCAGTTCAAGGAAGGCGTCAGCGCGCATTCGCTGAAGCTCGACGGATCCGAGACGATCGACATCACGGGCATCGAGCGGGGTATCAAGCCGCAGCAGGATGTGACCATGGTGATTACGCGCAAGGATGGCCGCTCCGAGCAGGTCCCGCTGCTGCTGAGGATCGACACGCCGATCGAGATCGACTATTACACGCACGGCGGCATCCTGCCTTATGTCTTACGCGAATTGCTGGCCGCCGCGTAAGACAACGGCTATTTTGCTTACGGGCGCGGACCGCACAGCTTATCCGCCAACCCGCTGGCGATTTCGAACAACTTTGGAATTGCGCAGCTTACAAGGCTGCGCTGACCCGACAGGTCGCTGCCCACAAGGCAGCGGCCTGTTTTTTTGAACTGTCGGCGAGGCCTGCTGTCGGATCGGTCGGGAA
>JBKJZR010000321.1:0-5358 GCA_046715035.1 Burkholderiales bacterium | reverse complement strand
GGTGTCACGCGGACACGGCCTCGGCCGTGAGCAGCGTTTGCCCGGGCCTGACGCGGCTGAAAATCACGGGCTTCGTGGCGACCTCGAATTCCCCGTGCCGCCACGTGACGCAAGTGTAGCGCGAATTTTCCAGGTCTCGCACCGCGGGAAAATCGGTGCGAAAATGCGCGCCGCGTGAATCCTCGCGCGCCATCGCCGCGCAACGAATCGACTTGCTGACGAAGACCAGGCTCTTCAGGTTCATCCAGTCGTGCCAGGTCAGATTGAACGCGAGATTATCCGGCGCCACACCGGTGGCATCGAGCTGCGCATCTAGTGCGTCGAGGCCGGCCGCCGCGCGCGTCAGGGTTTGCGCATCGCGCACGATCCCGACGTCGTCCCACATCAGCTCGTAGAGCGCTTCGCGTATGGAATTGATATTGCCGGCAGGCCGCCCGAGCGGCGCGCGACACCTGGCGATCGCAGCATCGAGTGCAGCCGCGTCGGGTTCGTGCCAGCCGCCCTCGCGCGTGATCCAAGCGGGCATGGCATCGCCGGCAATGCCGCCGAAGACGGTCGAGTTGGCGACGCCGTTGCCGCCCAGCCGGTTCGCACCGTGCACTCCGCCAGAATCCTCGCCCGCGACGAACAGGCCGGGCAAATCGGTCGTGCAGTCGCGGTTGAATGCAATGCCGCCCATCATGTAGTGCGCCGTGGGCACCACTTCGACCAGTCCGCCGGCCAGATCGAAGCCGCAATCGGCGCAGCGCTCGACCATCCCCTTGAAATTCTCACGGTTGGCGGCCGCGCCGAGGTGTCCCATGCTGATATACACGCCGCCGTTCGGCGTCACGCGGCCGGCGCGCATTTCCGCGAAGATGGCGCGCGATACGATGTCGCGCGTCGCCCGCTCGAGCTTGGCGTCATACTCGTCCATGAAGCGGCGTTTATCGCCATTGAGCAGGTAGCCGCCTGCGCCGCGCAATCCCTCTTCGAGCACCGTGCCGGTCATGCGCGTATCGGCGCCGGCAAGCAGGCCGGTGGGATGAAACTGCACCATCTCCATATCGCGCAGGGTGAGGCCGGCGCGCAGCGCCATCGCCATGCCGTCGCATGTCTTGTCGCCGGACGGGGTGTGGTATTTGTACATCGTCGGCCCGCCGCCGGTGGCGAGCAGCACTGCCTGCGCCTGCACGAACACGAACTCGCCCGTGCGCACGTCGATCATCAGCACGCCGGCCAGCGCCTCGCCTGACTTGTTCTTTACCAGCTCGACGGCGCGATGCTCTTCGAGACGCGCAATGCGGCGCGCCCACACCTGCTCGGCGAGCCGGTTAATGATTTCGATGCCCGTCAGGTCGCCCTTGTGCACCGTGCGGTCGAAAGTCTGGCCGGCAAACGCTTTTTGATGGACCGTGCCGTCGGGATTGCGGTCGAAGAAGCAGCCGAGCTCGTTTTCGAGCTCGCGTATGCGCTCGACGGCGACCGCAACGAGCGTCCAGGCGAGATCTTGATCGGGCAGCCACTTCCCGCCCTCGATCGTGTCCATGAAATGGCGCTCGACCGAATCGCCTGCAGCGAGCGCCACGTTATACCCGCCCTGGACCATGCGCGTGCAGCCGCACTTGCCGAGCAGGCCTTTCACAGCGACCGTAATCGCCAGATCGGGATTCGCCTGATGCGCGTGCAGTGCGGCAAACAACCCCGCCCCGCCGGAGCCCAGAATCAGAATATCGGTCTTGATTTTTTTCATCTAAAGCGAATGAATCCACAGATAAATACGGATGAACACGGATACAGAAACATCAAGGGCGAGCGCAACAAGCCACTGGTGCCACAGATAAACGCAGATAAACACGGATAAGATCGACTCCCAAGCTCAAGACCAGATTTGCCGCCGATGAACGCCGATAAGATCAAGAGCACGGACGAACGAACAGAATGAATCATCAATTGGATGGTGCTTTGACTTTCATCGGTGTGTACCGGCGCCCACGGCGGCTGATGTGAGTTGTGCCTTTGGACTTTCATGTTTCATCTGGGTTTATCTGCGTTTATCCGTGGTCGCGTTTAGTCTTAGCCCTTGACGCCCAGCGCAGCGAGTGCGGCGGCGCGTTTGCCAAGCGCGGATTTGTTCACTTCCGTATAGAGGTTGCCGCCGTGGCTGTCCATGGCGACGCGCAACGGACCAAAGCCGCGCACGCGAAACTTCCACAGCGATTCCGGATTCAGATCGTCGAGATCGACCTCCTCGATCTTCTCGATCCACGTCGTTTCGAGCGCCGCTGCACCGCCGATGATCGCGAGGTAGGCCCCGCCCAGCTCCGCGAAGGCCTGTTGGGACGCGGCGAAGAGGCCGCCCTTGCCGATAACGATGCGCACCCCATACTGCGCCATCAGCGGCCGCGTGAAACGCTCCATCCGGGCACTGGTGGTGGTGCCGATGCAGACCGGCTCGTAGCCGGTCGGCGCGGCGGCCGTTTCGCCGACCCAGCGCACGTTCGGCGCGGTGTGTATGACCGCATGGCCGTTCATATCGAAGCGCGTCGTGCGTCCGCGGTCGAACATATGGATCAGCGTCGCGTCACGGATCCCGAACAGCGTCTCGTTCAGGCTGACGGTATCGTTGACTTTGAGCGCGCGTACCTGCTGCTCGCTCACCGGCATGTCGAAGTCGTAATGCGCCATGATCAGCTCGAGGCTCAGAACCCGTAGGTGACGCCCTGCGGCGTAAAAGTCGCGCGCGCGCGGCGCGCCGAATGGCACTGCATGTTGACCGCGACGGGATTCATCGTGATATGGGTCGCTGCAGTTTCGACGTGCACCGCAAACGAGGTCGAATCGCCGCCAAGGCCCTGCGCGCCGACCCCAAGCTGATTGACGACGGCGGACAGCTCGCTTTCCAGGCGGGCGCCTTCCGGATCGTCGCAGGAAGAGCCGAGCGGCCGTGTCGCAGCCACCTTGGACAGATGCACGCACAGGTCGGCCGTGCCGCCGACGCCGACGCCGACGATGGTCGGTGGACAGGTCTTGCCGCCCGCCTCGAGTATGCAGTCGATCACGAACGTCTTGACCGCATCCACACCCTCCGCCGGGATCGCCATTTTGAGCCAGGAATTGTTCTCGGAGCCGCTGCCCTTGGGGATCATCTCGATCGTCAGCACGCCAGGTGCGGCGCTGAAGTCGATATTGATCACGGGCACCAGGCGGCCGCACGACGTGTGCTCGTTTTTGCGCGTCACCGGATGCACAACCGACGAGCGCAGCGGATGCTCGCGCGTCGCGCGTTCGCAGCCGCGCGCGATCGCCTGCTTGAGTTCGTGTCCGTCGAGCTCGACACCACTGCCGATGGTCACGTTGTAAATCGGGATGCCGGTATCCTGGCACAGCAGGTTGTTGGTGTCCTCGGCGACTTTGATATTCCGGATCATCGTGCCGAGAATCGATTTGCCGGTGGCATCGGTTTCCCTGCTGTCGAGGCGCGCGAAGCCCTCTTTGATATCGGGCGGGAGCAACTTTACCGCGCGAATGTAAAGTTCCTTGCAGGATTCTTCGACTTGCTGCAGATCGATCTTCATAAGTACCTCAGGATTGAGGATTGAGGAGCGAGGATTGAGGGCGCAGCGTTTGCTCGATCCTCGATCCTTTGACCTCAACCGTAGCTTTGCATTCCCCATTTGCGCACGGTCTTCAGCTCGATATTGCGGAAAATGAAGTTCTCGACGAAAAGCCCGATGATGATCACCGAGAACAGCCCCGCGAACACGTTGGCGATCTCGAGCTGGTTCTTGTTCTCGTAGATGAACCAGCCCAATCCGCCGGACCCCGACGATACGCCGAACACGAGCTCGGCGGCGATCAGCGTGCGCCACGCGAATGCCCAGCCGATTTTCATGCCGGTGAGGATGTTCGGAAATGCCGCCGGGATCAGGATCTTCGCGACGTAGCGCGGCCCCGTCAGGCCGTAGTTGCGCCCTACCATGCGCATCGTTGGCGATACGGACATGAACCCGGAATGGGTATTCAGCGCGACCGGCCACAGCACCGAATGGATCAGCACGAAAACGAGGCTGCCGTTGCCGAGTCCGAACCAGATCAGCGCCAGCGGCAGCAATGCGATCGCCGGCAGGGGGTTGAACATCGAGGTCAGCGTTTCCAGAAAATCGTTGCCGATGCGCGAGGTGATCGCCAACGCGGTCAACAGGCCTGCCAGCAGTAACCCCGCCGCGTAGCCCATCAACAGCACCTTGATCGAGAACCAGCCGCGCTGCAGGAGCACGCCATTCATGATGTTCTCGGAGAAAGCGGCGATGGTATCGCTGAACTTGGGAAACAAGAGCGGGTTGTTGAGCACCGTCGCATAAATCTGCCAGACAGTGGCGAGCAGCAGCAAGATCAGGCCTTTGCGCACCGCGGCGTTGTTGAATATTCTCTCCCACGTCGTCAGCGGCTTCTCGACCACGCCGTAGGCGCTGATCTCGACATCGCGCACGAACTCGGGACGTTGCATCAAAACGTTGTCAGCCATGGGGTGCCGCCTCCTCTTCAATCTGATCGGCGAACAGCATGTCGTGGATGCGGTCCGAGAGTTTCTTGCCGTCCGCACCGACGTTGTCCTTCCCGTCGCTGTTGAGCTCGGCTTTCACGCGGCCCGGATGCGGCGACAGCAGCAGGATGCGGTTGCCGATGAGCACCGCTTCCGGAATCGAGTGCGTCACGAACAACACCGTGAAGTGCGTGTCGTCCCACAATTGCAGCAATTCCTCCTGCATCTTGCGCCGTGTCAGCGCGTCGAGCGCGGCGAACGGCTCGTCCATCAGCAGCACGTCGGGCTCCATCGCCATGCCGCGCGCGATGGCGACGCGCTGCTTCATCCCGCCGGAGAGCATGTGCGGGTAGTTGTCGGCGAACTTGGTGAGGTTCACTTTATCGATGTAGTGCATCGCCTTGTCTTCGGCGGCCTGGCCTTTCAGCCTGCCGCTCGAAGTCAGCGCGAACATCACGTTCTGCCGCACGGTTTTCCAGGGCAGCAGCTGATCGAATTCCTGGAACACGAACACGCGATCCGAGCCTGGCTTGCGGATGATTTCGCCGTTGAGGCTCATGCTGCCTTCGGTGGGCTGCATGTAACCGCCGACAGCTTTGAGCAGCGTCGACTTTCCGCAACCCGAAGGACCGAGGATGACGAAGCGGTCCGACCGGTAAATCTGGAAGTCGACGCGATAGGTCGCGGTGACCAGGTGTTCCTTGGTCTTGTATTGGAGCGTGACGCCCTGCACCTCGAGCAGCGGCGCGGGAACGTTACTGGCGGTGGCCATGGTCATCTGTAGATAGTCAATTCCTGGGCCGCCGCGCCGCTGGTGTTCGGGCGCCGCAGCG
>JBKJZR010000320.1:0-28009 GCA_046715035.1 Burkholderiales bacterium | reverse complement strand
GTTAAGCGTTTATGCAAAGCCCGCTGATGCTGCTTTACGCTTGTACGATTTTCACCAGCGCCTTTCTGCTGTTCCTGCTGCAGCCCATCATCGCCAAACAGATTCTGCCGTGGTTCGGCGGATCGGCTGCGGTGTGGACGACGTGCCTGGTCTTTTTTCAGGTCGCGCTCCTGGCGGGCTACGCGTATGCCGATGTAACCACGCGCAGGCTGAAACCGCGCACGCAGGCGGCGCTGCACGGCGCGCTGCTCATCGCGAGCCTCGTCGTGCTGCCGATCGTCACCGAGGCGAGCTGGAAGCCCGCGGGCACTGAAGATCCCGGCGCCCGCATCATCTGGCTGCTGCTCGCGACGATCGGTCTGCCCTATTTCCTGCTCGCCACGACCGGACCGCTCGTGCAGGCCTGGTTCGCGCGGACTTTTCCGCAGGGCACCGTGTACCGGCTCTTCGCGTTGTCCAACCTCGCTTCGATGCTCGCGCTCGTCTCCTATCCTTTTGCTTTCGAAACATGGGTTACCACCGCCATGCAGGCCTACGCGTGGTCTGCGGGATATGCCGTGTTTGTCGTGCTATGCGGCGCGTCGGCGCTCTATAGCCTGCGCAGCGGGGCTCGCGCTGCAGTGGCGGCAGGTCCCGCACCGCCTCCGGAGATCGATACCGCGCTGCCGCCGACGAAGTTCGAACTCTTCATGTGGCTCGCGCTCTCGGCGATGGGCTCCTGGCTGCTGCTCGCGATCACCAATCACATCACGCAGAACATCGCGTCCATCCCGTTCCTGTGGCTCGCGCCGCTCACGCTCTATCTGCTGACCTTCATCCTGTGCTTCGAGAGCGACGGCTGGTATCAGCGCTCGCTGATGCTGGGGCCGCTGGCAGTGATCCTCGGCTTTTGCGCGTGGGGCCTGCAGACGACCCAGGTGACGCTGGAATTGAAAGTGGCGATTCCGCTGTATCTCACCGGCCTTTTTACGTGCTGCATGTTCTTCCATGGCGAGCTGGCCAGGCTGCGCCCTGCGCCGCGCTACCTGACGCTCTTTTACCTGATGGTATCGCTGGGCGGGGCGCTGGGCGGCCTGTTCGTCGGGCTTGTCGCGCCGCGTATTTTCCCGACCTATCTCGAACTCGGGCTGGGCTTCGTGCTGACGGCCATCCTCGCTGCCATCACGCTGCGCAAAACTCCGTTCTTCGTATGGATCGTCGCCGTGGGGATGGCTGGCGTGTGCGGCTACTTCTGGGACAAGCAGATCGAACAGATCCGGCAGGACACGCGCGTGATGGTGCGTAACTTCTATGGCACCCTGCGCACCAAGGATAGCGCCCCCGCGACCAGCGACGACGCGATGCGCCGCCTGATCCACGGGGTGATCCTGCACGGCGAGCAGTACCTGAAGCCCGAGCGAGCGCGCGAGCCGACGACTTATTACGGCCCCGATTCAGGCGTGGTGATCGCTATCCGCCAGTTTCATCCGGAAAACCAGCGCGTGGGTGTGATCGGCCTCGGCACGGGCACCCTCGCGGCGTGGGGCAAGCCTGGCGACACGTACCGTTTCTACGACATCGATCCCAGCGTGATGAACGTGGCCAATACCGAGTTCACTTTTCTGCGCGACAGCCACGCCACTATCGAAACCAGCCTGGGCGACGCCCGTCTCAGCCTCGAGCGCGAACCGCCGCAGGGCTTCGACGTGCTGATCGTCGATGCGTTCTCGAGCGACTCCATCCCCGTGCACCTGATCACGCGGGAAGCGATGGCGGTCTACCTGAAGCATGTGAAGCCCGGCGGCGCAATCGTCTTCCACGTTACCAACCGCTTCCTGCGCCTCGCCCCGGTGGTCAAGCAGATCGCCGACAGTTACCAGCTCCATTCGGCGCTGATCGTCGACGACGCAGAAACGAGCAATTTCTCCAAGACCGACTGGATGATCGTCACGCGTGACAAGGCGCTGATCGAAAGCGATGCGATCGCCGCCAAGTCGACAGAGGTTGAAGTCATCCCAGGCCTGCGGCCGTGGACGGATGATTTCAGCAGCCTGTTCAAGATCCTCAAATAGACGCGCTAAGTCACGGCTGTTTTCACACGGGAGGGGACATGAAGATCAAGGTGAACGGGATTAACGTCAACTATGAAATCGCGGGTGACGGTCCGTGGGTGACTTTGTCGCACTCGCTCGCCTGCAACCTCGACATGTGGGATGAGCAGATGGCGGCGCTCACGAGCAAGTACACGGTCTTGCGCTACGATACCCGCGGCCACGGCGCAACGGACGCGCCGGAAGGGCCGTACTCGCTTGAGCAGATGGCCGATGATGCGCATGCGTTGCTGGCAGCTCTCGGCATCGGGCGCACGCATTGGGTCGGCCTGTCGATGGGCGGGATGATCGCGCAGACCTACGCGCTCAAATATCCCGGCGTGTTCACGAGCATGGTACTCGCCGATACGACGAGCCGCTACCCGCCTGAGGCCGCAGCGGTCTGGGCCGACCGCGTCACGACAGTGCGTGAAAACGGCATGTCCGCGATGGTCGATACGACGCTCGGCCGCTGGTTTACCGCGCCTTTCCGGTCGTCTCAACCGGCGACCATGGAGCGTGTCGGCGCCTACATACGTTCAACGCCGCTCGCCGGTTACATCGGCGCCTGCCAGGCGATTCCGAAAATCGACCTCACCGACCGCCTGCACGAAATCGACTGCCCGACGCTGGTGATCGTCGGCGAGGAAGACGCGGGCACACCCGTGGCGCTCGCACGCGCGATCCACGAGGCGATGCCGGGCTCGGAGCTCGTCATCATCCCCTCGGCATCGCACCTCTCCAACGTGGAGCAGCCCGCGGCCTTCAACGCTGCGCTGCTCGGCTTTCTCGACCGCGTGGGGCAGCGCTGAAGTCAGCTCTTCTTGCCCGCCGACTTCGCGCGCGTGACGGGTTTCTTCTTAACGCGCTGGGGACGCGTCTTTCCGTACGAGCCCTTGAAGATCTTGCCGCGCAGCGTTTTCTTGTCGCCTTTTCCCACGATGTGCCCTCCCGTCCGATAATGCGTAAAAAAATTTCTCCCTGCCGCAATCAACGTCGCACTGCGCGGTGATTGATCAGCCCGCCCGTCAGCAGCATTACGGCATTTCCGAGGAACACCGGCGCGAAGCCGAATGCGGAACCGATGCCGCCGAAGACCAGGGGTATCGTGACGTGCGTGCAGTGGTTGACCGTGACGCGCACGCCGGCTGCCTCGCTGGTGCGATTGCTCGGCGCCAGATTGTAGATCAGATTCATCGACAGCGGCTGGCCGGTGCCGACGCCCAACCCCAGCAGAAACGAGATTGCGGCGAGCGCCCACGGATTCTGAAAGAAGGGAAAAAGGAAGTAGGCCGCGCTGGCGATGTAGATCGCCTGATTGAGGATGCGCATTTCGCTGCCGCGCCTGACCATTGCGGACAGGAACATGCGGATCACTAAGGTGGCCAACGCGAAAGCGGCGAGGATCATGCCGATCGCCGACGCCGACAGGCCGATCGAATGA
The DNA here is from genome assembly GCA_046715035.1 of Burkholderiales bacterium. GTDB lineage: Bacteria > Pseudomonadota > Gammaproteobacteria > Burkholderiales > SG8-41 > PALSA-1004. Next base: position 24,496 of record JBKJZR010000320.1, on the reverse strand, counting down.
CCGTACACCGGCATGTAGAACGAGTACAGATCCCACGCGGCTGAAATGACTCCGCTCATGATGAAGGTACGGCGCAGCGGCGCATTGCGCAGCAGATCGAGCACGCTCTCGGCGGAGTGTTTGCCGTCGGCGGGAGGCGCGCGCGGGATGAGTTGCGGTTTCAGCCACAACAGCAGCACCGGCACCAGCGTGCAGCCCATGAGTATCACGAGGGCGCGCCGGTGGCCGAGATAGTCGATCGAAAAACCCGCGATCAAAGGCCCAAAGAATCCGGCGAGCGCGAACCCCATGCTTAACACCGCGTAGTTGCGCGCCCGGTCCCGCTCGTGACCGATCGCACCCGTGACGCCCTGCACCGCGACGAAAAACAGCATGAAGCACAGTCCCAGCAGGGGCGCCAGGCTGTAGAGCATGGCGAGCCGGGGAAACGCCGCCGCCAGCAGCATGCACAGCGCCACGCCCAGCGTCCCGACCAGCATCGGCAGACGCGCGCCGACGCGGTCGATGAGCCTGCCCGCGTAGATCGCCAGCAGCATCGGGCATACCGCATAAAGCGCCGCCAACACGCCGACTCCGAACGGATTCGCCCCCAATTCGATCGCCAGCAGCGACAGCACGACGCGGCTGCCGCCAAATGCGGTGTGCAACAGCATGCTCATCAAGGCGATCAGATAGATTGCCATCAGCGCACGGCAAAGTAGTGGACCGCAAACAAGCGCGCCGCGTCGCTCCAGCAAGCTACCGGCAGGTATCCCGCGGCGCGGCCCAGCTCCTGAAACTCGACGATCGAGTACTTGCAGGAGTTTTCCGTGTGGATGGTCTCCCCGGCTGCGAAGTCGAAAGCGCGCCCGGCGACGGTGACACGTTGCTGACGCACGCTTTCGAGGTGCATCTCGACGCGCGAGTCGGCAGCATTGTAGCCGGCGCGATGACGAAACGCGTGCAGATCAAAGTCTGCGCCGAGCTCGCGATTGATATGGCGCAGCACGTTCAGGTTGAAAGCCGCGGTTATGCCCGGCGCATCGTTGTAAGCCGCATTGAGCAGTGCGGAGTCCTTCTTGAGATCGACGCCGATCAGCGCGCCGCCCCCTTGGCCCAGCTCCGGCGCCCAGCGCTGCAGAAACGACCGCGCTTCCTCGGCGGTGAAGTTGCCGATCGTCGAACCGGGAAAATAAAGCACGCGTCGACTGTCGTGGGGCAGGCCGCCCGATGGCAGCGCGAAAGGGTGCGAGAAATCGGCGCGTATCGCGCTCACCTTCATGCCGGGGAAGGCGCTCGTCAGCGCTTTGCACGACGTCTCGAGCTGCTCGCGCGCAATATCGACCGCCACGAATGCCGCGGGACGCGCGGCCTGGAGGAGCAGGCGCGATTTTTCGCTGTTGCCGCACCCTATCTCGATCAGCGCGCAGGCGGGTCCGAGCGCGGCCGCCATAGCCGGCGCGTGCGCGCGCATGATGGCCAGCTCGGTGCGCGTCGGATAGTACTCCGGCAGCCCGCAGATTGCCTCGAACAGCTCGCAGCCGCGCGCGTCGTAGAAATACTTCGGAGGGATCTCCTTTTGCGCCTTGGCAAGTCCGGCGAGCACCTCGGCGCGCATTCCTGCCTGCGGCGCGAGCGAATCGTGATAGGTGTAACTGGACAAAGGCGTCCTCGCGCTGCTGACCCGCGGGCGGTGCGCGGGCGTATGGCGGAAGGAAGGATCAGGAGGCCGCGGACGGTCCGCGCGCAATCCGCTGGAGCGCGCTCACCCTGCCGGGCGCGTTACCCGAATGGCCGGTAGCCGGTATGGGTTTCCATCCACTTCTTGAGGCGGTTGGCGTCACCGATACGGCTGTGCCGGCCCGCCGAGTCGAGCAGCACGATCACCACCGGCCGCGCTGCGATCATGGCCTGCATGACCAGACAGCGCCCCGCTTCGCTGATGTAGCCGGTCTTCGACAGGCCGATTTCCCAGGCGGGGTTCTTGACGAGACCGTTCGAATTGCGGAACTGCAGACTGCGCCCGGTGAGCGTTGCGACTTCGTGCGCCGGGGTCGTGGTGAATTCGCGTATCGTAGAGTACTGATACGCGCCTTTGACGAGTTTCACGAGGTCTTCCGCCGTCGACACATTGTCGCTCGATAGCCCGGTCGGATCGACGAAGCGCGTATTCCACATGCCCAATTCGACCGCCTTGCGGTTCATCGCGGCGACGAACGCGTCACTTCCTCCCGGATAGTTGCGACCCAAGGCCGAGGCGGCGCGATTTTCCGACGACATCAATGCGAGACGCATCATGTCGCCGCGCGACAGGGTCGTCCCTACGGTAAGACGCGAGTGCGTGTTTTTCAGAAAATCCAGATCCGCGCCGTCGACGACGATAGCCTCGTCGGTACGCAGGCCGGCGTCGAGCACCACCATCGCCGTCATCAGTTTGGTGATCGATGCGATGGGGACGACGGTTTTAATGTTTTTAGCGTAGAGCGTTCTGCCGTCCTGCAGATCGATGACGACGGCAGCGGAGGATTTCAGGATGGGGACTCCGTTCGCGTCGAGCTCGACGTGCTCGCTCCTCTCCAGCGCCAACCTGCGCCCCATAGCCTGCCGGTCGAGAGCCACCGCTCGCAAAGTCGCCTTCCTGAGCACCAAGGGCCGGACGCTCGCATGCTTGCGTGCGTCGCCCGCGCGTGAGACCGGAATCGCGACCCTGATCCGCTTCTTGGCCGGGGAGGCTGCGTTCTGCTGGGGATAGACGACGATGACGCGCTTGGTGGCGCCGGCCGCGTGCGCCGCCGGCAACGCGACGCTCGCTGTAGCCACGATCGCGGCGCTAACCAGCTGCCATGCTAACGATCTCGAATCCATGCTTCTCCTCGCCTGGGTGCCAGCCTGTGCACACAGCCGATAAAATAACAAAAATCGACGCTTAGGGGAAGGTCTTAACAGATTCATGAGGATTCCGACGGCCGCCACCCACGCGTCGGTCACTCCCGTTGGAGTCTGCATGCACGCAATTGGTGCTGCGGGGGCCGAAGAAACGCCGCCGGGAGACCCAAGAAAAAAATTCCGGCCGGCAGGTTGCCCCGCCGGCCGGCAATCGAGTCCGGGTTGGTCGCAGTCTCAGCATCTGCAACCACCCTGCAACTCCGAGGAGGAATGTGGCGGACCCGGTCCGGCCGTAAACGTCCGCACCGGTCCCGCCACAACGTCAGACTAGACCGGGTAACTTACGAGAAGCTTACGACCGAGCGGGACGCGTTACTTCCAGTATGCTTCGCGATCCCGCACGTTGCAGGTCCCGGGACATCACGCAAGCCGCGCTCGCGGCATTGACTCGCCCTTGGCGCGCTGCCCTGTGCGGTAAACTAACCTGGGATAGGATTTCGTTAACAGGGGCTTGTGCGCATCCTTATCGTAGAGGACGATCCGCTGCTCGCCGACGGTCTGACGCGGTCCTTGCGCCAGGCGGAGTTCACCGTCGATTGTCTGCACGACGGCGAGCAGGCGGATCATGTGCTCAGCACCCAGAGCTACGATCTGGTCATCCTCGATCTCGAGCTGCCGAAACTCGATGGCTTCCAGCTGCTCAAGCGGCTGCGGCGGCGCGGCACGATGATGCCGGTGCTGGTGCTGACCGCGCGCGACGCGTTGGCCGATCGCGTCAAAGGGCTGGACCTGGGCGCCGACGATTACCTCACCAAGCCATTCGATCTGCCCGAGCTCGAGGCCCGCGTGCGCGCCCTGATACGCCGCGGGCAGTCCGGCGGCCATCCGGTTCTGACCCACGGCCAGCTGACGCTCGATATCGCCGGCCGGCGCGCGACGCTGGCGGGCAGCCCGCTCGAACTGTCGGCGCGCGAATTCGGCGTGCTCGAAGTGCTCATGCTGCGCAGCGGGCGGGTCGTCAATAAGGACCAGGTTGCAGAGCAGCTGTATGGCTGGGACGACGAGGTAGGCAGCAATGCCATCGAGGTTTATGTCCATCGCCTGCGCAAAAAACTGGAGCCCGCGGGCGTGGTCATCCGCACCATACGCGGTCTGGGCTACCTCCTCGAGAAGGACGCATGATCGCCGCCATCGGCGAACGGCTGAACTCGTTCAGGTCGCGCAGGGCGACCCTCCGGCACCAGCTGCTGTTGTCGCTGCTCGCGCCGATCGTGCTCGTGACACTGATCAGCTCGGTCGTGTCGTACTACTTTTCTTTCAATTTCGCGACGCTCGCCTACGATTATTCGCTGTTCGATTCCGCGCTCGATCTGAGCCGGCAGGTGCGCCTGCGCGACGGCCAGCTGCGCCTCGACCTGCCCAGTGCCGCCCTCGATATGCTCGAATCGGACAAACACGATCGCATCTACCACATGGTGAACGATGCGAAGGGCAGGCTCATCGCCGGGCACGATGGACTGCCGCTGCCTCCAGGAGACGCCGTGACCGGCAAACCGGTCTATTACGACGGGCATTACCGCGGCGATCCGGTGCGCATCGCCGCCCTTTACGCCACGATCCCGAACGCGCCCGAGCACAATCCGATACTGGTGCAGGTCGCGGAAACCCTCAACAAACGGCATATCCTCGCCAACGAGATCCTGCTCGGCATGCTGCTGCCCGAGCTGCTGCTGATCGTGCTGGTCGGGCTCCTCGTCTGGTTTGGCGTTGAGCGCGGTTTGCGGCCGCTCTCGGCGCTGCAGCGCGAGATCGGCAGCCGCTCGCACCGCGACCTGAGCCCGTTGCCCGAACACAATGCCCCGGAAGAGGTGCGCGCGCTCGTGCGCGCGATGAACGAATTGCTGGCGCGACTTTCCGAAGGGCTGGCGGCGCAGCAGCGCTTCATCACCGATGCCGCGCATCAACTGCGCACGCCGCTCGCCGGGCTGAAGACGCAGACCGAGCTCGCGCTGCGCCAGGACGAACCGGCTGACGTGCGCCGCACGCTGCAGCAGCTCAGCAATGCGACTGGTCAAACGACACACCTCGTCAATCAGCTCTTGTTACTGGCGCGCGCCGAGCCGGGAAGCGCGCGCGAGCAGGCCGTGGACGTCATCGATCTGAACACGCTTGCGCGCGAGACCACGACCGAATGGGTGCCGCATGCACTCGCGCGTCACGTCGATCTGGGATTCGAGGCCGCGCGACGGCCCGCGCTGGTCGAAGGCGAAGCGCTCCTCGTCAAGGAGATGTTGCGAAATCTGCTCGATAACGCCGTGCGATACACCCAGAGCGGCGGCCAGGTGACCGTGCGCGTAGCGGCGGACGATGAGGAAGTGACGCTGCGCGTCGAGGACAACGGGCGCGGAATTCCGCAATCCGAGCGCGAGCGCGTGTTCGAGCGCTTCTACCGCGTGCTCGGCACCGGCGTCGAAGGCTGCGGCCTCGGGCTGGCGATCGTGCGCGAGATCGCACAAAGCCATAATGCGCAAGTCCGCCTTGACCCGGGCGTCAATGGCGGCGGCACGCTCGCCGCGGTGATCTTTCCTCCCGCAAAGTAACTCGAGGCGACGGCACCGGCTAAAATGCCGCGGCCGGTTACGCGACGGAATAAAGTTCCTAACGGCGCCGTTCGCACCACTGACGCCCGAACTATGCTCATGACCGCCCTGCCGGCCCGTTACACCACTACCGCGATCGTCTTGCATTGGGTGATTTTCGCGCTGATTGTATGCGGCTTCACGCTCGCCGTGTATATGGTCGACCTGCCGCTGTCGCCGCAGAAGCTTAAGTTCTTCTCATGGCACAAATGGCTCGGCGTGACGGTATTTCTGCTGGCGATCGCGCGCTTGGCGTGGCGCTTGACGCACCCCACACCGGCGCTGCCGGCGACGACGCCACTTTGGCAGCGGCGCGCCGCGGCGCTAAACCTCGTCGCACTCTACGTGCTGATACTGGTGATACCTTTGACCGGCTGGCTCTACAGTTCGGCAACGGGTGTGCCGACGGTGTATCTCGGTCTGGTGCAGCTGCCCGATCTGCTCGCCAGGGACAAGGCGCTCGCCGGGCAGCTCAAGCTGGTGCACGTGACGTTGAACTATACAATGCTGACGCTGGTCATTATTCATGCCGCAGCGGCGTTGAAGCACCACTTCGTCGACCGTGACGACGTGCTCACGCGCATGCTGCCCATGCTTAAACTGCCCGGGAAACGATAACGATGCGCAGTTCACTATTCAGCCTGACCGTGGTTGCCGGCGTCCTGCTGCTGCAAGCTGCCACACCGGCCGCGGCGCTCACGGTACAGTACGACAAGAGCCGCATCACCTGCGTGTCGCGCCAGGAAAAAGTACCAGTCGAAGCGCAGTTCAGGAAATTCACAGCGCAGATCGCATTCGATCCGGCGAAGCCCGAGGCCGGCAAGGCGCAGATTGCAATCGATCTCGACAGCTTCGACATCGGCTTTGCCGAGTACAACCAGGATGCCAAGGGCAAGAACTGGTTCGACGTGCGCAGTTTTCCACGTGCGACGTTCGTCTCAACCGGCATACGCGCGCTCGGCGGCGGACGCTTCGAGGTACGCGGTCCGCTCACCATCAAGGGCAAGACCAACGAGGCGGTCGCGCCATTCACTTACAAGGAAGACGCCGCAACCGGCGTGTTCGACGGCGTATTCACCATCAAGCGCCTGCAATACAATATCGGCGAAGGCGTATGGAAGGATACCGACGTCGTCGCCGACGAGGTGCAGATCAGGTTTCGCATCGTCGTAGCCGCCGACAAACCGGCGGCGAAAAGATAGCTGTTGCCCAGCCTCGCAAGGGAGAAGACATGTACCGCAAATTCGCCTTGTTCGTAGCCGCGTGCGCAGTGACGCTCCCCGCGGGCGCACAAGAAGTTTACGTGGGCGATCCACCCCACACCTGGGCGTTTTTCGAGACCGGGCATTTGGGAATTGCCTGGGTCAGGGGGCGTTTCAAGACCGGCGCCAAAATCACGCTCGACCGCGCCGCCAAAAAGGGCAGCATCGACGCGGTAATCGACGCCACCTCGGTCGATACCGGCCACGAGGCGCGCGACAAACACGTGCGCAGCGCCGATTACCTCGACGTCGAGAAATTTCCGACCATCACCTTCAAGTCGAACAACCTCAAGTTCTCGGGCGACGATCTGATCGGCGCCGACGGCGAGCTCACCATGATGGGCGTCACCAAGCCGGTGTCGCTCAACGTGACGCTCTTTCGCTGCATCCAGCACCCGGTGAACAAGAAAGACCTCTGCGGGGCCGATGCGAGCACGGCCATCAAGCGCTCCGAGTGGGGCATCAAGCGCAGCGCGGTCGGCATCGGCGACGACGTGAAGATCTCGATTCAGATCGAGGCTTACAGGCAGTAAGCGTTGCGCTGCTGCCTCCTGCCCCCGCAGCGCCTGGCATCAGCGTTTCGCTTCGCTAAGGAAATGCCGCCCTACCCGATGTACCAGAGGTAGTAGGTAGCGAAGCCGAGCAGCGCGACCGTCCAGTAACCGGCCAGCGTGAGGCGCATCAGGTTCTTCCAGCCCTTGATGTGCAGGCGCTGCGGCAGGATATCGTTCATCTGCAGCACGAGCCAGAGTCCCGCTGCCACCGTGAAGGTGCCGATCGACGCATGCAGCCAGGTAATCCCGGTGCGCAGGTCGGCGAGATCGGCGACGCTTTTCAGCTTTACGTCCTGCAGCGAGGACACCATCATGAACGCGACGAGTGCCGCGTTGACGAGCACCCAGATGGTCTGGTTGACCCGATGCGCTTCGATATTACCCGTGCGTGCCAGGTAAAACCCGAACGTCAGCCCAATGACGAGCAGGATTTCGAGCACGAGATTGACGTCGGCGATGAGCACGCCCGGCCCGAAGAAGCCCGGCGCGCCTGCCTTGCCCGCGCCAGAGATGCCCAACACCAGCGCCGCAGTTGCTCCCGCCAGCACCAGGCCGGCGAATATAGCCGTTTTCCTCATTTAGCCCCCTGCGAAACGAATCAACCAGCGATCGAAAGCACGCGCCCCCCAATTACACCACTGATTGGACGACGGCGTCGCGCGCTTGCACGGCTTGAAGGGGTTGTGCGAGCGTTGGTCGGGGCGCGACCCGACCGCGACCCGTCACAGCCCGTGCGGCCCGTCACTTCACAGTCTTCCGGCGATTGCGATCCTGTTTCGGCCTCGTCCTCCCCAGCACGCACAGCCCAGCCTTGTTACGCCTGCGGTTCGGCTATACTCGTCGGCAAGAATGCCAGCAAAACACAGGAGGAGTCGATGAAGTTCATAAGCGCTCTTGCGTGTGTCGCCGCTGCGTCCGGATTCGCGCCGCAGGCAGCAGCTCAGGTCTATCCCGACAAGCCCATTCGCATCGTCGTGCCGTTCCCCCCGGGCGGCTCCTCCGATTTTTCGGCGCGCCTCCTCGCCGCGCACCTGCCCCGCGCGCTGGGACAGACCGTCGTCGTCGACAACCGTGGCGGCGCGGGCGGCAATATCGGCACCGAGATCGTCGCCAAGGCTGCGCCCAACGGCTACACGCTGTTCGTCACTGCCGAAGGTCCGATCACGATCAGCCCCAGCCTTTATGCGAACCTGCCCTACGTGCCCATGCGCGACCTTACCGCCATCGCGCAGCTCATCAATTACTCCAACGTCGTGGTGCTGCATCCCTCGGTGCGGGCCACTTCCGTAAAAGAGCTGATCGCGATGGCGAAAGAGCAGCCGCGCAAACTAAGCTACGCGCACCCCGGTGTCGGCACCAACCCGCACCTCGCCGCCGAACTGTTGAAGCTGATGGCGGGCATCGATCTCGTGGGCATATCGTACAGAGGCGGCGGACCGGCGATCCTGGCCGTAATCGGCAACGAAGCTCAGATCTCGTTCGCGACCGCCCCCTCGTCCATACCTCACGTCAAGACGGGCAGGCTGAAGGCGATCGCGGTCACCAGCGCCAAGCGCTCGACGGCGCTGCCTGATCTGCCGACGATCGGCGAAGCGGGCGTGCCAGGTTACAACGTCGAGGGTTGGGTGGGCTTGTTCGCGCCGGCCAAGACGCCGAGCTCGATCATCGCTCGCTTGTACGAAGAGGTCGCGAAAGTTCTGCAATTGCCGGAAGTGAAGGATGTCGTGCTCGCCGGCGGCTCGGAAATAGCCGGCACCCCGCCGAAAGAAACCAACGCGATCGTGCGCGCCGAGACGGCGATGTGGGCAAAACTGATCAAGACCGTCGGCGTGAAAGTCGAATGAGACTTTTGAGCCGTAGCTCTTCCTCGAATCTGTGGTAGTAGCGTCGCCCACTTCAGGCAGGAGCCGTTACCATTCCGAAAATCACCGGTTCGAGACTAATCGCCGAGCTCATGCACGGCTACGGCGTGACGCATGTATTTTACGTGCCCACGATCCTGATGCGCGCGCTTGCAGAAATGGACGACTTCAACATTCTCAAGGTCATGACCCACGGCGAAAAGGCCGCCGCCTACATGGCCGACGGCTATGCGCGCGCCAGCGGCAAACCCGGCATATGCATGGCGCAACAGATCGGCGCGTCCAATCTCGCGGCGGGGCTGCGTGACGGTTTCCTGGCATGCACGCCGATGATCGCGATCAGCGGCGGCTCGGCCGCCGGGTCGCGTTACCGGCACGCCTACCAGGAAGTGGAGGACGTCGGCCAGTTTGATTCCGTGACGAAGTACAGCGCGCAGGTCGACGACATCAGGCGCCTGCCCGACCTGCTGCGACAGGCGTTCCGCGCGGCAACCTCCGGTGCGCCGGGCCCTGCCCACTTGCGGTTGAGCGGACTGGACGGCGGTGCAATTGCTGAATTGGAAACCGATCTGGCGCCGCTGGTGGAAAGCCAGTTCAGCAGGGTGCCGGCGTTTCGCCCGCAGCCCGAACCCGAGCGCGTGCGCCAGGCCGTGGCGCTGCTTGCAAAGGCGCAAAAGCCCATCATCGTCGCCGGCGGTGGCGTGGTTACATCGCAGGCGCAAGCCGAATTGGTCGAACTCGCCGAGAAACTGCAGATACCGGTTGCCACTGCGCTCCATGCCAAGGCGGCGATTGCCGACAAACATCCGTTGTCGGTCGGCGTGGTCGGGGTCTACTCGCGCTCCTGCGCCAATCGCGCAGTGTCGGAAGCCGACCTGGTTTTCTTCATCGGCAGCCACACCGGCGGGCAGGTGACCGTCAGCTGGAAAGTTCCGGCGCCAGGAACGCAGGTGATCCAGCTCGACATCGATCCCGAAGAACTGGGCAGGAATTATCCGAATGCGGTCGCGATGATTGGAGATGCCAAGGTATCGCTGCGGCAAATGATCGAAGCCGCACAACGCAAATCGCCGGACAGTGCGAAGGCGTGGACGTCGAGGGTGCAACAGCTCGTGTCCGAATGGCGGGCCGAGGCCGAGCCGATGCTGAATTCGAATGCGGTGCCGATGCGCCCGGAACGCCTGTGCCGCGAAATATCGCAGACCCTGCCGGACGACGGCGTGGTGGTTTCCGACACCGGCCATTCCGGCATGTGGACCGGCCAGATGATCGAGCTCGCCCATCCCGGCCAGCGCTACTTCCGCTGCGCCGGATCGCTGGGCTGGGGTCTGCCGGGCGCAATGGGCGTGAAGTGCGCGCTGCCGGATCAACCGGTGGTGTTATTCACCGGCGACGGCGGTTTGTACTATCACCTGGCCGAACTCGAGACCGCGGCGCGTTACGGCATCAACCTCGTCGTGGTGGTCAACAACAACAGCTCGCTCAATCAGGAGATTCCGCTGGTCGATGCCGCCTACAAGGGCAAATCGGACGCACGCTCGGGGGAGATCTGGCGCTTCCAGAAATCCGTCGATTTCTCCAAAGTCGCGCAGACGCTGGGCTGCGCCGGGTTCAGGGTCGACAAACCGGGCCAGCTGAAGGAACTGCTGCCGCGCGCGTTCGCCATGCGCAAGCCGGTGGTAATCGACGCCGTCACCGACGAGAACGCACTCGCCAAGACCGCGTGGGCGCCGGGAGGTGCCGGTGGACATTGATGTCGCGGCTGCCGCTCCTACGCGCCTCGTCGATCCGTCTCCGCCGCTCGATTGCATCGCCAAGAGCATCACATCGGTGAAGATCCGGTGTGAGACTCCGTCGGCGTCGACGCGAGCGCGATGATCGCGGCCCGGCCGGAAGCGATCATCTGCCAGCGAGCGCATTCAACGCCGGCAGCAGCGAGCGCAGCTCCCTGGTGCCGTTGTGCAGCACCGTCGTGAGCGCAGCCCCATCGATGAATTGATACAGCCCGACCCGCTTCTCGAGCTGCGCGATGAACTCGGGATCGGTGGCCGCTGTCTGGTACGCGTCGCGCAGAATCTTCAGCCGGTCCGGCGGCGTTTGCGCGCGCACCACGTGACCGCGCTGCACCTCGTGGAAAATCGGTACGCCGAGCTGCTGCTGCGCCGTCGGGATGTTTGCAACCGCATACGGCCCCGCAGGCTTTTGCGATAGCACGCCCAGGATCCTGAACTTGCCCGCTTTCATGAGATCGACGAAGCGCTGCTCGCTGCCGCCGATCAGCGCCACATCGATATGTCCACCCATGACTGCCGTGGCGACCTCGTTAGTGCCCTTGAATGGCACCCAGACCGCGTCGAACTTGAGCGCCTGGCTCATGCCCACATAGGCGATTCCGCCGGTGCCGTAGGGGCCGATGCCGCCGATGCTGTATTTGCGCGGGTGCGCGCGCAGATCATCCACCAGCTGCTTGAGGTCCTTCCAGGGCCGATCCGCTGGCACGGCGACGATCGTCTGGCCCGGGGCGGCGGCGCCCAAGCCGACCCAATCTTCCACGGAAAACTGCGAGCCCGTGGTGATGGCGTTGAGCTCGTTCGACGGGGTCGACCACAGCACCAGCGTGTAGCCATCGGCGGGTTTGGAGAACGCTGCATTCTGTCCCACGATGCCGCCGGCGCCGGGAAGGTTCAGAACCACGACGGGAACGCCCAGCTGCTTCGAAAGATAGGGCTGGAGCAGCCGCGAATAAACATCGCCGCCGCCTCCCGCCTCGTAGGGAACGACGATCGTGACCGGCTTGTTGGGAAATTCTTTCTGGGCCGCCGCGAGCTGCGGCAGCACGCACGCGATCGCGAGCAGGACCCCGGCGACGATACGGTTCAGCATGTTCGTGAATGTCATTTGCGCTTCGCTTTCCGGGCTTGGGCTTTCGTCGCCTCCCCGCCCGCCTTCCCGGCCGCTGACCGCTTGACATTCCTCGTCGCAGCTTTCCCCTCTGCCGACGCCAACACGTTGTCGAGGACCTGGTATGCGGTGCGGCCGTAAACGCCCACGCCGCCGACGATGAGGATTTGCCCCATGCCTTCGAGAAGCTCATGGATCGTGAGGCCCCGGCGCAGCCCCGCCCGGGCATGATTTTCGGCGCCCGGGCCATTGCCATACACGCAATCGAGCAGCGTAAAAATGAGGTGCTTGTATTTGCGCGGCATGGCCCCCTCGGGCGGATCCCGCATAACCCAGGTGCGGATGTCCATGTAGCCGGCAAACACCTGCGGCATCCGCTCGCTCAGCGTTTTCATCTGAATCGGCAGATGACCCATCGTCATCTCGAAGTGCTCGATACCGGCCTTGACGCGTTCTTCAATTGCGGGGTCCAGCTTCGACTGCTTGCTCATGCGATACCCTTCTCGGTTCGATGGCGGGGGACTACAACACCTTGCGTTCGGCGAGATCCTGGATGCGTTGCGCAGGCAATCCGAGGATGGTGCCGAACACGTATTCGTTGTCGCCGCCGAGGAGCGGCGCCGGCCGCGTGGCGGGCGCTGTATCGTGCAGGCGGATCGCGGGACCGTAGGAGCGCGTGCGACCCGTCTCCGGATGCTCGACCTCCATCCAGGCGCCCGCGGCTTCGAGACGCGGATCGGCGAGGAGATCGGGCACGCTCGTAACCGGTGCCGCGGGAACGCCCGCGCGCTGCAACGCCGCCAAGGCCTCTTCCAGGGCGCGCGTCGATGCCCACTTCTGCAGTGTTTGCTGCAGCTCAGTGCGCGCGGCGGCCATGCGATCGGCGTGAACGCCGCGCACGATGCGCAGCGTCAGAGCCGGTCCGCCGACCAGATCACAAAGCACCTCGATTTCCTGGAGCGTGCGTGCGGCCACGGCGACCCAGCGTTCGGGGTCCACCGTGGATGCGGTCGCAGCAAAGCCCGCGCCGATGGCGGAGGTGCGCGCATTCCCGCGATTGGCGTGCGCAAGCAAAGCCTCCGCGACGAACAGCACGGCCGCTTCGAATTGAGAAATGTCGAGGTGCTGCGGCGCGCGCGTGGGCTCGAGCAAGCTGCGCAGCACGGCCGCGCAGCCGTACAACGCGCCGCCGACGTCTGCGGCCCAACCGTTCACGGCGCGCGGAATGCCATCGTCGTAGGTGGTTGCCGCCGACAGCCCGGTGGCCGCGTCCATCATCGGCCCGTAGGCGAGCGAATCCCGGTGCGGTCCGGTGTGCCCGTACCCGGACAGGCTCAACAGCACGATGCGCGAATTGGCTGCGCGCAGTTGAGCCAGCCCGACGCCCAGGCGATCAAGCGTGCCCGGGGTGAAATTCTCGATGACTACATCGCTCTTGCTGACCAACGCCAGCCACAGCTCCTTGCCCTCGGCCGCCTTGAGATCGAGGGTGCAGCCGTACTTGCCGCGGTTCTGCGCGTTCCAGGTGCCGCTGCGATTGACACCTGCCCTGCCTTCGGGATACGGACCGCCACGGCGATGGATGTCGAGGCGCGAGCGATTCTCGATGCGAATGACTTCAGCGCCGAGATCGGCAAGGATCTGGCCGCACAGCGGTCCCGACCAGACATGCGTCAATTCCAGAACGCGCACGCCTTGCAGCGGCTTTTTCATGCGCCCGCCGATGCTGCGAGAGGTGCGTCGTTATGCTCGCCGATCGCGGGTGCGCGCAGTACCGTGTCGGCAACGTTGCCGCGGAAGAGGCGCGCCAGCGGCGTCGACGGCGCGGTCAGCGTTGTGCCATCGGCGGCCGCAATCCGCGTCCAGAAGCTGCGCGCTGCGAGCTGCGGGTCTTGGAGCAAATCTTCCAGCGAATTGACCGGCGCGATCGGTATGCCTTGCGCCTGGGCGTCGATCCAGCACGACTTGGAACGCGTGGCGAAGAACGCATCCAATACGGCGCAAAGCGTTTCGGCTTGGGCGAAGCGCTTTTCGCGCGTGGCGTACCGCCCGTCGGCACCCATATCGGGCCTGCCCATGTAATCGCACAGCCGCACCCATTGGCTGTCCTCGATGATGTCGACGAACACCCAACCGTCGCGGCAGCGATGCACCTCGGCGGGAGACACCTTCCAAATGCGTTCTGCCCGGTGCGGCATGGCGCTCTCGTAAAGCACCGCGGCAACTTCGCGCCGCAGCAGGGGCAGCGCTGCCGCGGTCGATCCGATCGTCGCGGTGGCGCCATCATCGGCACGTCCCTCGCGCTGTCCCGCGAGCATGGCGAAGAGCGCGATCGCGCCATAGAGCCCCAAAAGAAACTCGATGAGATGCGCCTCGGGGCACAACGGCTCGCGCGACGGATAGCCAGGCATCACGCGCGGCGTGAGATAGCCGAGTCCCGTGCCGTGAAAGGCGAGAAACTCGTCGCTGCGTTCGGGCAGCATGCCTTGCAGCGCTGTGCCGTCACGCTCACCGACGACGATGACGGGCAATGACACCACGAGCTTGGCAATCACGTCGCGTCCCCATTCATCCACCACGATGGCGTCGCACTGCTTAATCAGCAACGCCAGCGTGGCAGCGAGATCGTGCTGCGCGTGCGCGACGCTTTGCTTACCGGCGGCGAGATACGAGAAGAGATGACCGGGACGCGCCCGCAACGGATCGCCATCCGCCGATTCCACCTTGATCACCTGCATGCCCGCGTCCACCGCAAGGCGTGTGGCGAATTCGCACGGCACCGAGCCGCGGGACAGGCTGATGATGCGCATCGGCGAATGGGCTGTTTGCGTTACGGTCACCGCTTGTCAATGGCGGCGGGCACCAGCGCACTGGCCGTGCCGACGACGACTTTCTGACGCTCTTCGTTCTCCACCCAGACGTCGAACACGTACCGTACCGAGACGCCTTCGTGCTGTTTTTCGCGCAAGCGCCCTTTGGCGGTCACGAAATTGCGCGCATAGACCGACTTGATCATCTTGAGCGACGTGCGGCCGCCGACGATCCAACCCTCGCCGAAACACATCATCATGGCGCGGGTGATCATCGCGAAAAACGTCGGCGCCGATCCCACCGGCTCGGTCAGGCCTTCGGCCCGCGCGGCTCCGGGATCGGAATGGATATTCTTGTGGGGCCAGGCACCCTCGCCATACAGCAGGGGGTGGCGCTCCTCGAACTGGCGCAAGCTCATCTGGCGCGAGAACGGCGGCAATTCCCAGCCGATGTCGACGCCGCGCTGAAAGATCATCGTTGCTCCTGCGGTGGCGTTTCAGCGTCGGGCAGACGTCCGCCGGCGCCGCTGTCGATCCCGGTGGCCTCCTTCGGCACATCGCGGGTCAGGTAATCGAGGGCGTGGGCCCTGCGCGTGTAGAAGATCTTGTTGCCTTGCGGGTCGTAGCAGGTTGCCTCGTACTGCACGTACTCGCGCTCGCGCTTGATCCACTTGTCGCAGATGCGCCCACTGATGGTGTACGTGACGTTGGGCTTGAGCGGCGCGTAGCTTTCCACCTCGTACGAGTAGAACAGGCCTCGCACGTTGAACTTGCGCGAGAACAGCAGGCGCACAGGGGGATAGCTGATCAACACCGGCGCGATGACGCCGCCGTACGGCGACTCCACCGAGTACCACTCGTGAAAATCGTCGTCGGATTCGCAGAGGCGGGCGATCGCAGCTTCGTCGAAACGCCACTCGAGCGTGCCGATGTCGCAGCCGATCGTGATGTCTTCGTAGCGGGTTCGCTCGCCGGCGGCGTCGCGGGCTACCCGCTGTGAGGATGCCATGGCCTGACCTTCACGAAATCGGCAAATCAATGCGCCCGTCGCCGGCGTTGTGTGCCAATGCAACGCTGCAGTGATGCCGGATCGGTGCTCGGTGCGCCCGATGGTGCGCGATTCGAGGTTGCCCGCGCGTGCCACCGTCCGATTCCAGCGCTGCCGGGCGCTTCGCAACGCACGTTGCGGCAAATTATGCAGTCACCTGGCGCGCCAACGCAAGCGCGGGGGCGCCACCCTGCGCTGCGATGTCGGGAACCGGGCGGTAGGTGAGCGGCAGGGGCGTGCACCGGCCAGGCGCGGGACCCAGTGGCGGACTTCGTGGCATCGACCGCGGCGGCCACACGCCCAGGCGCTCGAGGATGCATCGGCCGGCACCCTCACCTCGTCGTGCGCTGAGAAGCTGGAAGGACACCAGCCAAGGATGCGGCTGCGAAGCGCCTTTCGTGAGTGCGTCGTTATAGCTCTATTGAAGTGGAATCTTCGCCTGCTCGGCGACTTTTCGGAAACGCGCGATATCGCTCTTGAGCCTTTCGCGCAGTTCCTGTGGTGTGCTCGCAATGATCACATCGCCCTGTGCGGTGAGCTTCTCCTGCACATCGGGACTCTTGAGTACCGTTATTATTTCCTGACTCAGGCGCGAGCTGAATCCGCCCGGCGTGCCGCGAGGCACGAAAAATGCAAACCAGAAGTCCGATCGGAAGCCCGCAAGCCCGGCCTCCGCGATCGTCGGGACATCCGACAAGACGGCAGCGCGCGCCTCCGTGGTCACGCCGAGCGCCTTGATCTTGCCCGCCTTGATCTGGGGCACGGCGTTGCTGGCCGCGGCGAAATAGATCTGAATGCGGCCGCCGATCAGATCGGTCATCGCGCCCGGCACTGTTTTGTAAGGCACTTGCACGAGATCGATGCCGCCCATCTGCAAAAACATGTGACCCGTGAGCATGCCGGCGCTGCCAGGGTAGCCGATCGTCAGCGTGTCCGGTTTCGCCTTCGCGAGCGCGATCAGTTCCTTGACTGTGTTCGCGGGCACCGAGTTGTTGACGACGAGGACGATCGGCGATGTGATCGCGAGCGTAAGCGGATCAAAGTCGCGCAGGGGATCGTAGGGCAGCTTTTTGTACAGTGCGGGGTTGATCGCCACCGCACCGACGTTCGAGATGAACAGCGTATAGCCGTCGGCGGCCGCGTCCGCTGCAAGCGTAGCGGCGACGATGCCATTCGCGCCGGGACGGTAATCGATGACCACGTTCTGGCCAAGCGCCTGGCCTAAGCGCTCTATCACGAGTCGTTGCATGAAATCGCCGGCGCCGCCGGCGCCCGACACCGTGATCGCGCGCAGCGGCTTCGTTGGGTAATCTTGAGCGCAGAGCGCGACAGATTGCATCGCCGCGGCGAGAAAAAGAACGCCCGCGAGAGCTGGCTTTTTCATCTTTGCTTTCCTCCTCTCCTCCTTCGCTATGGTCGGGCAGCGATATGCCGTCGTCAAGGGGCGAGAGCAGCCGCTCCGCAGCGCACGACAAAGGAGCAAATCGGGTCAGATCAACCCTGTTTATTATTTTATTTTTGGTCGGGCGCCAGCGCTCAGGGTAGACTCGATGCGAGCCGTACCTGTAGGTGCAACAGCAGCCGGCTCACCAGAGGACGGATCATGAAAGCTTCGTTGAACGCTTTTGCCGTCGTACTCGCGCTCGCTTCGAGCGGGGCCACGCATTCCCAGAGCTACCCGAACAAGCCGGTGCGTTTCATCGCGCCGTTCCCACCCGGGGGCACCACCGACGTGCTGTCCCGCATTCTGGCGCAAAAGCTCACCGACAGCCTGGGACGGCAGGTGATCGTTGAGAACCGTCCCGGCGCGGGCGGCAACATCGGCCACGAAATCGCCGCGAAAACGGCGCCCGACGGCTACACGCTGCTGATGAGCAGCAACGCCGCCCTGGTCACCAATCCACATCTCTATAAGCGCCTCGGCTTCGATCCGTTAAACGACTTCTCACCGATCTCCGTAGTGGCCAAGGCCGGTCCGGTACTGGCGGTCCATCCCACGGTGCCGGCACGCAGCGTCAAGGAGTTGATCGCGCTCGCCAAGGCCCGGCCCGGCAAGCTTAATTTCGGCTCCGGCGGCAGGGGCACCCCTGCGCACGTCGCCGGCGAAATCTTCAAGTCCGCGACCGGAATCAATATCGTTCACGTGCCGTACAAGGGGGGAATAATGGCGGTGATGGATCTGGTGGGCGGCCAGATCGACATGGTGTTTTCGGACATGGTGCCCGCCGTGCCGCAGATCAAGGGCGGCAAGCTGCGGGCCTTGGCTGTGACCAGCGAGCGGCGCTCACCGGCCCTGCCGGACGTGCCGACGATGCTTGAAGCGGGCGTGAAGGAACCCATCCCTGAAACTTGGTGGGCCATGCTCGCGCCCAAAGGCACGCCGGCCGCCATCATCAGCCGCCTCAACGCAGATCTCGCGCAGATCATGAAATTGCCCGACGTGCAGGAGAGATATGCAGACTTGGGCATTTTCACTTCGCACACCACCTCGGAGCGGGTGTTGGAGCTCATCAGTCTCGAGACCCCGCGGATGGGCAAGGTCCTCAAGGCGGCGGGCGTCGAGCCCGACTAGGGAAACACAGTGACCGGATCGCAGGCCCCGCACATCGAGCGGGTGCATGGGATGCTGCTCACCATGCTGCTGATTCGCGCCTTCGATGAGGTTGCCGGCCAAGCTCGGAGAGACGGCAAGCTGCGCGGCTCGGTGCACGAATACATCGGCGAGGAGGCGATTGCAACCGGGGTGTGCGCCAATCTGCTGCAAACGGATTACATCAGCAGCTATCACCGCGGCCACGGCCATTGCATCGCCAAGGGGGCCGATCCGGTTGCCATGATGAAGGAGTTGTACGGGAAGGCGGGCGGCGTTTGTGGCGGTAAAGGCGGATCGATGCACGTGGCGGATTTCTCGCTCGGCATCCTGGGCGCGAACGGCGTGGTCGCCGACGGCGTGACCATGGCGGTGGGCGCAGCTCAGGCGGTCAAGTTGCGCGGTGAAAACCGTGTGGTCGTCGCCTTCTTCGGCGACGGCGCGCTCAATCGGGGCCCCATGCTCGAAGCGCTCAACTGGGCGCGGATTTTCGATCTGGCGGTCGTATTTGTCTGCGAAGACAATATCTACTCCGACAAAACGCGCACCTCGAGCGTGACCGGCGGGCCGGGGGCCTTGGCGCGGGCGGCCGCATTCGGCATTCCCGCCGCAGCGATCGACGGCAATGACCTGCTTGCGGTCGACGCAGCGGCCGCGCGGCTCATCCGCGATGCGCGCGCCGGCCGCGGGCCCGTGTTTTTGCATGCGAGGACCTATCGTTGGCGCGGCCACCTGGCATGGGATCAGGGTCTCTATCGCGATCCCGCTGAAGTTGCCCGTGGTACCGCCGATGATCCGATTGCGCGCACCGCAGCGTGGCTGATCTCGCAGGGCGTTCCCGCTGCGGCCATTGAAGCCGACCGTCAGGCAGTGACCGTGCGCATCAACGCGGCGGTGGCCGCGGCCGAAGCCGCACCGTGGCCGGACATGAACACGCTGTTCGAGGACGTGCAGGATGTGGGAGCGCCGGTGTGGCAGTAATGACCTATGCGCAGGCCGCGCTGCTTGCGTTGCAGCAGGAGATGGAACGCGACCCCCTGGTTTGGGCTCTCGGGGAAGATCTCGGACCCGAAGGCGGGGTGGCCGGCCAGTATCTGGGTTTGCAGCGGAAATTCGGCAAGCATCGCATCGTCGATACCCCAATCTCCGAATCGACGATCATGGGCGCGGCCATCGGCGCGGCCATCTGCGGCACGCGCCCCGTGGTTGAGCTGCGGTACGCCGATTTCGGAATCTGCGCGGCCGACGAGATCGTCAATCAAGCCGCGAAAGTAAGATACATGCTGGGCGGGCAGGTGCGCGTCCCGGCGGTAATCCGGCAGCCGATCGGGATGCGCGACGGCATGGCCGCGCAGCACTCGCAGTCGACGGAAGCCTGGTGGATACACATTCCGGGCTTGGTGGTCGTGGCGCCGGCAACACCCGCCGACAACCACGCGCTGCTCAAGTCCGCCATCCGCTGCGATGATCCGGTGATCTACATGGAGCACAAGGAGCTGTGGACGGTCACGGGCGAGGTGGACGAGGCGGCTGACCCGATGCCGTTCGGGAAAGCGGCCCTGTTGCACGAGGGAAGCGATATCACGATCGTCACCTGGTCAGGCATGGCGCCGGTATGCGTCAGCGCCGCCGACAAGCTTGCCGCGCAAGGACGCAGCGCCGAAGTGATCGACCTGCGTACCTTGTGGCCGTGGGATCGCGAGGCCGTCTTCAAGTCGGTCGCCAGGACGGGGCGCCTGCTGGTCGTTCATCAAGCGGTGCGCGTCGGCGGATTCGGCGGTGAGATCGTCGCCGAGATCGCGGAGCGGATGTTCGGCAGCCTCAAGGCCGCGCCGCGCCGCCTCGCGGCGCCGCGAACGCCGATTCCGTTTTCGGAGCCGCTCGAGACGCTGTGCCGCATTGCTGACGATCGCATCGTGGCGACGGCGCTTGAGATGATGCAATAAGGAGCCCCTCGGGGTATTGCCTTTCGCCTAAACTGATCGCGGAAACATGAATACGTTGGCAGGCTCCATCGGGCGCTCACGCGAGCAGCGCACCCGATCGATCATTTCCAGGAGACTCGGCGCCGCTGCGCAAAGTAGCGCGAACGGTCCATCGGGAAGGCGCAAGCCGGCTCTCTCTGCCGATTGAGCGCAAAGCTCAACGATTTTGCGGTCCATTGCGCTCACCGAAATCGCGCGAGCGCGATGCGGAATCGGCCCCGGACGCGTGTCCGGCGAAATGCTTGCGCGCCGCTGAGACCAGGCAGTCGCCTGCTCGTAGGCATGCGCTATGCCGAGGAGCTTTGCGTCGTCGAACGACCTGCCGACGAGCTGGAGAGACATCGGCAGGCCCGCCGTGCTGAAACCGGTGCACACCACGACCGCAGGACTTCCCGTCAGCGCAAACGGCACGAACCGATTCGGGCTCGGCCACGCCGAGAGACCGGGATCGAGCCTGGGCGCGGGCCCCGCCCCGGCCGTCACCAGCACGTCGCAATCCGCAAAAGCGATTTCCATTTCGCTCATCATGCGGCTGCGTTCCTGCTGCGCTCGCACATAGTCGGCGCCCTGAATCAGGCAGCCGATCAGGGTTCTCTCGAGAAATACCGAACCGAAATCCTGCGGGCGCTCGATCAGCGCCTGCCTTTGTATCGCGAAAGTTTCCGGCTCTTCGATCAGGGTCCAGACGTCAAAGTAGTCGCGCAGCGAACGCAGACGAACGTCGCGCAAACGCGCGCCCAATTTCTGCAGGACGCGCAGCGCGTCGTCGGTTGCGCCCCGCAGTTCGTCGTTGCTCGCCGCTTCTTCGTGCCCGAACTGCCGGACGACGCCGATGCGCACGTCCCTGAGATCGGTTCTCAAGGCCGCGCCGAAATCCTGTTCGGGGCCGCGCACACTCGAGCGATCTCTGGCGTCGTAGCCGACGAGCGCCGCGAGGAGCAGCGCGCAGTCTTCGACCGTTCTCGCGAAAGGACCGCAGTGGTCGAGGCTGAATGAGTTGGCAAGAACCCCGTAGCGGCTCACCAGGCCGAAAGTCGGCTTTATTCCGACGAGGCCGCAAAGGGAAGCGGGCGTCCTGATCGAACCTCCGGTATCGCTGCCGAGCGAGGCCAGCACCAACCCTCCTGCCAACGCCGCAGCCGAGCCACTGCTCGAGCCTCCCGTGAAGTGCTCCGGGTTCCAGGGATTTCGCGCGGGAGGCCATGGCAGGTCGAAAGACGGTCCGCCATGCGCCAACTCGTGCGCTGCAAGCTTCCCGAGGAGAATGCCGCCGCCTGCATACATCTTGTCGACGACCGTCGCGTTTATTTGCGGTATGTGATTGGCGTAGACTTTCGAGTGGCCCGTGGTGCGGATTCCGGCCGTTTCGTAATTGTCCTTGAGGCCGAAAGGAATACCGTGCAGCGGTCCGCGGTAATGGCCGTTCGCGATTTCGCTTTCAGCATGACGGGCCTGGGCAATGGCTTCCTCGGCTGTCACGGTGATGAAGGCGTTGAGGACGGGATCGATTGATTCAATCCGCTGCAGGAGCCCGTTTACGAGTTCCACCGGTGACAGCTTCCGTGCCCCGATCAGGCGCGCGGCTGTTGCAATGGTGTCGGGAAAGTTCGCGGGCATCAGCTCAAGCGCGCTCGTAAGTCCGCGTCTTTTCGTCGCTCCGGCCGCGCAGTCGCGCGCTGCCGTAGCGCAAGCGCCCTCGCCTGACAGCGGTTTGTTGCGAGTCAGACGGGTTACGCAGGCGAGGTCCCTGCGCTAGTGTGATGTCCCGTTGATAACTTGCAATACAAAGTGCCGTCTTGCCGGCGAAAGTCGGCATCCAGATATCTGGAGCCACGCCTGGATCCCAGCGTTCGCTGGGATGACACTTATTAAAGAAACTTGCGGGACACGACACTAGGTGCGGGATACTACTCGCCCCGTATCCCCGCCTCGCGCACGAGCTTGCCGTATTTATCAGTCTCAGTCCGGACGAAATCGCGCAGCACTTCGGGCGTGCTCGGAATGGCCTCGATACCCATCGCTTCGAACTTGTCCTTGATGTCAGCGCTGGCGAGCGCCCTGGTCAGGTCGGCTTGCAGCTTGTCGACGATCGGCTTGGGTGTCGCCACCGGCACGAAAGCACCCCACCAGTTTTCCGCGACGAATCCCGGCACGCCTGCCTCGGCGAATGTCGGCACTTCGGGCACCACCGGCGAGCGCTTGCCGCCCGTGACTGCGAGCGCGCGCACCTTGCCCGCGCGAACATGCTGCAGTATCGGCTGCGGATCCGCAAACACCATTTGCACCTGCCCCGCCAGCAGGTCTTGGATCGCCAGGATGCCGCCTTTGTACGGCACGTGGACGATGTCGATCTTCGCGAGGCGCTTCATCATCTCGCCGCCGAGGTGACCGAGAGTACCCGGGCCCGCGGTGCCGAAATTGACCGTGCCCGGCTTCTCGCGAGCTAGCGCGACGAATTCGAGCAGGTTCCTGGCGGGCGAGCTCGAGTTGATGACCAGCACGGTCGGTCCGATCGCCACCATGCTGACCGGAAGGAAGTCACGCGCCATGTCGTAGGGAACTTTGGTGATCAGCGGGTTGATCGACACCGGCCCCAGATTGCCGACTACGAACGAGCTGCCGTCGGCCGGCTGGCGCGCGGCGTACTCGAGGCCGATCGATCCGTTTGCGCCGGATTTGTTTTCGACGATCACAATCTGGCCCCAGATCTCACCGAGCTTATGCGCGATGATCCTCGCCATGATGTCCGAGGCGCCCCCCGGGGGGTAGGTCGTGATTAACCGGACCTGCTTGTTCGGATACGTCGGCGCGCCGGCAGGCGCTTGGGCATGCGCCGGACCAACCGCACCGAGTGCCGCCGACACAAGCAGCAGAGCGCGGGCAAGGAGCTTACTGGCAGTCATCATTCCGAATCCTCCCGTTGCGGCGCGAACATCCGCCGCCGAGCGATGATAGGCCCGAATCCGGCCGGCCACAATCGGAAGGAGCCGATCGGGCGAGACCCTGCGCCGGCGTTCCGCGCCCACGCTGCGGGGCGCGACGAAATGCGTGAGGTCGGGAAATGCCGGAGACGAATTCATGCGGAAGGGCGATGTTGGCGCAATCAGTTCCGGAGTGCAATGCAGCGTGTGGGAGAGATGCTCGACGAGACAGTCAGGAATACAATCGCGGTGTCGGGGCCGGTTTGCTTGCCCGGACATTTACTACGTCGATGCCCCTCCCGTAAAGATAATCGCGCCATGAGCAGCTCGCCACCTGAAGTCACAATCGAAATCCGCGAAGGCATCGCGTGGCTCGCGTTCGCCGTGCCGCAAAAAGCGAACGCGCTAACGTCCGCGATGCTGCAGAAGCTTGAGCAAACGCTCGCCGGGAGCGCCGCGGACGATGCTGTGCGCGCAGTGGTGATCACCGGTGCCGGCGCGCGCGCATTCTCGGCCGGAGCCGATCTGTCCCCTGTACCCGGGGATCAGCAGGCACACGCCGCACAAAGGCGAAACCAGCTCGCCGCAACGCTCTTCGCACTGCTGGACTTCGGCAAGCCGTCGATTGCAGCAGTCAACGGCGCAGCGTGCGGCGCCGGGATGATGCTGGCGATGCTCTGCGATGTCACGGTCGCCGCGCAACAGGCGCGCTTTTCGCTTCCCGAGATCAATAAAGG
Source organism: Burkholderiales bacterium (assembly GCA_046715035.1). Classification (GTDB taxonomy): domain Bacteria; phylum Pseudomonadota; class Gammaproteobacteria; order Burkholderiales; family SG8-41; genus PALSA-1004. The sequence continues at coordinate 322 of JBKJZR010000320.1, read as the reverse complement.
CATGCCTACTTTTCCCGGCATCACGATCCTGAGCCGCCGATTCGGCAGCGCGATCGCGGCCGATCTCGTGCTCAGCGGAAGATTCGTCGACGCCGACGAGGCGCTCAGACGCGGACTGGTAAGGCAAGTGGTAGCGGCCGATGAGTTGTTGGGCTCTGCGCAAACGCTTGCGCTCGCGTTGAGCCAGCACGATGCGGCAGCCTACGCGCACAACAAGCGCTGGCTGAACCGGCCACTGCGCGACGAGCTGGCTGCGGCGATCAAAGCTGCAGCGGATCTGCACCCGCCATCTGGGTCAGTACCCACGCTTGACGCCCAAAAT
>JBKJZR010000319.1:0-4896 GCA_046715035.1 Burkholderiales bacterium | reverse complement strand
CCGTGGGTGGTGACCAAAGTCGAGATTCCCGATCCGATGAATCTGCGCATCCGCACCCGCGTCAACGGCGAAGTGCGGCAGGAAGGCACGACGAGTGAAATGATCCATTCGATCCCTGCGCTGATTGCCTGCATGTCGCAAATGACGCTGATGCCCGGCGACATCATCGCCACGGGCTCGCCGGGCGGCGGGGCGCCGTCGCGACCCGAATGGTTTCTGAATGCCGGCGACGTGATCGAATGCGATATCGAGAAGATCGGCACGCTCGTCAACGCGGTGGTGGACGCGCCGCACACTTGAGTCGGGAATGACATCTTCTCTCACCGGATTACGCGGCGCGGTAATGCTCGCCGCAGCGCTGACGGCAGGCGTCGCGCCGTGCGCAGCCGCCGCTGCAGCCGCGGCTGGCGGGACCTGCCCGAATCCGGCATACGCGCCGCGCGGTGCGCCGGACCTCGCAACCTGGCACGACGTCTACGTGCGGCCGTTCCGCGCGTTCGCAGGGACCGCGGAAAATCCATCGACGCCAGACCAGCTCGCAGATCTGGTCGAGACGCAACGGGCGTTCAACCGGCGCAGCACGCGCGACACGCTGTTCTTCGAGGCGTGGGTGCAGCAGATTGCCCAGCATTACGCGCGGGCGCCGGATTTCAGCGGCATCGACATGCAGGCCGCGCGCAAGGTCTATCGCCAGGGGTCGGGGCCGGAGCTGGATTTTTCGCTGTTGTGTATCGACAGCAGGACGATCGGCGCCCGCGACGACGCTTTCGCGCTCACCCTGTTCGGAGTCGTCTACGACGATTGCCGCCACGTCGGCTTGCGCGGACTGGTCTTCACCGATACGCTCATCAACGGCGCGGCGAACGGGCAATGCCGTCCCGATCACGTGTATTACCGCAATATCTTTTTTCCGATCAACGCCGGCACCAATACCGTCACGTTCGTGTGCCGCAAGGACAGCGGCGGCTGCTACCGGCAATAGGCGTTTGCGCTGCGTTGCTAGTCGAGCTTGATTCCCGCGTCGCGGATCACCTTGGCCCATTTGGCGAGGTCTTCGCGTATGAAGCGCGCGAATTCCTCGGGCGAGCTTTCCAGCGTTTCGGCGCCGAAGCGCGCGAAACTGTCGCGCGTCGCCTTCGCGCGCAGCACCTTGACGAGCGCTGCGTGAAGTTTCATCACGACTTCGCGCGGGGTGGCGGCGGGCAGCACGATGCCGGTGAAAGTGCTGGCATCGAAGCCCGGCACACCGGATTCATCCATGGTCGGAATCGCGGGCATTTGCGCCGAGCGCTTCAGCGTGGTTACGGCAAGCGCGCGCAGCTTGCCGGCCTGGATAAAACCGATCGCCGACGACAGCTGGTCGAAATGCACGTCCACTTGTCCGCCCATGAGATCGACCAGCGCCGGACCGCTGCCCTTATAGGGAACGTGGATCATCTTGATGCCCGTCGCGCCCTGGAACAGTTCGCCGCTGAGATGATTGGTGGTGCCGCTGCCGGCGGAAGCCATGGTGATTCTTCCCGGACGGGATTTGGCCACCGCGACAAATTCCTTGACGGTTTTTGCCGGTACCGACGGATGAACGACCATCACCAGCGGCACGACCGAGACCAGCGACGTCGTCGCAAAATCCCTGACCGGATCGTAGCCGAGCCTGGGATACAGCGCGGGCGCGGTGGTCAGCGTGCCGGTCGAGCCGAGCAATAGCGTGTATCCGTCCGGCGCGGATTTCGCTGCAAGCTCCGAGCCGATCGTCCCGCCGGCGCCGCCGCGATTGTCGACGACCACCTGCGCGCCCAGCGCTTCGCCGAGCCCCGGGGCGAGCGCGCGCGCCGTGATGTCGATATTGCCACCCGGCGGGTAGGGCACAATGATGCGGATCGGTTTCTCGGGGTAGGCGGCAGAGCGTGCCAGGGATGCCGCCACGCACAGAGGCATGGCCAGCAGCAGGAGCCGGTAACGGGGTTTCATTATTCCTCCGTGCCCATATGTTGGCGCGCCGAATTGCTGACCGATATCCGGTGCGATAGACAGGCTTTTGTAGCGCAGGCGCCTCGCCTGCAAACAGGAAGGAGCAGGCGAGGCGCCTGCGCTACTCTCTTTCGTTAGCTGCTCGCAACTTACCGTGGCGGGAATAAGCCTAGCATGAAACACCGTCTGCAATCGCCGACCAACCCATGCAGGTACGCGCTAATGATGACCTATAATGACCGCAAACAACAACCGAAAGTCTCCGTGCAACCCCGGCACCGCCTTCCCTATTCGGCGATCGTCGATCGTCCGCCGCTCAAGCTGCCCAAAGGAGTCCGGCTCGTCGTCTGGCCGATCGTCAACGTCGAAGTATGGGACATCGGCAGGGCGATGCCGCGCCAGGTGCTGCCGCCGCCGACCAGCGTGACCATGCTGCCTGACCTTCCGCACTGGGCGTGGCACGAGTACGGCAATCGCGTCGGCTTCTGGCGCATCAAGGCAGCGCTCGACAAGCACAAGATCATCCCGACGCTCTCCGTCAACGCCCGCGTTTGCGCCGATTACCCGCGTATCGCGCAGGCGGCGCGCGACGCCGGCTGGGAATTCATGGGCCACTCCTACGACCAGCGTCCGCTGCATCTCGAGCCCAACCAGCGGGCCACGATCCGCAAAACGGTGAAGCTCATCAGGGAATACACGGGCCGCCAGCCGGTGGGCTGGCTCGGCCCCGGCTTCACCGAGACGCTCGAGACGCCGGACCTGCTCGCCGAGGCCGGTATCAGGTACACCGCCGACTGGCCCGTGGACGATGAGCCCTGCGAGATCGAGACCAAGCACGGCACGCTGCTGTCACTTCCCTACAGCATCGAGCTCAACGACATCGCGATGATGATCGTCCAGCACCATCCCGCGAGCGAGTTCGTGACGCGCTGCATGGATTATTTCGATCGCGTCTACGAAGAATCGAAAACGCGCGCGAAGATCATGTCGATCGCGGTGCATCCCTACATCTCCGGCACGCCGTATCGCATCAAATACTTCGAGCAGGTGATCGACAAGCTGAAAAGAAAATCCGGCGTCGTGTTCTGGACCGGCGAGCACATCCTGAACTGGTACCTGGCGGCAAGCGGCAAGCGCGCCCTCGATCCCCAGCCCGGCGAGGAGGCAATCTGAATACGTCGGGCGCATCGGGTGGCCCGACGCAGGCATGACGCGCTGACCCGCGACGCGCCGGTTCGACCGGCCTCAGGTCAGCCGCAGCACGCGGGGAGAATGACGTGAAAATAAAATCGCTCAAAGCTGCCGTGCATCGCTACGCCGTGCCGGTGCCGCTGCTCGCCAAACCGCTTAACCGCAGGATCGTTTATTGCGAAGTCGAGACCGACGACGGATACGTCGGCTGCGGACTGACCGGAGGCGGCTTTTTGCCGTTTGCCGTTGTTACCGCACTCGAGAAGGAAATGCTGCCGGTCGTCAGGGACATGGACCCGCGCGACACCGAGGCCATCCACGAAAAGGTGTGGTGGAAGCTCAACCAACGTTCGATGACCGGGGTGATCTCGAGTGCGCTGTCATGCATCGACATCGCGTGCTGGGACATACACGGCAAGCTGACCGGACGCACGGTCGCGCAGCTGCTCGGCGGGGCGCGCGACTGGGCGCCGACGTACTGCACGTTCGGGTTTCACGAGTACGACCGCGATCAGCTCGTCGCGGCGGCGAAGCTGCAGGTCGCGAACGGCCACCGGCGGCTGAAAATGGTGGTGGGCGTCGACCAGAAGGGCTGGCAGGAGGACGCGGCGCGGGTCAGGCTCGTGCGCAACGCGATCGGGCCCGACATCGAGCTCATGATGGACGCCAACTACAAATTCAACCCGGTGGAAGCGCGGCTGCTGTGCCGTGCCGTCGAGGACTGTAATCTGGTGTGGTTCGAGGAGCCGCTGTATCAGAACGATACGCGCGCGCTCGCCGATCTGCGGCGGCAGACGCACATCCCCATCGCGGCGGGGCAGAACGAAGGGCACCGCTGGCGGCTGCGGCAGCTCGTCGAGCATCAGGCCGTCGATATCCTGCAGCCCAACTGCTGCTACAACGGCGGCTACACCGAGACTCAGAAAGTCGGACACCTGGCGCAGGCGTTCAACCTGCCGATCGCCAACGGCGGCGGCTGGCCTTTGTTCAACATGCACACGATGGCCGGCCTGATGAACGGCTGGCGCGTCGAGTTCCACCTCGACATGCAGGCGCTCGGTGAGATGGTCTTCGTCAACCCGCCCGGTCCGGCGGACAACATCGTGAAGATTCCCGACGCGCCCGGGCTGGGGCTCGTGCCCAACGCGGACTCGCTGCGCGACTCGCGGGTGCAGGAATGAGCGCGGCGATGCAGCCCCCTGGCGCGCAGCCTCACGCTGCCGGACCGGATACAGTACGCGTCGAGGTGATTCCCGCCGCGGCGCCGCTCGGTGCCGAAGTGCGCTGTGGCGACGTGCGCGCGCTCGACGCTGCGGCCTTCGGCCTGCTTTACCGCGCGTGGCTCGATCACCTCGTCGTGCTCATCCGCGGCCAGCGCCTGAGCGACCCCGAGCTGATCGCTTTCGGCCGGCGATTCGGCGAGCTCGACCTCGCGCCCTATGCCAAGACGGGGGCCGAGAAGGCACGCGACCATCCAGAAGTCGTCGTCGTGTCCAACGTGCTCGAGAACGGGCAGGCGATCGGCGTGCTGCGCGATGCCGAAGTGGTATGGCACTCGGACAATTCCTATCGCGAAACCCCGCTGTCGTTCAGCGCGCTGCATGCGCTCGAAGTGCCGCAAAGCGGAGGAGATACCGGTTTCGCGAATATGTATCTCGCGCTGGAAACGCTCGCGCCAGCGGTGCGCAAGCGCATCGATGGCATGACGATCAAGCACGACATGACCTACAACAG
>JBKJZR010000318.1:0-7306 GCA_046715035.1 Burkholderiales bacterium | reverse complement strand
GGGGATGAGGGAGCACACTCCTCGTGTGCCCGGGAAAAGGACTGGGAATGAGGGAAGAGACGCTACGCAACGCCGATGGCAATCGCCACCAACGAGCTACGAGGTGCATCATGCCGGACAAGATCGTCAAAACCGATCAGGAATGGAAACAGCAGCTGACGCCGCAGCAGTTCCAGGTAACCCGCAAAAAGGGAACCGAGCCTGCTTTCAGCGGTGCCTACTGGGACAACCACGATAAGGGCGTGTATCGCTGTATTTGCTGCGACGCCGAACTCTTCCGTTCCGACCACAAGTTCGATTCCGGAACCGGCTGGCCCAGTTTCTCGCAGCCCGCGACGGGCGACAACGTCGCGACCGAGGAAGACACCACCTTTTTCATGCGCCGCACCGAGGTTGTGTGCAGCCGCTGCGGCTCGCATCTCGGCCATGTGTTCGAAGACGGTCCAGCGCCGAGCGGCTTGCGCTACTGCATCAATTCCGCATCGCTCAAGCTCGACAAAGAGTGACTGAGCGCCCGATGCGGCCGCAGGAGAGCCTGCGCGGCAAATGGACAACGGCGCGTGCAAGCCCGATAATTGCCGCATGAAATTTCTGTTCGACCTGTTCCCGGTCATCCTGTTCTTCGTCGCGTTCAAGTTTTATGGCATCTACGTCGCCACCGGCGTGGCCATTGCGGCGACGTTCGCGCAGATCGGCTGGGTGCTCCTGCGCGGCCGCAAGGTGGACAATATGCTGTGGGTCAGCCTGGGAGTGATCGTGGTTTTCGGGGGCGCCACGCTGCTTCTGAAGGATCCCACTTTCATCAAATGGAAACCGACCGTGTTGTACTGGCTGTTCGGTGCAGCGCTGCTCGTCGCGGATATGGGCTTCGGCAAGAACCTGATCCGCGCGATGATGGAAAAACAGCTGAGCCTGCCCGACCCCGTCTGGCACAAGCTGCTGCTGAGCTGGGCAGGCTTCTTTGGGATGATGGGCGTGCTCAATCTCTACGTGGCATTCAATTTTTCTGAAAACGACTGGGTGAATTTCAAGCTGTTCGGCGGCATGGGCCTGATGTTCGCATTCATCATCCTGCAGGCCTTCGTGCTTGGAAAGTACGTCGACAGCAAGGAAACCAAGTGACACGCCGGACGGTCATAGGCAGTGTGGTCTGCCACCGCGCGTCGAGGAGACCGAGTTGAGCCTTGGCCACATGAATACGCTGGAGCGGATCGAGCTAAAGCTCGCGGTACTGACGCCGGACAGCGTAGAACTGATCGACGACAGCGAAAAGCACGCCGGCCATGCCGGCGCGCAGGGCGGCGGCGGTCACTTCCAGCTGATCATCGTCTCGCCGCTGTTCAAAGGCAAATCGAGCCAGGCGCGGCATCGCATGGTCCACAGTGCGCTTGGTGACATGCTCGAGCGCGAAATCCATGCCCTGACGATCAAGGCGTATACGCCCGACGAAATTTAATTTCACTTATCAAGGAAAACGACTTATGCAGTTGACGAAAACCCCGCAACTCATCGTAGCCGCGATCGCGGCACTGCTCGCCGCCTCGGCCTGCGCCGCGCAGTCGACGAGCGCGCTAGCCAAGGTCAATGGCGTGACCATACCGCAGAGCCGGCTCGAGATGATGGTCAAGAATGCAGCGGCGCAGGGGCAGCCCGATTCCCCCGAGCTGCGCAGCCGCATCCGCGACGAATTGATCGCGCGCGAAATCATGGTGCAGGAAGCCACCAAAAAAGGGCTCGACAAGAATCCCGAGGTTGCCGCGCAGATCGAGTTTCAGCGCCAGGGCGTGCTGATCAACGCCTACATGCGGGAGCACATAAGAGCCCACCCCATCACCGAAGAAGCGATGAAGAAGGAGTACGAGGCCGCCAGATCGCTAGCGGGCGGCAGCGAGTACAAGGCGCGTCACATCCTCGTCAAGCAGGAGGATGACGCGAAGCAGATCATCGCGCAGATCAAGAAAGGTGCGAGCTTCGACAAGCTCGCCGCGGAGAAGTCCGAAGACCAGGGCTCGAAGGGGCGCGGCGGCGATCTGGACTGGAGTACGCCTAACCGCTATGTGAAACCTTTCGCCGATGCGCTCGTCAAGCTGAGGAAAGGGCAGATGACGGAAACGCCGGTGCAGAGCCCGTTCGGGTGGCACGTCATCCGGCTCGATGACGAGCGTCCCGCAAAAGTGCCCTCCTACGAGGAAGTCAAAAACAATATCCAGCAGCATCTGCAGAACCAGTCGGCGCAGAAAGTCATCGCCGAACTGCGCGCCAAAGCGAAGGTCGAGTAAGCGCTGGATCGAAACAGATAGTGCGGCGTACCGCAAGGTGCGCCGTTTTGTTTTTGGAACGGATACGTCGCGCCTATTCCGGCGTCGTGTAGCGCAGGCGTCCTCGCCTGCCATCCTTTAACCGCTTACCCGATGCAGGCGGGGCGCCTGCGCTACCCTACCCCACCCACTTGCGCGCGTTGCGAAAGAGCCGCAGCCACGGGCCGTCCGCGTGCCAGTCCCGCGGATGCCACGAGTTCTGCACGCTGCGGAAAACGCGCTCGGGGTGCGGCATCAGCACCGTGTGCCGTCCGTCGGCAGTGGTAAGCCCGGTGATGCCGAGCGGCGAGCCGTTGGGATTGTACGGATACGCTTCGGTGGGCGCGCCGCGATTGTCGATATATCTCAGCGTTACCAGCGGTTGCGCCTCGGCGCGCTGCTCCAGGGTCGCGAACTCCGCATAACCTTCCCCGTGCGAGACGGCGATCGGCAGCCAGCTTCCCGCCATGCCATCAAAAAAGAGCGACGGCGTCGGCAGCACCTCCACCATGGCGAAGCGCGCCTCGAACTGCTCTGACTTGTTGCGCACGAAGTGCGGCCACGCGGCGGAGCCGGGAATGATTTCGTGCAGGTTGCTCATCATCTGGCAGCCGTTGCACACCCCCAGGGAGAACGCGTCCGCGCGGCGAAAGAACGCCTCGAACTCGTCACGCGCGCGCGCATTGAAAAGGATCGATTTCGCCCAGCCTTCGCCGGCGCCGAGGACGTCGCCGTAAGAGAATCCGCCGCACGCGGCGAACCCCAGGAAGTCGGCGAGGCGCACACGGCCGTCGATGATGTCGCTCATGTGCACATCGACCGCGTCGAAGCCCGCGCGGTCGAAGGCAGCGGCCATTTCGAGCTGGCCATTGACGCCTTGTTCGCGCAGGATGGCGACCCGCGGTCGCACGCTGCCGCCGATGAACGGCGCGGTCACGTCGTGCGCCGGGTCGAAGGCGAGTCGCGGCGAGATCCCCGGATCCGCCGCGTCGAGGATCCGGTCGTGCTCCTGCTGCGCGCATTCCGGGTTGTCGCGCAAGCGCTGCATTTGAAAGGTGGTTTCCGACCAGGCGCGCTGCAGCTCGATGCGCCCTGTCGCGTAGACTTCACGGCCGGCGGCCCGTAACACGAGCCGGTCGTCGGCGCCGGGCACGCCGATGCGCGCGCACGCCGCACCCAGCCCGGCCTCGGCGAGCGCCTGCAGGCACGCCGCGCTGTCCTTTAGCCGAACCTGGATCACCGCGCCCAGCTCCTCGTTGAACAGCACTTCGAGTAGCGACCGCCTGCTCGTCAACGGCGCGACGTCGATCGTAAGCCCGGTGCGTCCCGCGAACATCATCTCGCACAAGGTCACGAACAGCCCGCCATCCGAGCGATCGTGATACGCGAGAATCGTGCCCTGCGCGCTGAGCGCCTGTATGACGCCGAAGAACCCGCGCAGCAGCGCCGGGTCGCCGACATCGGGCGCGTCGTTGCCGAGCTGCCCGTACACCTGCGCGAGCGCCGAGCCGCCCAGACGGCACAGCCCCCCGCTGAGATCGACCATTATCAGCTCGCTCTCGCCACAGTCGGTGCGCAGCTGCGGCGTCAGCGTTGCGCGGGCATCGGCGACGCGCGCAAATGCGGAAACGATCAGCGACAGCGGCGCGGTGACCTCTTTGCGGACACCGTCCTGCGTCCACGTCGTCTTCATCGACATCGAGTCTTTGCCCACCGGGATGCTGATTCCGAGCTGCGGACATAGCTCCATGCCTACCGCCCGCACGGCGTCGTAGAGCGCGGCGTCTTCGCCCGTGTGACCGGCTGCGGCCATCCAGTTGGCCGAGAGCTTGATGTCGCCCAAGTCGGCGATGCGGGCGGCTGCGATGTTGGTGATCGCCTCGCCCACCGCCATGCGGCCCGCAGCCGCCGCATCGATGAGCGCCAGCGGCGTGCGCTCTCCCATCGCGAACGCGACGCCGCGATACTCCTGGAATCCGAGCAGCGTGACCGCGACGTCCGCCACCGGCACCTGCCACGGTCCCACCATCTGGTCGCGCGCCGTCATGCCCCCAACCGTGCGATCGCCGATCGCGATCAGAAACGTCTTGTCCGCCACCGCGGGCAACCGCAGCACGCGCATACACGCATCGCGAAGCTCGACATCGTCCAGCTCCAGCGCCGGCAGTCGCGCTGCTGCACGCTGCGCTTCGCGCACCATCTTGGGAGGCTTGCCCAGCAGCACTGCCAGTTCCATGTCGATCGGTTGATTGGCGTAGACCGGATCCACGACCACCAGCCGGCCATCGCCGGTCGCGCTGCCGACGACCGCGTATGGGCAGCGCTCGCGCGCGCAGATGGCGCTGAATAATGGCAGGCTTTCCGCGGCGATGCCGAGCACATAGCGCTCCTGCGCTTCGTTGCACCAGATCTGCAGCGGCGACATGCCCGGCTCTTCGCTGGGAATGGCGCGCAGGTCGAGATGCGCGCCGCGCCGCGACGCGTGGACGAGCTCCGGCAGTGCATTGGACAATCCCCCTGCGCCCACGTCGTGGATGCTCAGGATCGGGTTGTCGCGCCCCAGCGCTACACAGCGGTCGATCACTTCCTGGGCGCGGCGCTCGAGCTCTGCATTGCCGCGCTGCACCGAGTCGAAATCGAGATCTTCGATGTTGCTGCCGGTCTGCATGCTCGACGCAGCACCGCCGCCGAGGCCGATCAGCATGCCGGGCCCGCCGAGGTGGATCAGCAGAGCGCCCGCGCCGAGTTCGCACTTGTGCGCGTGCTGCGCCGCGATGGTGCCGGTGCCGCCCGCAATCATGATCGGCTTATGATAGCCGCGCATCTCGCCTGCGACCTGCTGCTCGTAACTGCGAAAGTAACCGCACAGACTGGGACGGCCGAACTCGTTGTTGAACGCAGCGGCGCCGATCGGGCCTTCGAGCATGATCGCCAGCGCAGAGGCGATACGCGCCGGGCGGCCGTAAGTGCGGTGAGGCGTGAGGCGTGAGGCGTGAGGCGAACCATCGCCTATCTCCCAGGGCTGGATGAAGCCGGGAATGTCGAGGTTGGAGACGCTGAATCCGGTCAATCCGGCGAGCGGCTTAGCGCCGCGTCCCGTCGCGCCCTCGTCGCGGATTTCACCGCCGGCGCCCGTGGCGGCCCCCGGGAAAGGCGATATCGCCGTCGGATGATTGTGCGTCTCGACTTTCATCACGATATGCGTATCGCCCCCGGCGTAGCCATAACCGTGGTCGGCCGCGGCCTGAAAAGTCCGCACCCGCGCGCCCTCCATGATGGCTGCGTTGTCCGCGTAGGCGACGACCGTCCCTTGCGGATGCAGGCGATGGGTGTTGCGGATCATGTCGAACAGCGAATGCTCCTGGGGTGCGCCGTCGATCATCCAGTCGGCGTTGAAGATCTTGTGACGGCAGTGCTCGGAGTTGGCCTGGGCGAACATCATCAGCTCGGCATCGGTCGGATTGCGCTGCAGGCGCGCGAAGCTGTGCCAGAGATAATCGATCTCGTCAGCCGACAGGGCGAGGCCCATTGCGCGATTGGCCTCGTGCAACGCGGCGACGCCACCGCCCAGGATGTCGATCGATCGCAGCGGTTGCGGCGCGTAATGGTCGAACATGCGTGCGGCCTGCGCGAAATCGCGCAGCACGGTCTCGGTCATGCGATCGTGGATGAGAGGCAGCAAGGTCGTGATATCGCGTTCCGATACGGCGCCGACGTGCCAGACCGTGCCGCGCTCGATGCGCTCGACGACGTCGAGCCCGCACTGGTGCGCGATATCGGTGGCCTTCGACGCCCACGGCGAGATCGTGCCCAGGCGCGGCACGACCAGCAGCGGCTCGCCTTCGGCGTACACGGACTGCGCCGCCGGGCCGTACGTCAGGATGCGCTCGAGCACGTCGCGCTCGGCAACGCTCAGCTCGCGGCGCACGCTGACGAAGTGCCAGTGCTCGGCACCGATACCCGGCAGCCTGATCTCGTGCAGGTGCACAACCTGACTGAGCTTGCTTAAGCGGAATTCGGAAAGGGCGTTGCGCCCGCGCAAATGAAGGAACTGCGGCATGAAGTGCGCGATGTCCGTAAAGCAGGATTTTATCGGAAAGCCGCTACTGCCGCAGCGCGAAATCGCGCCTCGATGCGTTACACTAGAAGCGATCTCAAAAACCCGAGCCACAGATAAACACGGATAGACACAGATAGGGCAAAACCAACGACGCCGTTGACAGGGTAAGATCAACCCGAAGATCAAGAACAGATCAGCCGCAGATGAACGCCAATGAACGCCGATAAGATCAAGAGCAAGGACGAACGAACTGAATAAACCGTGAATTGGGTGGTGCTATGACTTTCATCGGCGTGTATCGGCGTCCATCGGCGGCTCGATGAATTGGATGTTGCTTTTGATCTTCATCGGCGTCCATCTGAGTTTATCCGCGGCTTAGATCCCGTTGCTGATTCTTGAGATGAAATCTGGAAACCATCACGTTCAAGCCATCCGCATTCGTGCCGGTCTATCGCGCCGCTGAAATTCGCGAGCTCGAAACGCGCGCGCGCGCCGGCATTGCACCGCCGGGATTGATGGAGCGCGCCGGCTTGGCAGCGGCCGAGATCGCGCGCGATCTCACCGCGAGCGGCGGCCGCGTACTGATCGTCGCCGGTCCCGGCAACAACGGCGGTGATGCGTTCGTGGTGGCGCGCCACCTGAAATCGTGGTGGTACCAAGTCGACGTGATCTGCAGCGCGGACCCCGACAAGATGCCTGCCGACGCACAAGCGGCGCACCGCGCATGGCTGGACTGCGGGGGCAGCGTGCTCGGCCGCTTACCTGCCGGCGCGCGCTGGAATCTCGTCATCGACGGCCTCTTCGGCATCGGGCTGCGGCGTGAGCTCGAAGGGGATCACGCGCATTCGATCGAGACCATCAACGGTCTGGGGATCACCACGCTCGCGCTCGACATTCCGAGCGGGCTTGCTGCTGACACCGGACGCGTGCTGGGCTGCGCCGTGCGTGC
>JBKJZR010000317.1:0-5972 GCA_046715035.1 Burkholderiales bacterium | reverse complement strand
CTCGCCGCAGAGCACGCGCTCGTTCAGCTTGACGCCCGGAGCGAGCTCGCCGCGCACGATCCGGTCGCGCAGTTGTGCCACGACTGCGGCGGTGAGCAACCGCGGTACTTGCGGTGGAGGGCTGATTGGGCCGGCTGGGGGCACCCGCGTGGCGGAGGTCATGCATGAACTCGATGCTAGGACTTGTATGCATTATACGCAGTCGGATACGTACCGACAATGATTCGCATATGTTTGGTTATTAACGAGTATACTGAAGTGTGCGACAAGTTTTTATTCGTGGCAACAGAGTTGTATACATAATGTGGGTTTGAATTCACGCCTTTTGTGGGTTAGTATCGGACCTCACCCGCGGGAGCAATCCATGACCTATCACAGCGGCCGTCACTTTCTGCAGATCCCCGGCCCGACGAATGTGCCGGATCGCGTGCTGCGCGCGATCGACCGGGCGACCATCGATCATCGCGGTGCGCAATTCCAGCGACTCGGCCAGGAGGTGCTGGCCGGCCTCAAGCAGGTCTTCCAGACGCGCTCTCCGGTGATCATATTTCCCGCGTCGGGAACGGGGGCGTGGGAGGCGGCGCTGGTCAATACGCTGTCGCCCGGCGACCAGGTGCTGATGTGCGAAACCGGGCACTTCGCAACGCGGTGGCACACGATGGCCGCCAAACTGGGGCTCGCGCCCGAGTTCATCAGCGGCGACTGGCGGCACGGCGCGGATCCGGCGGCGATCGAAGCGCGGCTGGCCGCGGACACCGCGCGCGAAATCAGGGCGGTGTGTGTCGTGCATAACGAAACTTCGACCGGGGTGACTTCGCGCATCGCCGAAGTGCGCAAGGCGATCGACCGCGCGCAGCATCCGGCGCTGTTCATGGTCGACACCATCTCGTCGCTGGCGTCGATCGACTACCGGCACGACGAGTGGGGTGTCGACGTCACCGTTGCGGGGTCGCAGAAAGGATTGATGCTGCCACCGGGTCTTTCCTTCAACGCGGTCAGCACCAAGGCGATCAAGGCCTCGCAGGCATCCCGTCTTCCCAAATCGTATTGGGGCTGGGACGAGATGCTGACGGCCAACAAGAACGGCTTCTTCCCCTACACGCCGGCCACCAACCTGCTCTACGGACTGCACGAAGCGCTCAAGATGCTGGTCGAGGAGGAGGGACTGGAAAATGTGTTCAGGCGACACGACCGTCACGCCGAGGCGACGCGCCGGGCGGTGCGCGGCTGGGGGCTCGAGCTCCTGTGCCAGAATCCCACCGAATACTCGAGCGCACTGACCGCGGTGATGATGCCCGAAGGCAAGAACGAGGCGGAGTTCCGTAAGGTCGTGCTGGACAACTTCAACATGTCGCTGGGCAGCGGGCTGGGCAAGATCGCGGGCAAGGTGTTCCGCATCGGGCACCTCGGCGATTTCAACGATCTGACGCTGTGCGGCACGCTCGCCGGCGTGGAAATGGGCTTGACGCTCGCCGGCATTGCGCACGGCAACAAGGGCGTTGCCGCCGCGCTCGAATACCTGACGCAGACACGCGTGCAGACGACTGGCCAGCGCGCGGCAGCCTAGGCATGGGGGAGCATGAGACCTATATGCGGCTCGCGCTCGACGATGCGCGCGCCGCCATGGCGGCGGGCAACCGCCCGGTCGCGTCCATCATCGTGCGCGACGGAAAAATCCTCGGGCGCGGCCGCAATACGATGTTCACCGATTTCGATCCGAGCGCGCACGCCGAAGTCGCCGCCCTGCGCGCAGCGTGCGCCGACCTGCGCACCCTGGACCTCGCGGGCAGCACACTCTACTCCACGCTCGAACCCTGTCCGATGTGTTTCTGGACGATGCAGGAAGCGCGCGTGCCGCGCCTCGTGCTGGGAGGCCGTTACGCCGGCATCGGCCGCCTCGATATGGGGCGCTACACGGTCGAATCCTTTCTCGAGTTCACCGGTCGCAAGCTCGAAGTGATCACCGGCGTGCTGCAGCAGGAGTGCGAAGCGGTGCGCATCGAATGGATGAAGCGGCAAAGCAAGGCGACATGAGCGTCATGAACGTGATGCCGCCGGCACTGCGCGCGCTGCTCGGCTGGCTCGCGACGGGCCTGGCGCTGGCGATGGGCGCTGCCCCGGCGAGCGGTCAGTCCTATCCGGCCAAACCGATCCGCTTCGTGGTACCGTTCGCACCGGGCGGCGGGACGGACATCATCGCCCGTCTCGTGTCCCAGCAGCTCAGCGAAGCGCTGGGCCAGCCCGTGGTCGTCGACAACCGGGGTGGGGCCGGCAGCACGCTGGGCACCGATATCGTCGCCAAGGCGCCGCCCGATGGCTACACGCTGCTGCTCGGCAATATCAGCCTCGCTTTCAACGCGTGGCTGTACCGCCAGCTTCCGTATAACGCGCTGAAGGATCTCGCGCCGGTCACGATGGTCGCGGTGCAGCCGAACATCGTCGTGTTGCACCCCGCCGTTCCCGCCAGGTCGCTGAAAGAGTTCACAGACCACGCGCGCGCGCAGCCCGGCAAACTGTCGTTCGCGTCCGCCGGCGCGGGATCGGGAACCCATCTCGCAGGCGAAATGCTGAAAGACCGCCTCAAGATCGAGATGGTGCATATCCCCTACAAGGGCACGGGCCCCGCGCTGACCGACCTGATCGGCGGCCAGGTACAGGTGATGGTTTCCACCTTCGCCTCGGCGCTGCCGCACGTGCGCAGCGGCCGCCTGCGCGCGCTCGGCGTGACGACCCTCAAGCGCTCGTCGGCTGCGCCCGATGTGCCAACGCTCGTCGAGTCCGGCGTGCCCGACTACGATTACAGCACTTGGTACGCCTTGTTCCTGCCCGCCGCGACCGCGCGGCCGATCATCGACAAGCTCAACCGCACCGCGCGCCAGACGCTCGCCGCCCAGGACATCCGGCAAAAGTTCGACGCGCAGGGGCTCGAACCCGTCTCCAGCAGTGCCGCCGACCTCGGCGCGTACCTGCGTTCCGAAACCGAGAAATGGGGCAAGGTCGTGAAGTCTGCGGGTATCCCGCTGCTCTGACGCCTGTCGCGCCGCAGTTGTGGCCGAGCGGCCGTCAGCCGACGCTATGGTAGAGTTTGCCGCCTGGCCGCAGCGAACAAATCCCCGTCCCAAACGATATCAGGCCCCATGCCCAACGACTCCTCCCTGAGCCTGCGCGAGCGCATCGGCACCGACCTCGGCCGCCGCATTAAACTTGAAGACGGCATCGAATGGGCGGCGCGCAACAGCGTGCGTTACATCGACATCCAGCTCGATACGGCGGCCAACGCGATCACGACATTCGACGACGCCCGCGCCGAGCGCGTGCGCCGCCTCACTGCGCAGCACGGCATCACGCTGGGTCTGCACACGCTTTCGGCGGTCAATGTCGCGGAGTACTCGCCCTTTGTCGCCGAGGCGGTCGATGCCTACCTCAAAAGCTATATCGACATTTATCCCAAGCTCGGCGCGCATTGGATCGTGGTCCATGCCGGCTATCACTTCACCTCCGACGTCGAAATGCGGATGCGCGCCGGCTGCGAGCGCCTGCAGCGCATGACCGAGTACGCCGAGAAGAAGGGGGCGGTGCTCTATCTCGAGAATCTCAACAACGAGCCTGCCGACGCCGAAGTTCATTACCTCGCGCATACCGTCGCGGAATGGATGTATTACTTCGACCGCATCCAGTCGCCAAGCCTGCGCATGTCGTTTACCGCGAACCATGCGCACCTGGTTGCCGATGGCGTCGACGGCTTCATCGACGCCATCGATTTCTCGCGTGTCGGCGAGGTGCGGCTGGCCGACTGCGTGCGCCTGGGCAAAGAGCAGCATCTCAAGCCCGGCGCCGGCGACCTCGATTTCGGCCACGTCTTCAAGCGCGTCGAAGCCGCGGGCTTCAAGGGCCACTACATGAACGCCTTCGGCTCGCTCGACGATATGCTCGCGGGCCGCGAGTACCAGCTCGAAAAAGCCCGGGCAGCCGGCGTGGCTGCCTGAATTCGGCGCGCAGCGAGCACCGGCGGCAACTCGTGCATTGTGCCAAAGGAGGAAGATGAAACTGCTGTGCTTCGCCGCGGCCGCGTGCGCGGTCGGGCCCGTCGTGGCCGCGCCGGCGGGTGGAAGCGACTATCCCAACAAGCCGATACGCCTCATCGTCCCGCAGACCGCGGGCGGCCAGAACGATGTCCAGGCGCGCGTGATCGCCCAAAAAATCTCCGAATCGATGGGCCAGACAGTCGTGGTCGACAACCGGCCCGGTGCGGCGGGCGCCATCGGTTTCGAAATTTCAGTGAAGGCACCGCCCGACGGCTATACGCTGCTGCTCGGGTCGATCAGCACGCTCGCCGTGCTGCCGTCGATGCCGAACAAGCCGAACTACGACGTGCTCCGGGATTTCGCTCCGGTGACGCTGCTCTCGACGTCTCCCTACATGCTCGTCGTGCACCCGTCGGTCGCCGCGCGCAACGTCGCCGAGCTCGTCGCGCTGGCCAAAGCGAAACCGCGCGCGCTCGCGTTCGCGTCGAGCGGCACGGGCAGCGGACTGCACCTCGCCACCGAGCTTTTTCAGCTGCGGGCGGGCATCGAGATGGTGCACGTCCCGTACAAAGGCTCCGGCCCCGCGACGATCGAGCTCGTTGCCGGACAAGTGCAGCTGATGCTGAACAATATGATCCCGGCGATGCCGCACGTGAAAAGCGGCAGGCTGCGCGCGCTGGCGGTGACCACCGCCAACCGCTCCCCCGCGGCGCCGGAGGTGCCGACGATCGCGGAATCCGGCTACCCCGGATTCGAGGCAGGCTCATGGCAGGGTATAGTTACCATTGCTGGGACGCCACGGCCGGTCATTCGGCGATTGCATGCCGAGATCGTGAAAGCGCTGCATTCGCCCGAAGCGCGCACGCATATCGCCGGCCAGGGCAATGAGATCATCGCCAACACGCCGGAGGAGTTCACAGCGTTCATCCGGCGCGAGCTGGAGAAGTGGGCGACTGTCGTCAAAGCCGCGAAGATCCGCGGCGAATAGCGCCGAACAATTGCATAATCGGAGGAGCTCATGAACGCCGGCACGCAACTGGTCGCGACAGTCCTGGCGCTCGCCGCGGGAGCAGCGTGGGCGCAGCAGTATCCTGCCAGGCCGGTGCGCATGGTCGTCGGATTCGCCCCCGGCGGCGGGACCGATATCGTTGCCCGCGTCCTCGGTCAGAAATTATCCGAGTGGTGGGGACAGCAGGTCATCGTCGAGAACCGCGCGGGCGCCACCGGCACGATCGGCGCGGACTTCGTCGCGAAGGCGCCGCCTGACGGGTATACGCTGCTGATGGGTCACGTGAATTCAAATGCGATCGCGCCGAGCGCTTTCCGCAAGCTGCCTTACGACGCCCTCAAGGACTTTGCGTCGGTGGCTTACGTGGGCTATGTGCCCAACGTGCTGGTGGTGCACCCGTCTGTACCGGCGAAATCCGTCAAGGAACTCGTTGCGCTCGCCAAGACCAAACCCGGTGAGTTGCCGTGCGCGTCGTCGGGGACGGGCAGCACGCAGCATCTGGCGCTCGAGCTGTTCATGACGCTGACCGGCACCAAGATCATCCATGTGCCGTATAAGGGCAGCGGGCAGGCGATCGTCGACCTGGTCGCCGGCCAGGTGGCGATGAACTTCGACACCATGCCGCCGGTCATCGACCACATCAAAGGCGGGCGGCTGCGCGCGCTCGCGGTCACCACGCCAAAACGCGCCGCGCAGCTGCCGGACATCCCGACGCTCGACGAAACCGGCCTCAAGGGTTTCGCGATGACCAACTGGTACGGCGTCGTCGCGCCGGCCGCCACGCCGCGCGACATCGTGACCAAGCTCAACGCGGACATCAACAAGGCGATGCAGGACGCCGGCGTGCGCAAGCGGCTGGTCGAAGTCGGCACGGAGATCGGCGGCGGCAGCACCGAAAGCTTCGACGCGTTCATTCGCACCGAGATCGCGAAGTACAC
>JBKJZR010000316.1:0-7769 GCA_046715035.1 Burkholderiales bacterium | reverse complement strand
TGCTCGGCGACATCGTCGATGCGCAGGTCAAGCGCGATGCGCTGCTGCAAGCGTGCACGGAGCTCGGCCTCGGCAGGCAACAGGTAATAGCGATCGGCGACGGCGCCAACGACCTGAAGTTCATGGCAGAGGCCGGTGTCAGCATCGCCTATCGCGCTAAGGCGGTGGTGCGCGCGCGGGCCACGCACGCGCTCAACTTCGTCGGTCTCGACGGCGCGTTGCATCTCTTCAACTGACCGAAACCAGCGAAAGGAACCAGCTATGCCAGGCAGCATCGCAGCGCGGCTTTCCGAACTCAACCTCGACCTGCCCGCGCCCGGCGCGCCTGGCGGCAATTACATCCCCAGCGTCGAGGTCGGCGGGCTGCTTTTCATCTCCGGACAAGTCACGCGCCGCGCGGGCAAGCTCGAGTTCGTGGGCAAGCTCGGCCGCGAGTTCGGCGTCGAGGAAGGCCAGCAGGCGGCGCGGCTGTGCGCGCTGAATTTGCTCGCCCAGGTCAAGGCGGCGTGCGGTGGGGATCTCGATCGGGTGGTGCGCTGCGTGCGGGTGACGGGCTATGTGAACTGCACGCCCGAGTTCACGCAGCCGCCGCAGGTCATCAACGGCGCCTCCGATCTGCTGGTTGCCGTATTCGGCGAGAACGGGCGGCATGCACGCACCGCCTTTGGCGTGAACTCGCTGCCCGGCGGCGTCGCTTGCGAGGTCGAGGCGATCTTCCAGATCCGCTGAGTCGCGACGCTCCGTAGCGCCGCGCGTCGGCAAAATGCCGCGGAGGCGCTACGTGGGCGGCGGGTATGGCTGCCGCCCGGATCGGACCCCATCGCGACTCGTTTCGTCGCCGTCGCCGTGCACCTGCTTCATCCACCCGCACAGGCACGCCGCAATCAGCAAGACGATGAACGCCGACAGCGCGAGCCCGATCGCACCGTTGCAGATCAACGTGCCGGGAATGATTGCCACGCCCAGAAACATGAAGTCCGCGAGTAAGCCGGGTTTCATTCGCCGCTCCCCGAAAGCTGCAGCGCCATACGCGTCATCAGACGCTTACGGAATCGATTGTGCAAGCGGTATTTCGCTCTGCGATCGGCCGCGCAAAGCAAGCAAGCGATATGGCGATTTCCGGCCGCGTGGGGGCGCAGCGACGGCGCCCCAGCGCCCGCCCCTGCCTCAGCGCAGCGCCCGCCGCTCGTCCCCGGTCAGCTCGTAGGCGGCCCACTGACCGTCCTGCGCGCGGCACATCCCGTAGCGAAACGGGGTGGACGAGCGGCCCGGCGTCAGAAAACGCAGATCCTCGAACCACGCGCACTGCGTGAGGTCGTCGCGATCGACTCTGTACAGCGCGGGGTAGGCCGCGAACCAGCGGAAAAATTCGAACTCGGGCTGATCCCATGCGGCGCGCACCAGGGGCTGCTCATCGGGGCGTGCGCCGAAACGCGGGGTCTGCAGCCAGACCGCATACGCAAGCGGCATGTAGGGCGCGCCGAGCCGGGTGATGAATCCCGCGTCGGCAGGCAGCGTCGGCACGACCGTGCGCGAGAGGCTGACGAGGCTGTAGTGATAGCGCTCCGCCTCCTGCACCACGACCATCCAGTTGAATGGGGACACCGGCCGCGGCAGCGCACTCACCGCGTAGTTTACGAGGCCCGCGCTGCGCGCATAGCGCTCCCCGAACTCGATCGCACGCTGCTGCTGCAGATACTGGAAGCCGACGTAGCCCGCGAGCACGCAGCTCGCGAGGATCGCCGGCGTGCGCGTGCGCCGCCACACGGCGCATGCGAGCAGGCCCGCGACGATGATTCCGGAAAACCACAGGTCGATGATGAACGTCGTCGACCATGCGTAGCGACGGTCCGAGAACGGCGCGAAGACGATCGTGCCGAACGAGGTGATCAGATCGCCGGCGATGTGCGCGCCGATGCCGAGCGCGATCACGCCCGCATAGGCGCGCCAGCGCGACCGGTCGCGCTGTATCACCCATGCGCACAGCAGCGCGAGCAGCACGGCCCACAACGGCAGCATCGGCAGCGAATGCGTGACACCGCGGTGGTGATAGAGATACGCGAGCGGGGACACGTTGGAGACGACGACATCGATGTCCGGGAAAGCGGCGGCAAAAAACCCAACGGCAACCCTCTCCCGGGTCGAGAGCTGGGACGGGCCGGGAGCCGCCGGTGCAGTGGCTCGCGCGAGCAGCGCGCCGCTCAGGGCGTGAGTCAGGGTATCGATGATCGCCTACCGGTGGGGCCGCGCCGCGCAATCACGGCGATATCAGCCTGCCGGGTTTCCAAGCTGGAGCTCGAGCAGCGACGCGCCGACTGCGCCGCGCCGCGGTCACACACGGGTATTGCAAATCGCGCCCAACGAGCCTACTTGAGCACGAGACCGATCGACTTGCCCAGGCGGTCGTAGGTCTCGAACTGCTCTTTGACGAATCGCGCGGTTTCCTCGGGCGGCAGGATGCGCGGCAGCGAGCCGATTTTCTCGGTCGCGCCTACCCACTGCGGGTCGCGTGCGATTTTCTGCAGCGTGGCGCCCCAGTAGCTCACCAGTTTCTTGTCCATCCCTGGCGGGCCGAAAAGCGCGCTCCAGCCGATGATGCGCTCGAGCTGCGGGAATCCGACCTCTTTCGCGGTCGGCACATTGGGGATTTCCTTGTAGCGCTCGGGGGTGGTCGTCATCAGCGCACGCAGTTGTCCTGACTGGATGAAGCCGAGCGCGGTGCCGAGATTCGTGCAGTTGATATCGACGTGGCCGGACACGAGCGCGACCGACGCTTCGCCGCCGCCCTTGTAGGGCACCTGGATCGCCGCCTCCTTGCCGACCTTCAGGATATCGAACAGCATCTGCGGCCCCATCTCGTGGATGGTGCCGATCCCCGCGGTGCTGTACTTGAGCTTGCCGGGGTTTTTTTTGATGCCCTCGACCAGATCGCCGAACGTCCTGAACGGAGAATCGCCGCGCACGGCGCACACGTATGGGTTGAGCTCGAGCAGGCCCAGGAAAGTGAAATCGTCCCACTTGTAGCCGAGGTCGGGCTTGAGCGCCGGCAGCGCCGCCTGCGAGCCCACGCGCGCGAGCAGCAGCGTGTATCCATCGGGCGCGGCGCGTTTGACGTACTCCGAGCCGATCGCGCCGCTCGCGCCCACTTTGTTGAGGACCACGCCGTTCTGCCCGGTGTACTTGGGAAACATCGCCGCCACGTTGCGCGCGGCGAGGTCGGAATCACCGCCGGCGGTGAACGGGGCAACCACGAGAATGGGTCGGCTCGGGTACTGGGCCGCAACAGCGAATCCCCAACCACAGACTAGACATGCTGCGACCAGATTCAACCAACGCAATGAGCGCCTGGCCATTTCCGAACCTCCTCGTCCTCGCTGAATCTGGTCTCGATATTTACCGCACGCGCTGCTCGCTCGCATTGCCAACGATACCCTGAATTCGCCATGGTCGGCTACCCCCGCTGACCTCGTCGCGCTCACGTGACCCAGGCTCGCTCACCTCGACTGCGATTCGGCGGGCAACGCAAGCGCGTCGCATCCCGCTCATCGGACTCGGCTCCGATCTCGGTGAAGCGTGTTTTCTGTTACGCTTTCCAACCGCTATGAGCAACATACTGATGACCATGAATGAGGAGACGCGGACAACGCGGGCGAACCATTTTGGAGTCACCTACAAAGTCGACGAGCATGACTGCCTGCAGTGGGCGGCTGGTCTCGAATCCCTGGGGCATGACGTGTTCTTCGTCAACTGGAACGATCTCGACGGACGACAGTTCGACCGCATGTTTCACGACAACGCAAAACGGTTCGTCGAACCTGTGCCGCTCGAGGACATCGACCTCGTCTGGGTGTATCAGATGGAAGGTTTCTACGCGGATCTCCCGCGATTCTTCGGCATGGTCGACATATTCGAGAGCGCCTGCCCGCTCGTGATCAACCACCCCAGAACGATCAGGCACAATCTGGGCAAGGCCTATCTATGGGAGCTTCAGCGCAGCGGCGTGCGCGTGATACCCACCTATCGCGTGGATGAAACAATCGGTCGGCGCCTCGCCTCGGGCGAACGTTTCGTGCTGAAGCCGATGCTCGGCGAACGGGGCAACGGTGTAATCCTGGCGCGCACCCCGGATGACCTGCGTCGAATCGCATGCATCGAAGACCAGTATATCGCGCAGGCCTATATGCCGAGCGTCCGCGACGGCGAGAAGAGTCTGATGTTCCTCGGCTTCGAGTATCAACATGCGGTGCTTAAACGCCCCTGTCCCGATGACCCTGACGAATTCCGCTGCAACGAGTCGCTCGGAGGCACGGTCGCGGCTTACGAGCCGACCGCCAGCGAGCTTGCCTATGCCGAAAGCGTACTCAGGGTGTACGCATCGTTCGGATGTCCCGTGCACTACAGCAGAGTCGATTTTATCGATACCGCAGCAGGTCCCGTGTTGATGGAGGCGGAGCTGCTGAATCCCGCCGCATTCGCCAACTACTCCAACAAGGGGCCTCAGTTTGGACGCAAAGTTGCAGAGTATTTCGATCGCCTGATCGCGTCGAAGAAGGTTTCCCATCCGCAGCACAGCGTCCCCAAACCATTGAACATGGCGACAGCGGACGACAGCGCTCGACGCTTGTCCTGAGCTGCGTCGAAGGGCGCTGTCCTGAGCGCGTCGAAGGGCCTGTCCTGAGCGCGTCGAAGGGGCCTGTCCTGAGCGCGTCGAAGGGGGCCTCCTGAGCGCGTCGAAGGGCCTGTCCTGAGCGCGTCGAAGGGCTCCCCACGTCCAGGGGGATGATCTCCTGAGCCCCGTGCCACTGCCAACGGTCATAGCGTCTGCAGCAGATCAACGAAATACCGAACCAATGCTGGCCGTGCGTCGACTATGCACTGCCAGTCCTTATACACGGTAAAGATCGTTCCACAGCCGTTGATCTCATTGATACGCGCGCCGATGAAGTCGATGGAGCCGACGTTCAACCCGCAAAGCCCGCACAGCCGCTCGGCGGCTTCAAGGTCGGCGGCAAAACCCTCGACGCCGGCGCTATGGTACGGATAAACAGCGTAATCATCAGCGCGGCCCGACCACGGCGTCTTGCACCCGTGCCACTGCGCGCCGGCGACAAACCGCCCTCCTGCAAACCACATTCGCTTCTCGTCACCGGGGCAATAGGGTTGAAAACAATAATCGCCGAGGTCATGTGCTGCGTCCGCGGCCAGCCGCTGCTGGAAGCGACGCACTTCACGCTCGCTCAAGAGCCTGTGTACTCCGCCGCCCGCGCCTCCCCAATCGAGCTTCGCGACAATCGCCCCTGCGTCCCTCTGGAGCGCGTACACCTCTTCGATGGCGGAAAAGAGGCGAGTTGGGATGACGCCATATTCGGTCGAGTCCAGACTTGCCAACCAGCTCTTGAGGGTCTTTACTTCGACGGCAGGCTCGTTGACGACGCGCCCCACATTACCGGCCTCGAGCTGCCGTTGATGAAAATCGATCTGCGCGCGAAAGAAATCGCGCCGCCTGGCGAAACCGCGGGCGCGATGATCGAGGTAGTAGCCATCGCTGTAAACAATCCACAAGTCAGCCGCTGGGGCAATCATGCCCACCTCCTCGAACTTGCCCCCGCTGATGCGCCGGTATGCACGCACGAGCCCACGGGCAAAATCGTAATCACCCGCAGGCGTAAGCAGAAGATCGGCGTGCCGGTCGAGGGCAGTGGCCAGCGACCGCTGAGTCATCGATCGCCCGCCCGCCACCAGGAGAGGATTGACGGTCAGCAATACGCGTTTCCTCACCGTCACGTTGGGGTCTACGCAGCGCTGGCGCCTGCCTCGGTCGACACCGGAGCGAACTGAAAGTCGAGACGGCTCTGAATATGCGCGAATTTCCGCTCGAGCTCCGGTTCGGAGCTGGCGCCGATGTTGATCAGCCCGTAGCGGAAGCTCCGTGCATCCTGCATTTGGTCGGAGAGCCGCTTGCCGGGAGCGGCGTGGATTTCGATCCGCGCATCCGGGTATCGGGACACGAGCTCGCGCAGCGTCTGGTTTGACGGAATGCCTATGACGCTCCTGTCCGTGAACGTGCGCAGGACGCAGCTGGCCGCCGTCTTGAAGTCGCCTTCCCTATGCCTGAAAGTGGGCTCCTCGCCCACGGCAATCTGCAGCAGCGCCGTATAGGCGCTCTGTCCGTCCACCTTCATGAACAGGTCCGCAAACTGCGAAGCGATCTTCGGATTCACCTCGATGATGTGTATCCGATCGGTGCGCGGGTCGTAGGACATTTCAACGTTGAAAAGCGCGCCGTCGTAGCCGATACCGGCCAGCAGGCATTGCGCTATCTGCTTCATTCGTTCCTGGACGTCAGCGTGCAGAAGCGATGGGTAGCGGAACCGCCTGAATGAAATGGTCCCGGGAAACATGAGCGCATCGAGGATGCCCATCACATGAACGCGACCGTCAAACACGTAACCTTCGAGCGAGACCTGGAACCCCTCCAGCAGCGACTCGACCAGCAAATACGAAGCGTGCAGCCCAAAGCTCGTGTAGCTCCTCAACATGTCATTGAACGGCCTGATGAAACCCTCTGGCAACAGGGATGATTTTGCGATGTCGCGCAGCTGATTCCGGTCATCAACCCGGTGCGCGTTGATCGACATGCACGATTTGACCGGCTTGAGAAATACCGGAAAAGCCGTGACCTCATTGGCGGCTTCCGCATTCCCGCCATCGAGCAATTGAAAGGCTGGAACTGCGTGCGGAACGAGGCGCTTCTGCGCCACGCGCGAATAGTACTTGTGCTCGCAACACATGACGCTTGCCGGGCTCGGTCCTGGCAGTCCAAGCCGTTTGGCGATGATGCTCGCAGCACTCATTCCTGGATAACCGACTCCGGACGTGACTCCGGATAAGCCGGAACGCCGGTAGCGAGCCAGCGTCGCTTCGATCAGGGCGAGAATATCGAGATGCGCGACGTCGTTCCTGGGGTTCTTCCCCAGGAACCCATCGAAATAATCGCCGCCGAAGTCATCGAAAACCAGTTCGCAACCGAGCGCCTGCGCAAGCGCAGGCAGCTCTCGGTACTCGCGCGGTGTAGGACAGAGTACGAGGATCTTCTTCAGCGCCGCCTCGTGCCGACGAGGAAAAACTTGTTATTCTTAAGCGCGCTAATCTGCGATTCCGATTGAATCAAAGTCCGGCAGGCTGCTAGACCGCGACGACCTCGATATCCGGCTCGATAGACTTCACCAGGTTTTCGATGCCGGCCAGCGTGCCCGACAGCGAGCTCGGACAGCTGCCGCAGGCTCCCTGGTAATGCACGGTCAGCTTGTTGCCTTCAAGTCCCAGCACGTACAGATCGCCGCCGTCGCCCTGCAGATACGGGCGCACCTGCTCGTCGAGCACGGCATTGATCTTATCGAGCCGCTGCTGATCTTCGGGGCTGAGCTCGCTGACAGGTGCCGCCGCTGCGCTCGCGAGCTGCGCGGACTGCTGATCCGCCGCCGGCGCCACGCGGATCGGCTCGGCGAGCTTGCGCATCAGCTCCTGCCAGTCGGCGCCACCGTCCTGCGTCACCGTAATCCAGTGATCGACATAAAACACGTTGGTCACGTGCTCGATGTCGAACAGCGCCGCAGCGAGCGGATCGCCGTTCGCCTGCTCGGCCGTGTCGTACGAACGCGTTATCCCCCAGGTGAGCGGCTCCTTGAGGATGAACTTCATCGCGTTCGGGTTGGGCGTGCCCTCGATCTCGGCTATTTTCGGCATTTCGCTAATCCAAAAAAGCAACC
>JBKJZR010000315.1:0-10389 GCA_046715035.1 Burkholderiales bacterium | reverse complement strand
CTCGGTCGGCGAGCCCGAGCACATGGCCGCGATCGCCGTTTTTCTCGCGTCCGACGAATCGCGCATGGTGACCGGCACCACGATCGCCGCCGATGGCGGGCGCTCGACCTACCTCAAGGTGAGCGTCGAATGAATCGCGTTAAGGAAGCTCTGATTAAGCCTTTCCACGAGTTACAGCTTCCCCTGACTTAGGGGATTTACAAGGGGGCATCGCCCCCTTGTTCAGACGTTCCTTAATTCCCGCCGTTTACGACTTGCGGCAGCTCATCGCTGATCGAACCGTCGAGCACCGCGTCGGCGATGGCGTCGAACTGTGTCGGCTGCGCGTTCATGATGACGATGCGCGCGCCCGCGGCCTGCGCTATCGGGACGGCATTGGCGATCGGAAACACTTTAAGGCTGGTTCCCACCGCCAATAGCACGTCCGCCTCGTGCGCCGCGCGCATCGCGCCCTCGATCACTGCCGGAACCAGCGCCTGGCCGAACGATATCGTGTCGCTCTTGAGAATGCCGCCGCACTTCTCGCAATGCGGATCCTGCTCGCCTGCCCGCACGCGGGCGAGCACGTCCTGCATCGGGCCTTTCCAGCCGCACGACAGGCATATCGCCTGGTGCAGGTTGCCGTGCACCTCGAACACCTTCTCGGGGCTGTTGCCGGCGCGCAAGTGCAGGCCGTCGATGTTCTGAGTGATCAGCGCATGCAGCGTGCCGCGCCGCTCGAGGACTGCCAGCGCCAAATGACCGGCATTGGGCTTGGCCGACCAGGCGGGATGCGCGAGCCTGCTCTGCCACGAAGCCCTGCGCACCTCGGGGTCAGCGGTGTAGTAGCGAATGTCCGACATGCGTTCAGCCCGCGGGTTGCGCGTCCACACGCCGGCGGGCCCGCGAAAATCCGGTATGCCCGAGTCGGTCGATATTCCCGCACCCGTCAGCACGACGATGCGCCGCGCCGCGGCTAGCCAGGCACGGACGGTCGCTATGATAGTGGCGGATGTCATGATGCGTGAGTCGATGCAAGTCCGGAGAGTATCAAAACCGCGCGCGCCTGATGTCGGGCACCTCGACAACGCGCGCGCCTGCGCGGGGCGGAGCTTCGACTGCCCGCACGAGGGCAGCGACCATCGCTGCCAGCGACACGAGCCCCAGTCTTTCCGCCGTTGCGCGCGTCGCGGGCAACAGCCGCATCAGCGCGTATACAGGGACCAGCACACACGGCCAGCGGTGGCCCGGCCCCAGCACGTACCACGGCCGCAGTATCGTCGCCGGAATGCCGGTCAGCTTCACCAGCGCTTCGCCTTCCTGTCTGACCGCTATGTAGGCGCGCATGACCGGCGCCGGATGCGCGACGCTCACGTAGATGAAATGCCGCACGCTGCGCTCGCGCACGGCCATCGTCGCCGCGTGTATGGACGCGAGATCGACGCGTCTGAACTCCTGCGCCTTGGCGGGACTGGGATGCGCCGTGCCGACCAGGTGCACGAAGGTCGCGCGGGCCGGAATCTCCGCAGCGAAAGTTGCGGCATCCAGTGCGTCACCGATCACCGCGAGCGCGCCGGAGGGAAGCTTCGCCTCCGACCCGGGACGCACCAGCGCGTGCACTGCATGCCCACGCTCGAGCAACGCCTGGACCAGCCGCGTGCCGATGTAGCCGGTTGCGCCAGTGACGAACACAGTGGCTTGCACGCCTGCGCCCGCTGCCCTGTCTGCGTCCATCCGACTATTCGATCGCCGGCCGTAGCTGCGCCCGCCGCTACGCTTCCCTGCACGGCACGCCATCGTGCTGCGCGATGAAATGCAGCACGTGAGTGGCGCAGGTTGCCGGCGCAATATGGTGGATCATGTGATAGCCCGTGGGCAGATGAACCAGCCGCGCCTGCGGCAGGTTCGCGAGCAGCAGCCTTTCCTGTTCCGCGTCGGTGATCGGTCCCGCCGTCGGATACAGTCCGAGCACGGGCGCATGGATGCGCGGCAGCAACCCGATCGCGTTGGCTTCGTTGACGAGCCGCGACATGCGGACCTGAACGTCGATGTCGTTCTTCGCGAATTCATCGGCGTACCAGTCGAAGAACCCGGGATCGGTTCCCGGCGGAAAACGCGTGCTGCGGTTGGTCGTGTCGACCCACTTGCGGATGCCCATGGCGCGCATCGCGGTGGTGCGCGAGCCGTGCTCGAGCGCATAAGTCTGCTTCATGCGCTCGCTGATGTACACCGGCGTTGCCACCAGCGTCAGCGTGCGGATGAGCCTGGGATGCTCGGCGGCGAGCGCCAGTCCCAGTATGCCGCCCATCGACTCGCCGCAATAATGCACGCTCTGCGCCCCGAGCGCGTCCACGATCGCCGCCAGGTCGCCGACCAGTTCGGCGAGCGACATTTCCGCCTCCAGATCGAAGTTGCGCCCTGACAGTCCCAGCCCGCGCATGTCCGGCCGCACGATGCGATAGAAACGGCTCAGGTACGGCACCCAGCTGTACCAGAATCGCGACGAGCGGCCGTTGCCGTGCTGCAGGATCAGGTACGGCGCGTTGCGCCACGGGTCGGTGTAGTCGTCGACCTCGTAATGGAGGTCGGGCTTGCCGGCTCTGCTCAGCGTCGGCATGGCATCAGAACGCTTCCGACCGCACGCCGGCTTTGCGGATGACGCCCGCCCATTTGGCGATCTCCGTTTTCAAGAACTCCGCGAACTGCGGCGGCGTGCTGCCGATCGGCACGGCCGCTTCGCCCGACAGCCGATCGCTCACGTCCTTCGACCGCAGCGCCTTCACCACCGCGTCGTGCAACGCGCCGGCTATCGGCGCCGGCGTGCCCGCGGGAAGCATCATCCCGTACCAGCCCGTGACGGTGTATCCCGGCAGTCCCGATTCCGCCACCGTAGGCAGATCGTTCATGACGCTCGACCGGGCGGGACTGGTGACTGCGAGCGCGCGCAGCTTGCCCGCCCTGATCATCGGCATGCCGGCCAGAAAATTGTGCAGGAACAACTGCACCTGGCCCGAAACCAGGTCGGTGGCGGCATTGCCCGCACCCTTGTAGGGCACGTGCACGAGCTCGACTTTCGCCATCGTCTTGAAAAGCTCCATGCCGAGATGGGGACCGCTGCCGTTGCCGGACGACGCATAGCTCAGCTGATTGGGGCGGGCTTTCGCGAAAGCGATCAGCTCTTTCACGTTCTTTACGGGGAGCGACGGATGCACTGTGATGACGTAGGGATATTCAGCGAGCAGCGATACGGGCATGAGATCGGCCTGCGTGTCGTACGGCAGTTTCGCATACAGCGTCGCGTTGATCGCGTGCGAGGCGATCGCGATCAGCGCCGTATAGCCGTCGGGTTTCGACTTGGCGACCTGGTCCGCGCCGATGATGCCGTTGGCTCCCGCGCGGTTGTCGACGATCACCGTCTGGCCGAGCGTTTCGGTGAGCTTCTGCGCGAGCGTGCGGGCGACGATGTCGGTGCCGCCGCCGGGCGGATAAGGCACGACGATGCGCACCGGACGGTGCGGATATTGCTGCGCGCCTGCCGGCGCGATCGCGGCGAATGACGCGACGGTGCAAACCGCAGCCGCAGCGGCGCGCCGCAACTGGATTCCCGCTCGCATCGGATTACTCTCCCACCAGGCCGGCTTCCTTGACCACCCTGGCCCACTTGGCGGTTTCCGCTCTGACGTGCGCGATGAACTGATCCGGAGTCGACGGCGTGACGTCGATGCCCTGGTCGCCTAGCCGCTGCTGCAGCTCGGGCGAGCCCAGCACCTTGACGAGTCCTGCGTTGAATTTCGCAAGTATCGGCTTGGGTATGCCCGCCGGCGCGCAGATTCCATACCACGAAGCCACGTCATAGCCGGGCACGCCCGACTCCGCGAACGTGGGAACGTCCGGCGCGCGCGGGTTGCGCTTGGCGGTGGTGACGCCGACGCCGCGCACGCGCCCGGCCTTGATCGCCGCGAGCGGGCCGCCGGGCAGATTGCCGACGCTGGCCGGGATCTGGCCGCCCATGACATCGGCGAGCGCCGGCGCCGCGCCTTTGTACGGAACGTGCACGATATCGATCCGCGTTATCGACTTGAGCAGCTCGATCGACAGGTGCGGCGAGGCGCCGACGCCGGACGAGCCATAGCTCAACTTGCCGGGGTTGGCTTTCGCGTAGGCCACGAATTCGCCGACGTTCCTGATCGGCTGCGCCGGATGCACGAGCAGCACGTTCGGCGTCGATCCTATCATCGAGATGAAGGAGAAATCCCGGAGGTGATCGTAGGGCAGCTTGATGCGCGCGGGGGTGATCGCGTGCGAGCCTATCGTGCACAGCATGACGGTGTAGCCGTCGGGATTGGCTTTGGCCGTGATTTCGGTGCCGATGGCGCCTCCCGCACCCGTGCGGTTGTCGACGAGCACCGTGGCATTCCACAGCTCGCTCAGGGCCGCAGCCACCACGCGCGAGGCGAGATCGGTGCCGCCGCCGGGCGCATAGCCAACGACGAGACGGATCGGTTTCGCGGGATAGTCCTGCGCGTGCGCCGTAACGAGGGTCGAGATGCCGATGAGCGCGGGTGTTATCGCTGCGAGCAAACTTTTCATCATCGCCTTCAAAGATTGAATGGGGCGGTCACGCGCTGGCGAGCACGGCTGGATTGACGAGGCTCGACCTGTCCCACGAGCCGCGGCCGAGATAACCGATGATATTGCGCGCGGCCGCCACGCCCATGCGCACCATCGCTTCGTCGGTCATCGCCGCGACGTGCGGGGTGCAGATGACGTTATCGAGCGCAAACAGCGGATTGCGAGGGTCGGCCGGCTCTTTGGCGAACGTATCCAGGCCCGCGCCGGCGAGCCTGCCGCTGCGCAGGGCGTCGACCAGCGCTGTTTCGTCGACCAGCGCGCCGCGCGCCGTGTTGATGAACAGCGCGCCGGGCCGCATCAGATTCAGTGTTCTGGCGTTGATCATGCCGCGCGTCCTGTCGGTGAGCGGACAGTGCAGGCTCAGGATGTCGACTTTGCCGAGCAGCCGCTCGAAATCGGTTTCCTGCTCCGCGCCCGCGAGATCGGCAACGCTGGAGCGCGTATGCACGATGATGTGCGCGCCGAACGCCGCGGCGAGCTGCGCCGCACGACGCCCGATCTGTCCGTAACCGACGATACCCACGGTGCGGCCGCGGAACTCCCTGCCCTGGTAGCGGGGCTTCTCCCAGATGCCGTCGCGCATGTTGCGATGCAGGTGCGGCAGGTCGCGCGCAAGGCTGAGCATCATCGCCAGCGTGTGCTCGGCTACCGCGTCCGCATTCGCGCCTCCCGCGGTGACGACCGCAATGCCGCGCGCGGTGGCGGTTTCGAGATCGACGCTGTCGACACCGGCGCCGTGTTTGGCGATGATCTTCAGGTCGCGCGCACCTTCCAGCACGCGGCGCGTCAGCGGCGCCGCGCCGCGCAGCAGCACGGCATTGACGCCGGAGCCGGCGAGGCTCGCGGCGAGGGCGTCCTCGGCGATCGGCGGGTCGGTCATGTAGCGCACCTCGGCGCCCGCGTCGCGGAGGATCTGCTTGGTCTGTTCAGAGAGCTTGGTACCGGTTACCAGCACTACAGGTTGGGTCATGGGTTCTCGTCTTTCTGTCTCACGTTTCGGTCTCGTGGCGTGCAAGCGCATAACGCTGATCGGCGTAAGCGTCGACCGGCGGTCCCGCAGCGGAAGCGGGTACGGCTGCGCCCCCGTACATTACGGAATCCGGCTCAGAAATTGAAGAGTCGTTGCGGATTGTCGACCAGTATCCGCCGCCGCACGGCCGGCTCCGGCGCCCACTGCGCGAGCAGGTTGAAAAGCTCGACCGAGCCGACCTTGTGCGCGAAGGAAAGGTGCGGGTAATCGCTGCCCCAGATGACACGGTCGGGCGCCGCCTCGATCACCGCCCGCGCGAGCGGTGCAACGTCGGCAAACCCCGGTGCGACGGACATGCGATAGGTGCCCGTGAATTTGACCCAGCAGCGCCGGTCGCCGGCCTGCAGCAAGTCGAGCAGCTCCCGGAAGCCGGGCTGGGCGACGCCGTCTTTGGCGAGAAACATGCCCATATGGGCGATGGTGAAATCGATCTCCAGCCTGCGCAGCGCGGGCATCAGCTCGCTCGTGAGCCACCCGGGCGTCAGGAAATCGAGCATCCAGCCGAGCTCCGCGCAGCGCGCGTGCAGCCGCTCGATGCGCGGCAGCATGGTCGCCGCCAGCCCCGATGCGTACGGCTGCACCGGAGACACATCGACGCGCACCCCGCGCACGCCCTGAGCGTGCAGCTCGGCGAGAGCACCATCCGGCGCATGCTCGTCGACGTCGACGATGCCGCGGGGTATCGCGCCCCGCGCGGCGACTTCGCGCATGGCATCGAGCATGCACGCATTGTCGCGTCCGTAAGCGCTCGGCTGCACGAAGACGTAGCGCTCGATGCCGAGCACTGCGGCCAGCGCAAGATAATCGTCGAGCGGCGCGAGCGGCGGCGCGTAACGCAGATCGGCGCTATAAGGGTAAACCCCCGCCGGTCCGAACACGTGAAGGTGACAATCGCAGCTTTCCGGCGGCGCTTTGAAAGCCGCTGCGCCTTCGCTATCTAGCGACAACGTTTTCTCCTTTAAGGACGAAGGACTGGAAGATAGAGGACTGGGGGACTGCGGGCTAAGGTCGGTGGCAGTAGTTTTGAGTCCTCAGTCCTGAGTCCTCGATATTTATTCGAGCCTGATTCCAGCGTCACGCGCAAGCTTGCTCTTGTCGAACTCCGCCTTGATGCGTATCGGCCTGGCGGGGTAGCCACCCTGCGCATGCCCTGCGATCGCGTGCAGTACGGCGATGGCCGCTGCCGCCACGCAAACTGTCGTTCTCATCGCCTCCTCACAGGTGACGCGAGCGGCGGCATTGGCCGGTTCACCCGCAGACTCATTCTACCGCGCCCTCACGCTCGCACGGGGTCTACGGTCCGGCTCCATCAGCCCGGATGCGCGCCGCGCGCGCAAGTTTCGTCAAGGTTGCGATGTCATACGCGAACATCGCCCGGACCGCGGGTATCCAGCCGGAGTAAGCGCGCCGCGTCAGATGCCCCGCAGCCACCTCGTACCGCCATCTCGACCCATCGCTCGCGTATACGCTGATTCGCGTATTGCCGTGCGGCGCGGCAGATCGATAATGAACGCTGTCTCCCCCGCACTGAAAGGGCAAAGCCATGGCAATCGATGAAGCGAAACTCAACGCGTTCATGGGCAATTTCGTGCGTGACCTCGGCGCCGTCATGCATGCGGCAACCATCGTCGTCGGCGATCAGCTCGGTCTGTACAAGGCTCTGTCGCACGGCCCGCTCACGGCGGAGGCCTTAGCCGAGAAAACAGGCACTGATGCGCGCTACGTCCGCGAATGGCTGTCGGCACAGGCCGCGAGCGGATATGTGGAGTTCGACCCGGCGACGCAGCAATTCAGCATGACCGCGGAGCAGGTGTTCGCGCTGGCGACAGACGACAGCCCCGCGTTCATCCCGGGCGCGTTCGAGATCGCAGTTGCGCAGTTCAAGGCGATACCCAAGATCGCCGACGCGTTCAAAACGGGCAGGGGTCTCGGCTGGCACGAGCACGATGCCGCGCTGTTCCACGGCACCGAACGTTTTTTCCGTCCCGGCTACACCGCCAATCTCGTAACGAGCTGGATTCCCTCCCTCAAAGGCGTGGAGGAAAAACTGAAAGCGGGCGGGCGGGCGGCCGATGTCGGCTGCGGTCACGGCGCCTCGACCATCATCATGGCCCAGGCCTACCCGAAGTCGAAGTTCTTCGGGTTCGACTATCACGAGCCTTCGATCCGCTATGCCCGCGCCGCCGCCGCACAGGCGGGCGTTGCCGACCGCACCGAGTTCGCGGTGGCGAGTGCTAAAGAATACCCGGGCCGCGATTTCGATTTCGTCGCCGTTTTCGACTGCCTGCACGATATGGGCGACCCCCGTCGGGGCGTCGGCACATGTTCTGCAGAGCCTGCGTCCCGACGGGACGTGGATGATCGTCGAGCCGTTTGCGCACGATCGTCTGGAAGACAACCTGAACCCCGTGGGCCGGGTCTTCTATTCGGCCTCGGCGTTCATCTGCACGCCGGCGTCGCGCGCGCAGGAGGTCGGCACGTGCCTCGGCGCCCAGGCCGGCGAAGCGCGCATACGCGAGGTCGTCAGCAAAGGCGGGTTCAGGCATTTCAGGCGCGCCAGCGAAACGCCTTTCAACCTCGTTTACGAGGCAAGGCCCTAAATCCGGCAAACGCTCCAAGGAGGAAGCCATGACACGCAAACATATCGATTGCCGCGAGTATCCGAGCGAAATCAACTGCACGCTCGCCCTGACGGCCGATACCGAACAGGAATTGCTCGAGGCGGCGATCCAGCATGCGGTGGCAGTGCACGGTCATCACGACACGCCGGAATTGCGCCAGCAGATCAGGGGCCTCCTGAAGGACGGGGCGGCGCCCTCCTGACCGGAGCGCCGATCGGCGAGCCACATTGGCCGGGCTTGCCGTTCGCGTTATTCTGATGATGGATCGCCGGTTTGCGCCGCCCCGGCGCGAGCTGCCATTGCCGGGGGATCGGATCATGCGCTTTGCGCGACAGGATTTCGAAGGCGTGCTCGAGTTCGTGCGTGATCTCTATGACCACCACGGGCTCGAGGACTTCGCGGACCGCACGATGGGCTCGCTGCTTAGAATCGTTGCGGCGGAGCGCGTCGTTTACGGGGATTTCGACATCGAGCGCCAGTGCGCGCGCTTCGGCATGCAGCCGTCGGTCGTCAGGGACCACGACGGCACCGTCGACGGCATCGTCAACGGCGCGCTGAGCGGACTGGAGCAAAGCTTCGGGCTCCATCCGCTCTACCGCTACTACCTGCAGACCGGCGACGGCTGCGCCCAGAAGCTCTCGCAGGTGATGACGAAATCGCAGTTTCAGCGCTACTGCTCACGCGACGAATTCGCGCGGCAGCTCGGGGCGAAATATCAAATGGGTATTTTCTGGGTCGCCGGTCCCACGGTGGTCACCGCCGTCATCCTGACGCGCAGCCAGCGCGACTTCTCCGCGCGTGAACGCGCCCTGATGGGCAGCCTTTATCCGCATCTGATTCAGGCGTTCCGCAACACCGCATCCCTCAACCGCGTGTGCCGTGACATGGACGAGCTGTTCCAGCTCCTCGAAGGGCCGACGAGCAGTGTCATCGTGCTGGCGGGCGATGGGCGCGTGAAGCGCTGGACGCGGCAGGCGCAGACGTGGATCGCCCAGTATTGCCGGACGCCATTTCCGGCGGGAGAAGACAGGTTGCCGGATTGTTTCGCCGATTGGCATCGGGGGCAGCTGGCGCTGGTCGCGCAGGAAACGCTGGCCCCGTCACCCCGCGAGCCGCTGGTCGTCAAAAAGAATGGCAGGCAGCTCGCGGTGCAGCTGATTCCCGATCAGTTCCGCGACGAGCACCTGCTGCTGCTCAATGAAAAGCCGGGCGATACTTCATGGCGGGCGCTGGGGGAACATGGACTCACGCCCAGGGAATCGGAAGTGCTGGCGTGGGTGGCGAAAGGCAAGACCAACGCCGAGGTCGGCATCATCCTTCAGCTCAGCGATCGCACGGTGCAAAAACATCTCGAGCATGTTTACCGCAAGCTGGGCGTCGAGACCCGCACCACCGCGACCGTCCGCGCGCTGAGCATGCTGGACGCCGGCAGCCGATAACCGTTCCGATGCTCGGGGTCGCATAACTCTCTCGCATCGGGACGATGCGAACCGGCATGGTGAGTGTTCTTGCGGACGCGTTACGACGTTTACGGCTCTTCTTCTCTTCAGTGCCGCGGCAGGCACACCGTGAAGGTCGTGCCTTCGTCCTGCGCTGACTCGACCTCGATCGACCCGCCGTGTGCGATGGCAATCTCACGGGCGATGTATAAACCCAGACCGAGGCTGTTCGAGCTCCTCGGTTCGGTACGCCCCTCGCCCCTGAAGAGCGGCTCGAAGATGCGTTGGCGGGCCGACTCCGCGATGGCCGGCCCTTCGTTATGAACGGTCAGCACGACCCGCTGCGATTCCCGGCGCGCCAATACCGTGACGGGCGTGCCCTCGGCGCCATGCTGAACCGCGTTTTGCAGGAGGTTCGCGATCATCTGGGTGAGTCGCACCCGGTCCCACGTGCCCGTTACATCGCCGGCAACGTCGAGCATAAATGTGCGATCCGCATGCAGTGCGCGCATCTCGTCCACCGTTTCCTGACAGGTGAGCGCGAGATCCATTGGCTCGCGCTTGATCGGCAGCGAGGCGCCGAGTCGCGTCTGAGTCACATCGAGCAAATCCGCAATCAGCTCCTTCATGCGCTCTCCGCTGCGCTGAATGCGTGAGACGGCTTGAGCGTGCGCATCGGGGAGCCCAC
>JBKJZR010000314.1:0-56768 GCA_046715035.1 Burkholderiales bacterium | reverse complement strand
GGCGAGACGAGCGACGACGCGCTGTTGCAGCCCGGTGAGGTAATCCTTGACCGCGATCAGGTCCACGTCCGCCGCAGGGCTAGCCCGGACTTTTCTTCAGCCCGAGCGACTGCATCACCTGCGCGATTTCGGCATCCTCTTTGGCGATGATCCTGCCGAACTCGGCAGCGGGCAGGAACGCCGGAGTCACCGCGAGCCGCTCGCTCGATTTGGAGAAGTCGGGGCTGGCGACCGTCCTGCGGATCGCGTCTTCGAGCCTGGCGACGACGGCCCTGGGCGTGCCCTTGGGGACGGCGATGCCGCGCCACAGTTCGGCGGCCATCGCCACGCCCTGTTCGTGCGCAGTCGCGGTTTCGGGAAACGACGGGTCGCGTTTCGCGCTCATCGCCGCGAGCACACGCAGCGTGCCCGCCTTGACGTGGCTCACCAGGGCGCCGGGCAACTGCACCACGGCGTGAACATGGCCGCCGAGCAGGCTCGGCACGACCTGGGCAGCGCCGTACGGAACATCGGTGACCTCGGCACCAGCCGCCCGGAACAGCAGGACGGACGAAAAATGCGTATGGCTCCCGGCGCCTGAATTGCCGACGGTGAGTCTCCCCGGATTGGACTTCGCATGCGCGATCAGCTCGCGCAAGTCCTTCCACGGCGCGTCGGACTTGACGACGAGCAGCGGCGTCTCCACCTGCACCTGGGCCACCGGCTCGAAGGCTTTGTAGTCGACGGCGAGTGTGCCGGAATGGTAGGTCGTCGAGATCGAATTGGAGTTCCAGACGAGGTGGTGGCCGTTGGCGGTCTGGCCGGCGGCGTATTTATAGCCGATCGCGCCGCCGGCGCCCGGCCGGTTGACGACCACGATGTTGGTGTTGAGCTGACGCGACATGCCTTCGGCAAGCACTCTCGCGGTCACGTCGGCCGAGGTTCCTGCCGGAAACAGGACCGTCAGCTCGATTAGACGGCCGCCAGGAAATGCCTCCTGCGCCGCTACGCCCGCCGTCCAGGCGCAAACCGCAGCCGCAACACCGTGCCAGAGCGCGCGCTGCGCTCTTCTCGCCAGTTCCATCTGGTTTTCCCGTTCTCGTCGCGTGCCGCCGCCGCGTCGGATGCGGCTGACGGCAAGAAAACCGCGCTTACGAGTGAACTTTGACGACCACCTTGATCGCGTCGTCGATGCGCTCGCGCGCGTACTTGATCGCCGTCGGCACTTCGTCGAGCCCGAAGGTATGCGTGTGGATGAGCTTCGCGTCGAAGCGCTTCTGCTGCATGAATGCGGCGGCACGATGGGTCGCGCTCTTGCCTTCGCCGCGAATGCCGAACACATAGATGTTGTTGCGCACCAGGTAGGCGACGTCGACGAGCGCGGGTTCGTGCGGAAAGGCCGCCAGGCAGATGCGCCCGCCGCGGTTCAGCATGCGCGCCGCTTCATTGAGCGCATCCGGTGCCCCCGAGCACTCGAGCACGTAATGGGCGCCCTTGCCGTGCGTGATGCGTTTGACCGCTTCGACCGGATCCTCGTTGCGCACATTGACGACGTGGTCGGCGCCCAGCTTGCTGCCGATCGCGAGCCGGTTGTCGCGCGTGCCCGTCAATATCACGGGCTGCGCACCCAGCGCCTTCGCCACGCCCACGCCCATCAGGCCGATCGGTCCCGGCCCCATCACCACCACCGTCTGACCGGCGATCAGGCCGCCCATCACATCCAGCCCATACATCGCAGTCCCGGCGGTGACGACCAGCGTCGCTTCTTCGTCGCTCATGTCGTCGGGAACGTGGATCATGGTGTTGATGTTGTTGACGGCATACTGGGCGAATCCGCCGTCGGTCGTAAAGCCGTTGGCGCGGTGCCCCTTGTTGCGGTCGCCATAATTCATGCCGTAATTGGTGCACGCGGTATACATGCCTTCCCGGCAACGCTCGCAGCGGCCGCAGCCGGCATGTATCTCGACGGTGATGCGGTCGCCGACGTCGAACTCATCGACGCCCGGACCCAGCTTGACCACGGTGCCCATGTACTCATGGCCCGGGGTAAAGTTCTTGTTGAAAGGATCGCCGCCCTGAATCAGCGCGGGCGGACCCTGATGGATGATTTCGAGATCGGTCGCGCAGACGGCGATCGCGTCGATGCGCACCAGCACCTCCGCCGCGCCCGGCCGCGGCACCGGCTTATCGACGAGCTTGAGCTCGTCGGGATTGCCCAGCACCCAGGCTTTCATCGTTTCCGGTACGGTCAGGGTCTTTGCGGGACTCGGGCTCGCCATGGGTCGCTTTCCTCTTGCGTCGCCGCAGGCCGTGCGCCTGCGTTCTTCGTTAAAATTATTCTAGCACGCGCATCCATCACTACCGGGCGTCACATCGCCTCAAAACGTGCCGCGGAACGCGTCGTTGCCGCGCACGTAGTCGTTGTTGCTCTGCGCCGGATTGCGGTTGACGAGCGGCCGCGCGTAAAGCGGATGCCTGAGGCTGCGCACTTCGTGCTCGATGGTGAACAGCACGGCGCCAGTCGCGGGATCGACGATGTCGCGAAACCGATACTGATATGCGTTGCTTTCCTCGGTGATCAGCCCGCGCGCCGCCAGGACACGGTAGGGCGCGGCAAAATCGGCGATGTAGATCTGAATATGATGGCCGTCGTAGGGCGGCAGTGCGTCCGCGGTTTCGCGGAACACGAGTTTCTGGCTGGGGCCGGCATCGATACTCGCCACGGCATCGCCGTCGCGATGCCCGAGCGATGCGCTGGCGCGCAGCACCTCGCGATAAAAGCGCGCGATGCCTTCTGCGCTGACGCGCGGCACCTCGAACTCGACATATGCCAGCGCCAAATCGCCCGCTCCATACTCGGGGCTCGGGGCGTGGCAGCGAAACCGGTTGCCCCACGGGCAGGTCGCGTCGAGCCGATCGCCATACGCCTGAAAGCTGAACTGCGTGCCGGCGAGCTGCGGCTCCACACGCGCCAGCCGCCGCGCCAGCTGATCGAGGTCCGGAACCACGACGCCGATCGTGCCGCGCACGCGCATCGGCTCGCCGCGCGGCAGGTGGCACTGGCTACGTCCGATATTCACCCACATGTTGTCGAGTCCGACCATCAGATACGGATCGCGCGTGAACCCCATGCCGGCCAGATAGAAAGCGGTCGCCGGCCGCTGGTCGGGAATGGTGACGTTGACGTGCTCGAGCGCGATGATATTGGCGACGTCCTGGGTTGCACGGTCGAAATTCATGTTTCTCCTCGTGAGAATGGGCGCGCGGAAAACGTCTCCCGCGCCGCCATCCTAGGTTGCTGCACGCCTGCTCTGCACGGGGACGGCGCGATGTCCGATGTCGCGCCGCATCTGCATGCCGTCGAAGCTGATCCCGGCGGCGATCTCGTACGCACGCCGCTGAGCAATCCTGACGTTGTGCCCGAGCGCGGTCACGCACAGCACGCGGCCGCCGCTCGTCAGTAGGCGATCGCCGTCGCGCGCGGTGCCCGAGTGGAACACGTGGTAATCGTCGCCCGCTTGCGGAAGGCCCGCGATGGGGTCTCCTTTACGCGGCGCGTCCGGATAGCCATCGGCCGCGAGCACCACGCCGAGCGCGGCGCGCGGGTCCCATTCGGTCAGCGCCTTGTCGAGCGTGCCCCCGATGGCGTGCTCGACGAGACCCGCGAGATCGCTCTTGAGCCGCATCATGATCGGCTGGGCCTCGGGGTCGCCCAGTCGGCAGTTGAATTCGACCACGTGCACGTCACCGCGTTTGCCAACCATCAGCCCCGCGTACAGAAAGCCCACGAAAGGCATCCCTTCGGCTGCCATCCCGGCTACCGTCGGCTGGATCACTTCGCGCATCACTTTCGCGTGGATGTCGGGCGTGACGATCGGCGCCGGCGAATACGCGCCCATACCGCCGGTGTTCGGGCCCGCGTCGCCGTCGCCCAGCCGCTTGTGGTCCTGGCTGGTGGCCAGCGGCAGGGCGTGGACGCCGTCGACCATGACGATGAAGCTCGCTTCCTCGCCCTCGAGAAAATCCTCGATGACGACGCGGGGACCCGCCGCATTGTGCTGGATCGCCATTCTGTCGCCGCACAGCATGGCGTCGACCGCTTCGTGCGCCGGTGCGCGCTCGGTGGCGACGACCACGCCTTTGCCCGCGGCGAGGCCGTACGCCTTGATCACGATCGGCACGCCGTGGCCGTCGATGTAGCGATGCGCGGCCGCGGCGTCGGTAAAGCTCTGGTAAGCCGCGGTCGGGATGCGGTGGCGCGCCATGAAAGCTTTGGCGAAATCCTTCGAGCTTTCGAGCTGCGCCGCCCGTTGCGACGGCGCGAGGATTTTAAGTCCTGCCCGGGCAAACGCATCGCCGATGCCGGCAGCCAGCGCCGCCTCGGGACCCACGACGGTCAGCACGACCTGTTCGCGCGTTACGAAATCGATGAGCTGCTGATGCCCCGAGATGTCGACGTTCGCCACGCCGTCTTCGAGTGCGGTGCCGGCATTGCCGGGCGCTACGTAGACTTTGGAAATGCGCGGCGACTGCGCCAGCTTCCACGCCAGGGCATGCTCGCGGCCCCCGCCGCCGATGACGAGGACCTTCAACAGCCCCAGCGCCGACACGGGCACCGGACTGACACGCGTGCTGCTGCCTCGCCGCCGGGTGCCCATAACGCTGCGTCTGACGCCCGGGGTTTCACGGTCTCAGTGCCGGAAATGCCGGTGCCCGGTGAACACCATCGCGATGCCCCGCTCGTCGGCGGCGGCGATCACTTCCGCATCGCGCAGGCTACCGCCGGGCTGGATGACCGCGATCGCGCCCGCATCGACGACCACGTCGAGTCCGTCGCGAAATGGAAAGAACGCGTCCGACGCGACTACCGAGCCGGCGAGCGCGAGGTTTGCGCTGCGCGCTTTGATGGCCGCAATGCGCGCGGAGTCGACGCGGCTCATCTGCCCTGCGCCAACTCCGAGCGTGCGCCCGCCGCCGGCGAACACGATGGCGTTGGATTTGACGAATTTGGCGACGCGCCAGGCGAAAGCGAGGTCCGCCTCCTGTTGCGGGGTCGGCTGCGCTTTGGTCACGACCCTGAAATCCGCCTGGCCGAGCACGAAATCGTCGCGGGTCTGGACGAGCATGCCCCCGCCCACGCGTTTGTATTCCATCCGCGTCCACAAGTCCGACGTTACGAGCTTCTCCTCCCCCCCGGGGAGAGGGGCTGGCGTCTCTTCCCTCCCCAGCCCTTCTCCCGGAGGGAGAAGGGAGCGTCGTGCTTCCCCCTCCCCCCGCGGAGAACGAAGCGAGGGGGGGAAAGCCGACGCAGAGTGAGGGAGGGTTTCTGCGTAGGGTGCCTTACCACTACCTTCCCAAGGCACTTCCAGGACTCGCACGTTGTCCTTGCCGGCGAGCACCGCCCGCGCCTCGGCCGAGATCCCGGGGACGACTACCACTTCGACGAATTGTTCAGCTACCGCCGCTGCGGTCGCGCCATCGAGTTGCCGGTTGAAAGCAATGATGCCGCCAAACGCCGAGGTCGGATCGGTCGCGAACGCGAGCCGGTACGCCTCCAGCGCGTTCGCGGCAATGGCTGCGCCGCACGGGTTGGCGTGCTTGATGATCACGCAGGCCGGAGCAGCGAACGATTTCACGCACTCCCAGGCCGCGTCGGCGTCCGCGATGTTGTTGTACGACAGCTCCTTGCCCTGCAACTGCGCGTAATGCGCCAGCGTTCCGGGTGCGGGCTCGAGATCCCGGTAAAACGCGGCCTGCTGGTGCGGATTTTCGCCGTAGCGCATCGTTTGCGCGAGGTCGAAATGCAGATTGAGCCGGCGCGGAAATAGGACGCTCGAACCTGCGTCGTCGAGCGCGCTCAGGTAGTTGCTGATCGCACCGTCGTACGCAGCGGTGTGGGAGAACGCCTTGCGCGCGAGCCGGAACCGCAGGCTTGCGCTCACTGCGCCTTCATTCGCCCGCATTTCCTCGAGCACGCTCGGGTAGTCCCCGGTATCGGTGATCACGGCCACATGCGCGTGGTTCTTGGCTGCGCTGCGGACCATTGCCGGCCCGCCGATGTCGATATTCTCGATCGCCTCCGCCGCCGTGCAGTCCGGGCGCGCGACCGTCTGGATGAACGGATAAAGGTTGACCGCGACCAGGTCGATGGGCGCGATCCCCGCGGCCTCGATCGCCCGTGCATGCGCGGGGACATCGCGCCGCGCCAGGATGCCGCCGTGGATCGTCGGATGCAGCGTCTTGACGCGGCCGTCGAGCATTTCGGGAAAGCCGGTGTGCTCGGAAACCTCGGTGACCGCAATGCCGTGCTCGCGCAGCGCACCGGCGGTGCCCCCGGTGGACAGGATGGTGACACCGAGTGCTTTGAGTCCGCGCGCAAATTCGATCAGCCCCGTCTTGTCGGAGACGCTGATCAGCGCGGTCTTGATGACAGTCATGTGCGGCAAACGCTGGGCGCTACGGCTCGATCCTCACGCCCGATCCCTGATCCTAGCCCTTGATGCCGTGCGCCTTCATTTTCTTGCGCAGCGTGTTGCGGTTGATGCCCAGCGCCTGCGCGGCGTGGGACTGATTCCCCTGAAGGCGGTGCAGAACCGTTTCGAGCAG
The DNA here is from genome assembly GCA_046715035.1 of Burkholderiales bacterium. GTDB lineage: Bacteria > Pseudomonadota > Gammaproteobacteria > Burkholderiales > SG8-41 > PALSA-1004. The sequence goes on along the minus strand of JBKJZR010000314.1, from coordinate 50,183 downwards.
CGGCTTCTCGACACAATTGATCACCATGTCGTAGACGCCGCGCGCCTTCTCCCCATCGAGATCCTTGAAATAGCCGTCGATGGCCTTGCGCACGAAGCGGGCCATTTCGTTCTCGTTCATCATCATGCCGCTAGTTCCTCAACATAATTGAGACGCTGGCCGTAACCCGCCAGCTCGCCGAAAAATTCATTGACTGCCGCGAGTTGCTCCGCGCAGGTCTGCAGCTGGTTCATGGCGTGGCGAAACGCCGCCGAACCCGCGAGACCCTTGGTGTACCAGGAGATGTGCTTGCGGGCGATGCGCACTCCGGTATGTTCCCCATAGAAAACATACAAATCGTGCAGGTGCGCGACGAGCACGCGCTGGATCTCCGCCACTTCCGGCGGCGGCAGATGCGTGCCGGTGGCGAGATAATGCTCGATCTCGCGAAAAATCCAGGGACGTCCCTGCGCCGCACGCCCTATCATCACCGCGTCCGCGCCGGTGTAATCGAGCACGTGCTTGGCCTCTGCGGGCGTAGTGATGTCGCCATTGGCGATTACCGGGATACGCACCGCGGACTTGACCGCCGCGATGGTGTCGTACTCCGCGTCACCGCTGTATCCGCAGGCGCGCGTACGGCCGTGCACGGCGAGCGCCTGTATGCCGCTCGCCTCGGCGATTGCGGCAACGCGCACGGCGTTCCTGTTGCTGCGGTCCCAGCCGGTGCGGATCTTCAGCGTTACCGGCACCGCCACCGCGTTCACGACGGCTTCGACGATGCGCCTGACCAGCGGCTCGTTCTGCAGCAACGCCGAGCCGGCCATGACGTTGCAGACCTTCTTGGCAGGGCAGCCCATGTTGATATCGATGATTTGCGCGCCCTCGTCGACATTGTAGCGGGCGGCCGCGGCCATCATCGCCGGGTCAGCGCCCGCGATCTGCACGGAAATCGGGTCGACTTCGCCTTCGTGATTGGCACGGCGGCGCGTTTTCTCGGATCCCCACAGCAGCGAATTGCTCGCCACCATTTCCGACACCGCCATGCCCGCGCCCATTTGCTTGCACAGCTGTCGGAACGGGCGATCGGTAACACCGGCCATCGGCGCGACGAGCAGATTATTCCTGAGCTGATAGGGACCGACGTGCATCGCGCGTTCTTGAAGTGCTGCGTCAACGAAAAGTTCGGGGAAGGGCGTAATTGTAATCTCGCCGCTGCTGCAAGAAAAGCAAAGCGACGAATTTTTTTATTCAGCCGCGCGTGCCGAACATCATACGCCGTGCCAGGAAATTTTTCGCGCCGGGAAGCGCGTCGATAACGGCGAGACCGCAGCCGCGAATGCCTCTCAAAAACGGGATGTCTTTGCAAAACAACCGGATCAGCGAATCAGTGAACAAAATGGTGGCGATTCGATCGAAGCGCCGCTGCGAAAAATATTTTTCCAGAATTTTTTCGTCGCCGGGATCGGCCCGGTGAGCGGCGAGCGCGCGCGCAAGCTCCCACGCGTCGCGCAATCCCAGGTTGAAACCCTGCCCCGCGACCGGATGCAACATTTGTGCCGCGTTGCCGATGAGCACCGTGCGCGGCGCGATCGGCCGCAGCGCATAGCGCAGCGTGAGCGGAAATACGCGGCGCTGGGTAGGCGAACTGAATTCGCCCAGCGCATCGCCGAACACGGCACGCAAACGCATGCAGAATTCACGGTCGTCGAGTGCCGCGAGCTGCTCGGCATGGCGGGCGGCGGCGGTCCACACCAGCGACCAGCCGCGCGCAGCCGGCAGCAGCGCGAGCGGTCCGCCGGACGTGAAGCGCTCGTACGCCCTATTGCGGTGCGATTGCTCACTCTGCACCTCGCACACCAACGCCGACTGCTGATAATCGCGGGTTTCGACATGCGAAATCCGGAGCTGCCCGCCACCATCTGCGATGGCGATCAGCCGCGCGCGCAATTGCTGCCCGGTGTCGAGTATCGCGGTTGCGCTGCCAGTGTCGCCGCGAACCTCGGTCACGCTGCGCCCGACGAGGACATGCGCCCCGGCCGTCTCGAGTCGGGCCGCCAGCGCCTGCTGGAGCGCAGCATAGCCGACGACATAGCCGAGCGCAGGCACCCGCGCGCCAGCGGCATCCAGCTCGACGCGGCCGAAACCGCTTTGTTGTGAAACGCTGATGTGCAGGATGGGCGTGAGCGCAGGCGCGAGCGCAGGCCATACGCCGAGGCGCTCGAGGATCAGCCTGCTGCCGTGCGCCAGCGCTAGCGAGCGAGCGTCGTCGCTGGTTGCGGCGGCGGCGCGTGGCTCGAGCAGAGCGATGCGGGCGCCGCTGCTGCTGAGTCCCAGCGCGAGCGCGGCGCCGACCGGCCCGCCCCCCGCAATGACGATATCGAAGCTCTCATTCACACGGCTGCATCAACGCTTCGATATCGGCAATGTTCTTCGGCGCCGCCTGCGTCAGCACTTCACGGCCGTCTGTCGTCACCAGGACGTCGTCCTCGATACGGATGCCGATGTTCTCGAGATGACGAGGCACCCGCGCGCCGGGCCGGATGTAGCAGCCCGGTTCCACCGTGAGGACCATGCCGGGCTCCAGCGTTCGCCACTGGTCGGCGCGCTTGTAATCGCCTGCGTCGTGCACGTCCAGCCCCAGCCAGTGACCGGTGCGGTGCATATAATAGGTTTTATACTCGCCGGTCTCGATCACTTTGTCCGCGCTGCCCTCGCACAGGCCCAGACCGATCAACCCTTCTGCAAGCACCCTCACTGCGGCGTCGTGGGGGGTATTCCAGGACGCGCCGGTGCGCACTTCCGCGATCGCCGCCGCCTGTGCTGCGAGCACCATCTGGTAGACGTCGCGCTGCGCCGTGGTGAATTTACCGTCGACCGGAAATGTGCGCGTGACGTCCGCCGCGTAGCCGTCGAGCTCACAGCCGGCATCGATCAGCAGCAGCTCGCCTGATGCGAGCCGGGCGTCATTGAGCACGTAGTGCAGCACGCAGGCATTTGCGCCCCCCGCCACGATAGGCGTATAGGCCGGCGCCTGCGCGCCCTGCCGGCGAAACTCGTGCATCAGCTCGGCCTCGATCTCGTACTCCGCGCGGCCAGGACTGGCGGCGCGCATCGCGCGTTTGTGCGCGTCCGTCGTGATCCGTGCCGCGCGGCGCATCGTGGCGAGCTCGTGCGCATCCTTGATCAGGCGCATCTCGTCGAGCAGCGCGCGCACGTCGCGGATGGCAGTCGGCGCCGCAACCCCGCTGCGGGACTGGGCACGCACTGCGGCAATCCACCCGAGTACCCGGCTCGTCCATTTCTCATCGTCGCCCAGGTGGCAGTACAGCTCGGCCTGGTCGGCGAGCAGCGCAGGCAGCACCGTGTCGAGCTCACCGATGACGCGGCATTCGTCGAATCCGAACGCCGCGCACGCGCCTTCGGGTCCGTAGCGAAAGCCATCCCATACCTCGCGCTCGGCATCGCGGGCGCGGCAAAAGAGGATGCTCTTCGGGCGGCTTCCGGCAACCTGGACCAGCACGGCCTCGGGCTCGGGAAAACCCGTCAAATAATAGAAGTAGCTGTCGTAGCGATACGGGTAATGCGCATCGCGATTGCGCGTGCGTTCAGGGGCGGTAGGCACGATCGCGATGCCGTGCCCCATGCGCTCGGCGAGACGGGCGCGCCGCTCGCCAAAAACGGCGGGCACGATCGAAGGAGGTGGCTGACCGGACATGCGCGATTATAAACCTTCAACGGGTGCTGACTTCGTCAGCTCTATGCTGTGAAGCGCGGAGCGGCGCGAGTCGCGCTGTCAACGCCCGGCAAGCTCGCTGTTGAGCGCCGTCAACCGCTGGGGTGTACCGATATCGCGCCAGCAGCCGAGATGGTATTCACCGGTCACGCGCCGCGCAGCAATCGCCTCCATCAATAGCGGCGCCAGCTTCGCTGTCCTGCCGTGTGCGACGGGGGCAAAAAACCGCGGGTGATAGGCGGCAATCCCACTGAAAGTAAGTCGCCTGCCGGTAAGCGTGACGCGGCCTTCGGCCAAAGCGAAGTCGCCTTCGACATGATGCGCAGGATTGTCCACGAGCAGCAGATGAGCGAGCGCCGCGTCCGGTCCGATCCGCGCCAGCGCGCGGGAAAGGTGTGCATAGTCGTAGTCGCTATAGACATCGGCGTTGACGACGGCGAACGGTGCGGCGCCGAGCAGCGGCAACGCGTAGGCGATGCCACCGGCGGTTTCGAGCGCGACCACTTCGCGCGAATAGGCGATCTCGACGCCGTAGCGGCGCCCATCCCCGAGCGCGGACTCGATCAACGCGCCGAGATGGGCGTGGTTGATCACGACCCGCGCAAAACCGGCGGCGGCGAACTTTTCGAGGTGCCTTACGATCAGCGGCTTGCCGCCCGCGTCGAGGAGCGCTTTCGGCACGCTGTCGGTAAGCGGCCGCATGCGCTCACCGCGCCCGGCCGCAAGTATCATCGCGTTCATGCAAACCTTGGCGGTGAGCGCATCGTTGACTTGTCTCGCCGCGCCCGGCGGCAAGAATCATCGCGCGTGCAGCCCAGGCACCCCGCCTGCATCGGGGCAAGCGGATAAACGATGGCAGGCGAGGACGCCTGCGCTACCTTACGATCCAGCGGTGGACGCATCGTTAAACCGTGTCACCGCGTGCGGCGAGACGGCGGCTGCGATCTCATCGAGCAGCAATGCGAGCGGCTTAAACGCGTTATAGCGCGCGGCGACCGCGCGCACGTAGCTCAGGAAACGTCCGGTGTCGTCCAGATATCCCTGCTTGCCGTCGCGGTAGTGGAGGCGCGCAAAAATCCCCAGCACCTTGAGGTGGCGCTGCAAACCCATCCATTCGCAGTCACGGTAAAATCCGCCGAAATCGGCGCCAACCGGCAGCCCTGCGCGCCTGGCTTTTTCCCAATAGCGGATGGTCCAGTCGAGGATACGCGCTTCGTCCCAGCTGACGAAGGCGTCTTTGAACAGCGAAGCCACATCATAGGTGATGGGCCCGTACACGGCGTCCTGAAAATCGATGACGCCCGGATTGGGCTCGCATACCATCAGGTTGCGCGGCATGTAATCGCGGTGCACGTACACGCTGGGCTGCGCGACATTGTGACCGAGCAGGGTCGTAAATACGGTTTCGAGCATCTGCCGCTGGGCTGCGCTCAGAGTCACGCCGCAATGGCGGTTGATATACCATGTCGGAAAGAGATCGAGCTCGCGCCTGAGCAGGGCGGCGTCGTACGGCGGCAGGACCCCCGGTTTGCTGGCGAGCTGCCAGCGCAACAAGGCGTCGGTGGCAGCGCTGAACAGGCTGTCGGCATTGTCCGCGTCGAGCGCCTGCAGATAACTGGTCGTGCCGAGATCCGACAGCAGCAGGAAACCGCGCGCGATGTCCCCGGCAATGATCTGCGGGACATGCACTCCCGCCTCGGCCATCAGCCCCGCGACGCGCACGAACGCCGCGCAATCCTCGTGCTCGGGGGGCGCATCCATGGCGATCAATGACGCGCCCGGCCTGCGCCGCACCCGAAAATAACGGCGAAAGCTCGCATCGCTCGAAGCCGGTTCCAACGCGAGCGGCGCGGCGTTCAACTGGTGTTCGATCCAGCGCTCGAGTTGCTGCCGTCGGTCCACGCCGCGCATTGCCTAATTCAGCGAATTGTGCGATTTTATCACTCCGTCTGCGTCCATCCCAGAATGAACGTCTTCCGCGTCAAACCGCTGGTGCTGCTGTTGTCATGCGTGTGCGCCAGCAGTTACGCAGCGGAGGACAGCGCGCTCGGCCTCAAACCCGTCCCCGGCGGAACGCAGCTCAGGCTGCAGCCCGAGCTGATTCGCATTCCGCCCGACAACACCGATCCCGTACCGCTCTTCCTCGAGGCCGACAGCCTCCAGGGCCACCACGAAAAGGAAATCGAGGCCGAAGGCACGGTGCGGCTGCGCCGCCGCGGGCAGGCGGTGTTCGCGGACTGGCTGCGCTACGACAAGCCCGAAGACGAGATCAATGCGCGAGGCAATGTGCGGCTCGAACAACGCGGCGACGTGCTCGAAGGCGACCGGCTGAGACTCAATCTCGAGACCGAGCGCGGCAGCATCGAGCGGCCGAAGTATGAAGTGCAGGTGCGCGGCACGCGCGGCCGCGGCGAAGCCGAGCAGATCATGCTCGAAGGCGAGGGCAAGTACCGAGTGCGCAGCGGCAGCTACACGTCGTGTGAAGTCGGCAACAACGACTGGTTCGTACGCGCCAACGAGTTCGAGATCGACAAGGGACGCGAGCTCGGCGTCGCGCGGGGGGCCAGCATCGAGTTCCTCGGCAGGACCATATTCTATACGCCGTACCTGAGCTTCTCGCTCGACGACAAGCGCAAGTCAGGCTTTCTGACGCCGACCGTGGGCACCAGCGGGAACTCGGGGGCCACCGTGTCGGTTCCTTATTACTGGAACATTGCGCCCAATTACGATGCGACGATAACACCGCGCGTGATGTCGAAGCGCGGACTCCAGCTCAACAACGAGTTCCGCTACCTCGATCATCGTTACTCGGGAAATGCGCGGTTCGAGATTCTGCCCAACGACCGCGTCAAGAACGACGACACCCGCTACGCGCTCGCATTGCTTCACAACCACGCATGGGCCAACGGGTGGGTCGGCAACCTCAATATCCAGAAGGTTTCCGACGACACGTATTTCACCGATCTGGGCACGCAGATCGCGGTGACCTCGCAGACGCTGCTGCCGCGCGAAGGCTCGCTCGGCAGGTCGGGCAGCTGGTGGAACGACGGCATCTGGACTTTTTCGGCGCTCGTGCAGCGCTGGCAGACTTTGCAGACCGATCCCCTGGTGCCGGTGACGCCGCCCTATAACCGGGTGCCGCAGCTCTCCCTGTCGGCGACCAAGCAAAACATCGGCTATACGGATCTCGATGTTTACGGCAGCTATGTGGATTTCAATCATCCGACGCTCGTCAATGGGCGGCGCGCGGTCGCCTATCCGAGCCTGAGCCTGCCGCTGCAGACGTCATTCGCGTACGTAACGCCCAAGATCGGGGTGCATACGACCTATTATGACCTCGACCAGAACACCACCGCGCTGCGGGACCAGAGCCGCACGTTGCCGATCTTCTCGACCGAAACGGGCGTCTTTTTCGAGCGCCAGACTTCATGGTTCGGCCAGCGTCTCGCCCAGACGCTCGAGCCCAAGCTTTACTATGTATATATCCCGACGCGCCAGCAGAATCAGATCCCGAACTTCGACAGCGCCCTGCAGGACGTCAGTTTCGCGACCCTTTATTCCGAGAATCAGTTCAGTGGCAACGACCGCATCAACGACGCCAATCAGCTGACTTTCGGCGTCACCTCGCGCTTTCTGCACGAAGAGAGCGGGCTCGAGCGGCTGCGCATCGGCGTTGCCCAGCGCTATTACTTCAAGCCTCAGGAAGTCACGCTGCCCGGCGTGGCGCCGCGCAGCAGCTCGAACTCGGATCTGCTCGCCGTCGTCAGCGGCACGGTCGCACCGCATTGGTCGGTCGACGCGGGCTGGCAGTACACGACTGACCTGTCGCAGACCCAGCGCTTCAATCTGGCGACCCGCTATCAGCCTGAGCCCGGTAAAGTTCTCAATCTCAGCTATCGCTATATCCACGGCGCGCTGCTCACGCCCGGCCAGGTGCCGCTCGCCAATCAGCAGCAGAACAACACGCTGCGCCAGGTCGACGTCTCGACCCAATGGCCCATCACCGGGCGCTGGACAGGGATCGCGCGCTGGAATTATTCGCTGATCGACAGCAAGACGATCGAGGCCCTGGTCGGCTTCGAATACGACGGCGGCTGCTGGGCGTTCCGGGCGGTAGGCCACCGCTTCGTGACCGCGACCCGCAGCGAAGTGAGCTCGGTATTTGTGCAGCTCGAATTGAACGGCCTGTCGAAAATCGGCTCCAACCCCTTGGAACTGCTGCGGCGCAGCATCTCCGGGTATCACCGTCAGGATGCGCAGCCGGCACGTCCGGACGCACCGTTCCCCTCATTTTAGTTTTTTGCAAACGGCATGACATCGTTCAAACGCGCGCTCGCGCTCGGCGGGCTGCTCTTGGTCGGCATTCACGCGGGTGCGGTATACGCGCAGCAACCGGTTGCGGGCCGCGTCGTGCTGCTCGACCGCATCGTCGCAGTGATCAACAGCGAGGTGATCACGCGCCGCGACCTCGACGATCGCCTTGCGGTCATCATCGCGCAGCTCAAGCAGCAGGGCACGCCGCTGCCGGCACGCGAAGCGCTCGAGAAGCAGGTCCTCGAGCGCATGATCCTCAACTCCGTGCAGCTGCAGTACGCCAAGGAAACGGGATTGCGTATCGACGACGCGACGCTGGAGAAAGCGATCGCCCGCATCGCCGCGGACAACAAGATCACCGTTCAGCAAATGCGCGCTACGCTCGAAAAGGATGGCGTAAGTTTTGCAAAGTTCCGCGAGGATATTCGCGACGAGATCGCCATGGTGCGGCTGCGCGAACGCGAGATCGACAGCAAGGTCCAGATCACAGACGGCGAGATCGAGAATTTCCTGGCCACGCAGCAGCCTCAGGGCGGAAAAGTCGACGAGTACAACCTTGCTCACATTCTCATCCAGGTTCCCGAGCAGGCGAGCCCGGAGCGGCTGCAGGAACGCCGCGCGCGTGCCGAACAGGCCCTGGCGCAGATCAAGGGGGGCGCGGATTTCCGGCAGGTTGCGGCGAGCTTCTCTGATGCGCCCGACGCCGTGCAGGGCGGCGCGATGGGCTGGCGCGAACTGGCGCGTCTGCCGGGCATTTTCGCCGACGCCGTCAAGGATTTGCGCCCGGGAGAAATGAGTGGCGTGCTGCGCAGTCCCAACGGCTTCCACGTGGTCCGCGTCAACGACCGACGCGGCCAGGAAGCCCCGCTCATCGTTTCACAGACGCGGGCGCGGCATATCCTCATCAAAACCACCGAGCTGGTGTCGGAAAATGAAGCGCGCGAGCGTTTGGTGAAGCTCAAGGAACGCATCGACAACAATGCGGATTTCGCCGAGCTCGCGCGCCTGCAATCCGAGGACGGCAGCGCCGCGCGAGGCGGTGATCTGGGGTGGCTTTCGCCGGGCGACACGGTTCCAGATTTCGAGACAGCGATGGATGCGCTGAAACCAGGCGAAGTCAGTCCACCTGTGCGATCGCCTTTCGGCTGGCACGTCATCCAGGTGATCGAGCGCCGCAACCAGGACATGTCGCAGCAGCAGCAGCGGCTGCGCGTTCGCCAGGCGCTGCGCGCGCAGAAAGCCGACGAAGCATATCAAGAATGGCTGCGCCAGCTGCGCGACAGGTCGTTCGTCGAATACCGTCTTGAAGAGAAATAACGCAGCCGCACCTGACTGGACTGCAGGGTATGTCAGGGGAAGCTGGAATGGGTAGAAAGGCTCAATCAGAGCTTCCTAAGGGTGAGCGATCGGGCATCAAGTAATCTGCAAAGCCCGATAATGAAGCGGAGGAATTCATCACCAACGCCCCATTGGCTCCGGTCGTTGCGATCACCGCCGGCGAACCGGCGGGTATCGGTCCGGATCTGTGCATCATGCTCGCCCAGGATCCCCTTCCGGCGCGCGTCGTAATCATCGCCGATCCGCAGTTACTGGCCGCGCGCGCACGCCAATTGGGGCTGCCATGGCAGGGGCTCGCATTCGATCCTGGACGACATCCGGAATTTGCGCGCGGCGCGTTGCCCGTCGAGGCCGTGCCGCTTGCCGCGCCGGTAGTGCCGGGCGAGCTCGCCGCCGCCAATGCCCGCTACGTGCTGCGCACGCTGGAAGTCGCGGTCGACGGCTGCCTCGCGGGTCGCTTCAGCGCCATGGCCACCGCGCCGGTGCACAAGGGCGTCATCAACGATGCGGGCGTAGTGTTCACCGGGCATACCGAATTTCTTGCGGCGCGCACGCGCGCGCCGCACGTGGTGATGATGCTGGTCGGTGGCGGGTTGCGCGTCGCGCTGGCCACGACCCATCTCGCGCTAAAAGATGTCGCGCGCAATATCACCTCCGCCGGCCTCGAGCGGACGCTGCGCGTCCTGCACCGGGAACTCGTTGCGCGCTTCGGCGTGGCCGTGCCGCGCATCGCGGTGGCCGGATTGAATCCCCATGCCGGGGAGTCGGGACATCTGGGACGCGAGGAGATCGAAATCATTGCGCCGCTGCTCGCGCGGCTGCGCGAAGAGGGAATGCAGCTCACGGGACCGCTGCCGGCCGATACCTTGTTCAATCCCGCGCGGGTCCGGGAGTTCGATTGCGTCCTCGCGATGTATCACGATCAGGGGCTGCCGGTGCTCAAATATGCGAGCTTCGGCAGCGGCGTGAACGTCACCCTCGGCTTGCCGCTGATCCGCACCTCGGTCGACCACGGCACGGCGCTCGATCTGGCGGGCACCGGCAAGGCCGACGCGGGCAGCCTGCGCACCGCGGTCGAGATGGCGGCTGCGTTGGCGCGCGGCAGCGCGTAATTCCACGGGGCGGCGAGCCGCGTGCAGCATCGGCCGCGTAAGCGATTCGGTCAAAATTTCCTCGTCGACACCGGCGTAATCGCCGCCATCGTCGCGGCCATCCGTCCGGCGCGCGGCGAGAGGCTCGTCGAGATCGGACCCGGACGCGGCGCGCTGACGGGGCCGCTCCTCGCGGCAGCGGGCGCGATGCAGGCGATCGAAATAGACCGCGATCTCGCTCAGGCGCTGGCACGCGAACTGCCCCGGCTGGCGCTGCATGTCGGCGACGCGCTCGACATCGATTTCGCGCTACTCGGCAGTCAGCTAAGGGTGATCGGCAACCTGCCGTATTACATTTCGACGCCGCTGCTGTTCCATATGGCAGCGAGCGTCGAGCATATCCGCGACATCCACGTCATGCTGCAGCAGGAGGTCGTCGCGCGCATGACAGCCCCGCATGGCCACAGCAACTACAGCCGTTTGTCGGTGATGCTTCAGTACCGCTTTGACATGGAAAAGCTGCTCGACGTACCGGCTGCGGCATTCGACCCGGTGCCTGCGGTCGACTCGGCGGTGGTGCGGCTCGTGCCGCTCGCGCCGATGTCAAGCCGCGCGCGCGACGAGGCACTGTTCGCGAAGCTGGTAAGCGCTGCGTTCTCGCAGCGGCGCAAGACCCTGCGCAATTCGCTGCGCGACTGGCTGACGGCAGCAGAACTGGAGGCGGCCGGGGTTTCGCCTGGTGCACGCGCCCAGGAACTTGCCGTGTCGCAGTTCGTGGCGCTCTCGAACCTCGTGAGCAGCGCGGGCGGCCGCTGAATTACGCAGACTTGCGCTGCACGAATTCGATTTTGTAGCCGTCCGGGTCCTCGACGAATGCGATCACTGTCGTGCCGTGCTTCATCGGCCCGGCTTCCCGCGTGACCCGGCCGCCGCGCCGCTTTACTTCCTCGCACGCCTCGTACGCGTCGTCGACCTCGAGCGCGATATGCCCATAGCCGTTGCCCAGATCGTAAGCCTTGGTGTCCCAGTTGTGGGTCAGCTCGAGCACCGCCTCGCTGGACTCGTCGCCGTAACCGACGAACACGTTGGTGAAGCGGCCGCTCGGATAATCGCTACGGCGCAGCACCTTCATGCGAAGCACTTCCGTATAGAACCGAATCGCGCGGTCGAGATCGCCAACGCGCACCATCGTATGCAGTATTCTCATCGTGCGTGTCCAGGCTCGGTTAGATTTGCACCATTTCGAAATCTTCCTTGCGCGCGCCGCATTCGGGACACGTCCAGTTCATCGGCACGTCTTCCCAGCGCGTGCCGGGTGCGATGCCTTCGTCGGGCACGCCGGCCGCTTCGTCGTAGATGAAGCCGCAGATCAGACACATGTACGTCTTGAAAACGTGTACGTCAGTCGATGTCATGGTGAATTCTAATTTAAGCTAAAATGCCATTCTAACGATACACCCCGCCTCTTCACAATCAACCCGCGGATGGATCCTTCGACGTTGTCTTCACTGCCGCCGATCGTGCTTGCGTTCGCGGCAACTGATCCGAGCGGCGGCGCCGGTTTGCAGGCGGATGTGATCACGCTCTCGAGCATGGGCTGTCACCCGCTCTCGGTCGTCACCGCGATAACCATACAGGACACGATGGGCGTCGAGGAAATGATGGCGCTCGACGCGGAGTGGGTGGCCGACCAGGCGCGCTGCGTGCTCGAAGACATGCCGGTCGCGGCGTTCAAGATCGGTCTGGTGGGCAGCATCGAAAACATCGCCGCGATCGCCGAAGTCGTATCCGACTACCCCGAGATTCCGCTCGTACTCGATCCTGTGCTCGCTTCCGGGCGCGGCGACGAGCTTGTGACCGACGAAATGATATCAGCGCTGCGCGACCTGCTGGTGCCGCAGACCACCATCCTCACCCCGAACAGCGTCGAGGCGAGGCGCCTCGCGCAGGAGGAAGGCGAGGAAGATATCGATCTGGCCGAATGCGCACGGCGGCTGCTGGCAACGGGATGCGAATACGTGCTGATTACCGGCACGCATGAGAACACGCCGCAGGTGGTCAACACGCTGTATGGACAGGAGGGCGTCGTGCGCACCGACAGCTGGGAGCGGCTGCCGGGCAGCTATCACGGCTCGGGTTGCACGCTCGCTTCGGCGATAGCGGCCACGATCGCCAACGGCCTGAGCATCAGCGATGCGGTGAAAGACGCGCAGGAATATACGTGGCAGACGCTGAAAGTGGCATTCCGCCCCGGCATGGGACAACACATTCCCGACCGTCTGTTCTGGGCGCGCGAGGATGAGCCTGCTGCTGACGAAAGTGCAGAGTAGGTGCGCGCCGGGTTACGCCTGTACCCTTACGGCCGTCGCCACTCGCTGCCGGCATGCCTGCGCGAGCGGCGCGTGACCAATTGAAACGCCGCGCGATCACCGGCCTGTACGCGGTTACCCCCGATATCGCCGATCCGGCGTTGCTGCTCGCGCAAGTACAGGCAGCGATCGCAGGAGGAGCGCGGCTCTTCCAGTATCGCAACAAGTCGGCGGATGCGCGGTTGCGGCTGGCGCAGGCGAGCGCCCTGCGCGACGTGTGCCGCCTCCATGAAGCAATCCTGATCATCAATGACGATGTCGATCTCGCATGCTCGATCGATGCCGACGGCGTGCACGTCGGTGCCGACGACCGCGCGGCGGCAAGCGCCCGCGCGCAGCTTTCTACACAACAGCTACTCGGCGTCTCGTGCTATGACGATTTGCGGCGAGCGGAGTCAGCCGCCGCGCAAGGCGCCGACTACGTTGCATTCGGCAGTTTTTTCGCTTCGCGCGTGAAGCCAGACGCCGTGCGCGCACCGCTCTCGATATTGCCGGCCGCGCGCCGTGCAACGGGTCTGCCCGTGGTCGCGATCGGTGGCATCACGCTCGACAACGTCGGGGTCCTGATCGCCGCCGGAGCAGACGCGGTCGCGGTCCTATCGGCGGTCTTTACCGCGCCCGATATCCGCGTCGCGGCGCGTGAATTCTGCCGCCGCTTCACGTAATTCCTTTATGACCCGACGCAACGAACAGCTCTTTAATGCAGCGCAACAGGTCATACCCGGCGGAGTCAATTCGCCGGTACGGGCCTTTCGCGCAGTCGGCGGAACACCGCTTTTTTTCGCGCGCGGCCGCGGGGCGCGAGTCTGGGACGAGGACGGCCGCGTTTACATCGACTACGTAGGCTCGTGGGGTCCGCTCGTGCTCGGGCATGCCCACCCGGCTGTCGTGCGGGCAGTGCAGGATGCCGCCGAACGTGGGCTGAGTTTCGGTGCGCCGACGCACGCCGAAGTCGAGCTGGCTGAGTGGTTATGCCGGCGCGTGCCCGGCATGGAACAGGTTCGCCTTGTCAGCTCGGGGACCGAAGCGACGATGAGCGCGATACGCGTAGCGCGCGGGTTCACCGGTCGCGCGAAGATCATCAAATTCGAAGGCTGCTATCACGGCCATGCGGACGCGCTGCTGGTAAAGGCCGGTTCGGGCGCCCTCACGCTCGGCTATCCGAGCTCGGCGGGCGTGCCGGCCGAGACCGTCGCGCAAACGCTCGTGCTCGACTACAACGACAGCGCGATGGTGGAGTCAGCCTTTGCGCGCGACGGCGCAGCAATCGCTGCCGTGATCGTCGAGCCCGTCGCCGGCAACATGAATCTGGTCGCCCCGCGGCCGGATTTCCTGGCGGCGCTGCGCGCGCTGTGTACGCAGCACGGCTCACTGCTGATTTTCGACGAGGTCATGACCGGCTTTCGCGTCGGCGCGCAGGGGGCGCAGGGCCACTACGGCATAACCGCGGATCTGGTCACGCTCGGCAAAGTCATCGGCGGAGGCATGCCGCTCGGCGCATTCGGCGGCCGGCGTGAGGTAATGCGTTGCGTGGCGCCGCTCGGTCCCGTCTATCAGGCCGGCACGCTGTCCGGTAACCCTATCGCCGTCGCCGCGGGCCTGGCAACGCTCAAGCTCGTCGATACCGCCGGTTTTTTCGAGCGCCTCGAGGCCAGCACGCGCGCTTTGACTGAAGGGCTGGCCAGTGCCGCCCGCGAGTGCGGAGCAGGTTTCAGCGCCCAATCGATCGGCGGCATGTTCGGGCTGTACTTTCGTGCGACGCCGCCCACGAGTTACGCCGAAGTCATGCAATGCGACGCGCAGGCATTCAACCGTTTTTTTCACGCCATGCTCGAGCGCGGCATTTACTTCGCGCCGTCGGCGTACGAAGCGGGATTCGTCTCCGCCGCGCATGGCAGCGCCGAGATCGAAACGACGATCGCCGCAGCGCGAGATTATTTCAGCGCCCAGCCGCACGCCGCAACGCTGGCCCGGTAAAAAGGACGGCCGCAGCCGCCCCCGCCCGGGGTCCGCGAAGCGCGAGTCGTTTAGCGCAGTCCAGCCATGTATTCCGCCACCGCCTTGACCTCGGCGTCCGACATCTTCGCCGCGATGGCCCGCATCATCTGATTCGGATCGTTGGTGCGCTCACCGCTGCGGAACGCCAGCAGCTGCGCCGACAGATACTCCGGATACTGGCCTGCGACACGCGGATACTGCGCCGGAATGCCTGCGCCATTCGGACCATGACATGAAGCGCAAGCGGCAAGACCCTTGGCAACGATGCCTCCGCGGTAGATCTGCTGACCCTGCTTCACCAGTTGCGGGTCCCGCGCCGCGCGCGCCTTGGGTTGCTGCGCCTCGAAATAGGCGCCGAGATTCTTCATGTCCTGCGGTGTAAGCGTGGATACCATGCCCATCATGACCGGGCTCTTGCGCTCTCCCGATTGGTAGTTGGCAAGCTGTTTGGCGATGTAATCGGCATGCTGCCTGGCGAGGACGGGATTCGCCGGACTCGGGCTGTTGCCGTCGGCAGCGTGACACGCGACGCACGACTTGGCGACGATCGCCTGACCTTGCGCCGGATCCACTTTCATCGCGGACTGCGCGAACGCGGGCGATACACCAATGGCGCCCAGCAGAATCGCGATTGCCGCACTCGATTTCATCTACTACTCCTTTGGACGCTGTATCTCGTGGCACGCCGATGGAAACGCCGTATTCTATCGAAATCGATACCCATGGGCTAGGTGGCGACGCATGTCGCTCCGCGAGATAGAATTTCTGACCACCGTTGCCGACACGCGAAATCTGCCGCCGGCGCATGGCGCCGAAGTTGCGTTCGCGGGCCGCTCCAACGCCGGCAAATCAAGCGCGATCAACGCGCTCGCGCAGCGCAAACGCATGGCGTTCGTCAGCAAGACGCCAGGGCGCACGCAGCACATCAATTTTTTTCGCGTGGGCGCGGGACGGTATCTCGTCGATCTGCCGGGATATGGCTATGCCGACGTGCCGGCAAAAGCGCGCGCACATTGGGACCAGCTGATCGGCGATTATCTGCAAACCCGGCGCTCGCTGCGCGGCATTGTCGTCATCATGGATGCGCGCCATCCGCTCACGCCTCTCGACCGGCAACTGCTCGCATGGCTCGCGCCGAGCGGGGTGCCGCTGCACGTGCTGCTGAGCAAGGCCGATAAGCTGTCGCGCCAGCAAGCGGCGCACACGCTCGACTCAGTGGCAACGCAGCTGCGCCGCGAATACGGAGATTGCAGCGTGCAACTCTTTTCCAGCACGCGCAAAATCGGTATCGTTGAGGCCACCGACCAGATTGACGCGTGGCTGGGCGACGGCACGAATAAAAAACCCCCGGTCAAAGGGGAGTAAAACCGGGGGTCAAGCCTTAATAAAGATTAAGGCGCCCGCTCAGGGAGGAGAAGCGGGAGACGAGTAAACATCGTCTATTTATGAGACTGGCGCGTTTCAGCCGAGTTCCCTGCGCCCGCGGAAAAAATATAGTTTGATGTTTCAATTACTTGGCTAGGCGATGAAAGTTCTCGGCAGTTTTCCGCAGCGGCGGATGCGGCGCAACCGGCGCGACGAGTTTTCGCGCCGTCTGGTGCGCGAGCACCGTTTGTCGACAGACGATCTGATCCTCCCGGTATTCGTGATCGAAGGCAAGAATCGCACGCAGAGCGTGGCATCGATGCCGGGCGTGCAGCGCTTTACGCTCGACAAGCTACTGGCGCGAGCTGCGCAATGCCTTGAGCTTGGAATCCCGGCGGTGGCTTTGTTTCCGGCGATAGAGCGCAGCCTCAAAACCCCCGACGGGGGCGAGGCTGCCAATCCGGAGGGCCTCGTCCCGCGCGCTGTCGCCGCGCTCAAACAGCGCTTCCCCGAGCTGGGCGTGATCACCGATGTGGCGCTCGACCCGTATACAACCCACGGCCAGGATGGCGTGATCGACCAGTCCGGCTATGTCCTAAACGACGCGACGATTGCGCTGTTGCAGCAGCAGGCGCTGGTCAATGCCGCGGCGGGGGTGGACATCGTTGCACCGTCCGACATGATGGACGGGCGCATCGGCGCCATCCGCAGTGCGCTCGACGCGCAGGGTTTTATTCATACGCGCATCCTTGCTTACGCGGCGAAATATGCGTCGGGATTCTACGGTCCTTTTCGCGATGCGGTCGGTTCCGCGCGACAACTCAGGCGCGGCAACAAATACAGCTACCAGATGGATCCGGCCAACAGCGACGAGGCGCTGTGGGAAGTCGGCCTGGACCTTGCCGAAGGTGCCGACATGGTCATGGTGAAACCGGGCATGCCGTATCTGGACATCATCCGCCGCGTCAAGGACGAATTTCGCGCCCCCACGCTCGTCTATCAAGTGAGCGGCGAGTACGCGATGCTGATGGCCGCGGTGCGCAACGGCTGGCTCGATGAACGGCTATGCGTGCTGGAAGCGCTGACCGCGTTCAAGCGCGCGGGTGCCGACGCGATCCTGAGCTATTTCGCCGTCAGCGCTGCGCGCTGGCTCAACGAGCGTCGCTGAGCAGTGCCGCTACGGCGTCGCGGCGCGCCCGCTCAAGCGGCCTGCCCTGCGGGCTGGTCCTGAGCTGCAGGCGCTGATCGCGCCGCGACAGCATCATCATCTGGATCTCCACACCGTCGCGATCGAACGACAGCACCGGGGCGTCGATCGCCATCTCGCCCGCGTAAAGGCGCACCTCGCGGCTGCGGAATTCGATACCCTGATTGAGCAGACGGTGTTCCACATGCTTGCCGTCGTCCGTGAACAGCTGCAGATGCACAGCCGCATATCTGCCGGCGTTGCCTTTCAGCACCGAACCCGTCAGGTGCGGATCATAAGCGGAGAACTCGTCCATGACATCGAGAGCGAGCTGCCGCAGTTCGCGCAACTGGGCCGGATGGTCGCGCTGATAAAGCTCGCGATAAAGCCTGAGCGCGGCGTCTATTTCGTCATTGTCGGGCAACTGACGCGAATCCGCGGCGCCGGCCTGGCGCGCGGCCTTGCGCTTCGCCAGGGCATAGTCCTCGATGCCATCCTGCGCCATCAGCCGCGCGGCAAGATGAGCGATTTGTTCGCGCAAATGATTGCGGCCGGTATCGCGTGCCATGACCGTGCAACTCAAAACAACTGGCTTTTGACTTCTTCAGCGGGCCGCATAACGCTCCCCTGCGAGCCCTGCAGTTGCGATGCGAACTCACCCATGTCCTGCTCGGCTGGCAAGAACTCCTGGTAGAAAAAATCGACGATGCCGCCACCGCCGCTGCCCCCGGGCATGCGCAGGCCGTTCTCGGGATTGATGCGTGCCTGCACCACGCCTTCGGGAACGACACGCGGTTGCTCTTCGACACCCTTCAAGGCCTTGCCCATATAACCCATCCACATCGGCAGTGCCGCCTGCCCGCCAGTTTCATTGCGGCCCAGCGTCTGCGGATTGTCGAAGCCGATCCACGAAACCGCGACCAGCCCGGTGCCGAATCCACAGAACCAGGCATCGATGAAATCGTTCGTCGTACCGGTCTTGCCGCCGAGATCGGTGCGCTTCAGCTGCATCGCCCGAGCCCCCGTGCCCATGCGTACGACGTCCTGCATGAGGCTGTGCATGATGAATGCGTTGCGCGCATCGATCGCGCGTTCCGCACCCCCGCCCGCACGCTCAGGGCGCGACTGCGCGATAACGTTACCCCTGGCGTCTTCGATGCGTTCGATGAAGTATGGATGCACGCGAAATCCCCCGTTCGCGAAAATCGCGTAGGCGCCGACCATTTGCAGCGGCGTGACATTACCGGCGCCAAGCGCCATCGTCAGATAGGGCGGATGGTATTTAGGGTCGAAGCCGAAGCGCGTGATGTAGTCCTGCGCGTAATGCGGCGTGATCGCCTGCAGAATCCGCACCGAAACCAGATTCTTCGACTTGACGAGCGCGGTGCGCAGTCGCATGGGCCCTTCGAACTTGCCATCGAAGTTCTTGGGCTGCCAGGGCTCGGAACCGGTCTGCGTGGCATCGAAGCTTAGCGGAGCATCGTTGATGATCGTCGCAGTCGTGAAACCCTTTTCCAGCGCAGCCGAATAGATAAAGGGCTTGAAGCTCGAGCCCGGCTGACGCAATGCCTGCGTGACGTGGTTGTACTTGTTGCGGTTGAAATCGAATCCGCCCACCAGCGCACGTATCGCCCCGTCCTGCGGCACGACCGACACCAGCGCCGCTTCCACTTGCGGCAATTGCACGATCTGCCACTGGTCCTTGTCGTCTTTCTGTACGCGTATGATCGCGCCGCGGCGCAGCCGCTGATTGACCGGCGCCTTGTCGCCGAGCATGCGCTGGGCAAATTTGAGTCCGTCGCCGCCGATTTCGAGCACATCGCCGCCCTTGCGGTACACCTTGATGGCCTTTGGACCGACCTCGATCACCACCGCGGGATAGAGATCGCCGCTTTCGAGTTCTTCTTGCAGTGCGTCCTCCAGCGTTTCATCGTCGGGTTGGGGGCCCAGCTCGACGAAGCTTTCGGCACCGCGGTAGCCGTGTCTGCGGTCGTACTCGAGCACGCCTTTGCGCACCGCAGCATAAGCGGCGTCCTGATGGTGGATGGAAAGCGTGGTGTAAACCCTGAAACCACGGGTATACGCGTCTTCCTGATAACGCTCGTACAGCACCTGACGCACCATTTCGGAGAAATGGTCCGCCTTCACCACGAAGTCGTTGACATTGCGCTTCACCGTGAGCGTTTGCTTGTCGGCCGCCTGCCATTCCTCATCGGTGATGAGATCGAGCTCGCGCATACGCCTCAGGACATATTGCTGCCTCAGCTTGGCACGCTTCGGATTGATGACCGGATTAAAGCTCGATGGCGCCTTGGGCAAACCCGCGAGCATCGCCATTTCGGCGATGTTCAGCTGATCGAGGGATTTGCCGAAGTAGATCTGGGCGGCCGCGGCAAAGCCGTACGCACGCTGTCCCAGAAAAATCTGATTGACGTAAAGCTCAAGAATCTCGTCCTTGGACAGGCTGTGCTCGATCTTGAATGCGAGCAGCATCTCATTGAATTTGCGCGTCAGCGTCTTTTCCCTGGACAGGAAAAAATTACGGGCGACCTGCATGGTGATCGTGCTCGCCCCCTGGCGCGTGCCGCCTGCCGCAAAATTCGAGATCGCCGCCCGCATGACGCCGACATAATCGACGCCGCCGTGTTCGTAGAAGCGCTCATCCTCCGCCGCGAGGATCGCATCGCGCATGCCCTCCGGAACGTCTTTGATCTTGATCAGCGCCCGGCGCTCCTCGCCGAACTCGCCAATCAGGTTGCCTTCTACGCTGTAGACGCGCAGCGGAATTTTGGGCCGATAGTCGGTCAGCGACTCGAGCGAAGGAAGCGTGGGCATAACGATAACTGCCGCGAAAACAACGACTAAAGCCGCTGCCACCACGGCGACCGCAACCAGCACGACAGGGAATAGCCACCAGCGAACGATCATCGGGACGGGATGTGACAGATGTTGTTGTAGAAAAACAACAGCCTAATTTTGGGGCTTATTACGGGGTCGCCACACAGCAGCGTATGCGCAAAAAGTAGGCTATATTGCAAATCCGCCGCCATTATAGGCGCCGTCCGCGGTAAAAGAAATGCACAGCAAATACTTTACATGGTCAGGAGTTGTTGCTAGCATTTAATGTAAATTATTTAAATTGGTGCTAACCAGCCCATGCTTAAGGGAAAAATGAAGTTTAATCCCCACGTCATTGAGCGCCTCTTCAAATCGAAGGCGCCCCCCTTGATCGGCTGCGACATCAGTTCCTCGTCGGTCAAGATGGTCGAGATCGCCGACGCGGGCAGGCACCTCTACCGCGTCGAGCGGTATTCGATCGAACCGCTGCCGCGCGATGCCGTAGTCGACGGCAACATCATGAATCTGGATGCGGTGGCCGACTCGCTGAAGCGCTGCTGGAAGCGCATGGGCACCAGCATCAGGAGTCTGGCGTTGGCACTGCCCTCGGCGGCGGTCATCACCAAGAAAATCGTCGTTCCGGCGGGCCAGCAGGAAGATGAACTCGAGATGCAGGTCGAGACGGAAGCCAATCAATATATTCCTTTCGCGCTCGATGAAGTCAACCTCGACTTCCAGGTCATCGGCCCTGCACCCAACAGCCCGGACGACGTCGAAGTGCTCATCGCGGCCTCCCGCAAGGAGAAGATCGAGGATCGGGTGGCCGCCGCCGAGGCTGCGGGCCTGAAAGCGGCGGTGATGGACGTGGAATCGTTCGCGGCGCAGACCGCTTTCGAGCTGATCCAGCGCCAGCTTCCGGACAACGGCAAGGACCAGAATGTGGCCATCGTCGATGTCGGTACGACGATGATGAACCTGAACGTCCTGCGCAACGGCCAGTCGATCTACATGCGCGAGCAACCGTTCGGAGGCAACCAGCTTACGCAGGAGATCCAGCGCCAGTTCGGCATGTCGCCGGAAGAAGCCGAAGCTGCCAAGCGCACCGGCGGGCTCCCGGACAACTACGACACCGACGTGCTCGCGCCGTTCGTCGATACGCTCGGCCTGGAAGTCGCGCGCGCGCTCCAGTTCTTCTTTACGTCGACCCAGTTCAACCAGGTCCACCAGATTCTGCTGGCCGGAGGCTGCGCGGCGATTCCCGGCATCGACGAGATCGTTACCCGCCGCACGTCGGTGCCGACGATGGTGGCCAATCCGTTCGCCAACATGGCGTTGTCGTCCAAGATCAGACCGAAGCACCTGAGCACTGATGCCCCTTCGCTCATGGTCGCATGCGGTCTTGCCATGCGGAGGTTCGACGCATGATACGCATCAACCTGCTGCCGCACCGCGAGATCAAGCGCAAGCAGCAGCAAAAGCAATTCTTCATCATGCTCGCGTCGACCGCCGGCCTGGGCATTGCCATCTGGTTCGGCGTGCATACGGCGCTCAACGGCGAGCTCGCGAACCAGCAGGAACGCAACACTTACCTCGAGTCGCAGATCGCGCTGCTCGAGAAACAGATCGACGAGATCAAGAAGCTGAAAGAGCAGACCGCGGCGCTCCTGCAGCGTAAGAAAGTGGTCGAATCGCTGCAGGCGAACCGCGCCGAAACCGTGTACCTGCTCGACCAGCTCGTCCGGCAAATGCCCGACGGCGTGTATCTGAAGAGCATTTCGCAGAAGGGTCCGAGCATCAATATCAGCGGCTATGCACAATCGAACGCAAGGGTCTCCACCTTCATGCGCAATCTGGAGGCCTCGCCTTACCTCGAAGGCCCGCGGTTGGTCGAGATCAAGGCGGTGATCGACCGCAATCAGCGGCTGAGCGAATTCAGTCTGATGGTCTCGCTGACGCGCGCCGCGACCGAAGACCCGGCGGCCGCCGGGAAAAAACCCGGCGCGAAACCGCCGCCCAAGGCCGCCGCAGCGGGTAGTGCGCTTCCCGGCGCGCCCGTGTTCACAACCGCTCAACTGGATGCGAGTAACCGGCCATGACGCTCGACGACCTGCGGCGCCTAGATCCCAAGAACATCGGCAGCTGGCCGGCACTGCCCAAGCTCGCCGTGCTGTTGCTGGTGCTGATCGCAATCGTCATCGCGAGCTATTTTCTCGACTGGCAGGCCCAGCTCGAGGCCATCGACGGCGCGAAGAAAAAAGAGCTGGCGCTGCGCGATACCTTCCTCGACAAGAAACGCCAGGCGATCGATCTCGATGCTTACCGCCGGCAGCTCGAGGACATCGAAAAATCGTTCGGCACGCTGCTCAAGCAGCTCCCCGGCAAGTCCGAAATGGAAGCGCTGCTCACCGACATCAATCAGGCCGGTCTGGGACGCGGCCTGCAATTCGAGCTGTTCCGGCCCGCGGCACAGGAAAACGTGTCGGAGTTCTATGCCGAACTGCCGATCAACATACGCGTCACGGGGAACTACCACGATATGGGGGCTTTCGCGAGCGACATATCGAAATTGTCGCGCATCGTGCTGCTCAACGACATCGCAGTGAATCAGGGCAAGGATGGCGCGCTGGCAATGGATGCGGTCGCCAAGACCTACCGCTATCTCGACGAGGAGGAATTGTCGAAGCAGAAAAAGGCCGCACGCGACGCCAAGGACAAGGCGGGCAAGAAATGAACCGCAACCTGGTGCTCGTGGCGCTGGCCTGTGTCTCGCTCGCTTCCTGTATGGGCGAGGAGCATTCCGATCTCAAGCAGTTCGTCAAGGAGTCCGACAACCTGCCGCGGGGGCGCATCCCGCCGCTGCCAGACGTCAGGCCTTACGAGCCGTTCAGTTACGACGCCTTCAACCTGGTGGATCCGTTCAAGCCGCGCAAGATCGAGCCGCCCAAGAGCGCGGCCGGCGGCGGCCTGCAGCCTGACCTGGCCCGCCGCAAGGAGCCGCTCGAGGCGTATCCGCTCGAAAATCTGCGCATGGTTGGGACGCTGCAGCAGGGCAAGACGAATTACGCGCTGGTGAAAAGCCCCGACAACAACCTGTTTCGCGTGAGGACGGGCAATTACGTCGGGCAGAACTTCGGGCTCGTCACCGAGATTTCCGAGTCGGCGATCAAGCTGAAGGAAATCGTGCAGGACAGCACCGGCGACTGGACCGAGCGCATCAGCACGCTGACGCTCGTTGACGAAGCGGCAAGATAATTAAGCCGGGCGAGCGGCGGCAGATCCGCGGCTCAGCCGGTACATCAGGAGGCAACACCATGAACCACAAGCGCACGATACTCAGCATGACACGCAGCCTCGCCTGGATACTCGCATTGAGCATCGCCACCACCATGACGGCGTGGACGCAATCGCCCCCTGCGACGAGTAACAGCATCGAGTCGATTAACGTTGTGGGCCAGCAGGGCGGCAATATCGTGGTGCGCATCTCGCTCAAGCAACCGCTGGCCAACCCCCCCGCCGGCTTTACCATCAACAACCCGCCACGCATCGCCTTCGACTTTCCGGGAACGGGCAATGCGCTCGGCAGGAACGTCCAGGAGGTCGAGCAGGGCGACCTGCGCAACATGAACATCGTGCAGGCGGGGGATCGCACGCGCCTGGTCATGAACCTCTCGAAGCCGCTCGGTTACGACACCAAAGTCGACGGCAGGAATGTGATCATCACGCTGCAGGGCGCCGGCCCGATTGCAGGGCCCGTGGTTTCCCATTTTGCGGAAGCCAGGCCGAGCGACACGCGCCACAGCCTGCGCGATGTGAGCTTCCGCCGCGGGCCGAATGGCGAAGGCCGCATCGTGATCGACCTGTCGGATAACGCGGTCGGCATCGACCTGCGCCAGCAGGGACGCAACCTGGTCATCGATTTCCTCAACACCGCGCTGCCCAAGAACCTCGAGCGCCGCCTCGACGTCGTCGATTTCGCAACGCCAGTGCAGACGATCGACAGCTTCGCGCAGGGTGGCAATTCGCGCATCACGATCGAGCCGAAGGGGCTGTGGGAGCACTCGGCCTACCAGACCGACAACCGGTTCATCGTCGAGATCAAGCCGGTCGTCGAAGACTCGACCAAGCTGATCCAGGGCTCACGCCAGGGCTATACGGGGGAAAAACTGTCGCTCAATTTCCAGAACGTCGAAGTGCGCGCGGTGCTGCAGGTGATCGCGGACTTCACGGGCTTCAACTTCATCACGAGTGACACCGTCTCGGGCAATCTGACGCTGCGGCTGAAGGACGTGCCGTGGGATCAGGCACTCGATATCATCCTCCAGACCAAAGGGCTGGACATGCGCAAGAATGGCAATGTCGTGTGGATCGCGCCGCGCGACGAGCTCGCGACCAAGGAAAAGCTGGCGCTCGAGTCGCAGGCCCAGATCGCCGATCTGGAGCCGATACGCACGGAATCGTTCCAGCTTAACTATCAAAAGGCCGACGCGTTCCAGAAGATACTCGCCGACAAGGACCAGCGCATCCTCTCCAAGCGCGGCAGCGCCGTGATCGATACGCGCACCAACACCCTGTTCGTTCAGGACACTCCCTCGCGTCTCGAAGCAGTGCGCGCCCTCGTGCGCAAGATCGACGTGCCCGTGCGGCAGGTCATGATCGAAGCCCGCATCGTCGAGGCTTCCGACACGTTCAGCCGCAATCTGGGTGCACGCCTGGGCATCAACGACCGGGCTCGAGGTCAATCGATATCGGGCACGGACGGGCGGATTCTCGGTGGCGGCTCGCTCGACGCGACCGGTTTTGCCACTGGGCAGATCGCCACCCCGATCCCGCTCTTCAACCAGTCGCTTGGGGTCAATCTGCCGGCGCAGGGGCTGGCCGGCAGCATACCGGGCGTGTTCTCCGTGATTCTGTTCAACGAAGCTTTGACGCGCTTTTTAAACCTCGAAATCACGGCATTGCAGGCCGACGGCAAAGGCAAGATCATCTCGAGTCCGCGCGTGATCACCGCCGATCAGGTCGAAGCCACTATCGAGCAGGGCACGGAGATCCCGTATCAACAGGCCACCTCCAGCGGCGCGACCAGCGTATCGTTCAAGAAAGCCACCCTGTCGCTGAAGGTCAAGCCGCAGATTACTCCCGATGACAACATCATCATGAACCTGAACGTGCACAAGGACAGCGTCGGGCAGAACACGACCGCCGGACCTTCGATCGACACCAAGCAGATCACTACCGAAGTCCTCGTGCAAAACGGCGGCACCGTCGTGATCGGCGGCATCTACACGCAGGACGAACGCTCCTCCACTACCAAGATACCGCTCTTCGGCGACCTCCCTTACATAGGGTTTCTGTTCCGTCAGAACAGCAAAGTCGACGACAAGAGCGAGCTGCTCATTTTTATCAGCCCGCGTATCATCAAGAACAGCCTGACGCTGCGCTGACCCAGGCTCCACAGCCATGCGCATACGGCCGGGCAACCGGCCGTTTCTGCGTACGCGGTCGCGCGAGCGCGAGCGCAAATCACGCTACAATCTGCCGTATGAGCCCTCCTGCCACGGCGCAGCCGGGAATCTGCGGAAATGTATTTCTGGTGGGGCTGATGGGTGCCGGCAAGACTTCCGTAGGCCGGCTGCTCGCCAAGCGCCTGGAAAAGACATTCTACGACTGCGATCACGAGATCGAGCGCCGTACCGGCGTCAACATTCCGGTGATATTCGATATCGAAGGCGAGGACGGGTTTCGCGCGCGCGAGAGCGCGGCGCTGCGCGACCTCGTCGCGCTGAACGACATCGTGCTGGCGACCGGCGGGGGCGCGGTGGTGCGCGCCGAGAACCGGCACGCGCTCGCGACCAACGGCACGGTCGTGTATCTGCGCGCTTCGCTCGCGGATTTGTGGCAGCGCACCCGACACGATCGCAACCGCCCGCTGCTGCAAACGCCCGACCCTTACGGCACGCTGGAGCAACTGTACTCGCAGCGCGATCCCCTTTATCACGAAGTGGCGTCGGTGATCGTGGATACCGGAAACCAGAGCGTGCGCAACCTCGCCCAGCTGCTCGAGCAAAAGCTGCTCGACTATTTCCACGGCGCCGGTCTCGACCGGAGCTGCATCTGATCGGCGCGCGCGGAGCATGGCACACGCCATAAGGAACGAATCAGGGGCCGGCGAGGGCCTGCTCACGCTGCAGGTCGCCCTGGCCGAGCGCAGTTATCCCATTTATATCGGCGAGAACCTGCTCGCGCGCGCCTCTTTGCTGACACGCCATCTGCCGCAGCCCCGCGCGGTGGTGGTGACCGACACCACACTTGCCCCGCTATATCTCGATGTGGTGGTCGAAGCGCTCGGCGCGGCGGGAGTCAGTGCAATCTCGGTCGTGCTGCCCGACGGCGAAGAGAACAAGCGGTGGCACACGCTCAATGCGCTGTTCGACGCTCTGCTCGCGAATCGCTGCGAGCGCAAGACAGCGCTGATCGCGCTGGGAGGAGGCGTGATCGGCGACCTGACCGGCTTTGCGGCCGCGACGTATCTGCGCGGCGTGCCCTATATCCAGGTGCCCACCACGTTGCTCGCGCAAGTCGATTCATCGGTCGGCGGCAAGACGGCGATCAATCACCCGCGCGGCAAGAACATGATCGGGGCCTTCTATCAGCCCCAGGCAGTGCTCGCCGACACGTCCACGCTGCACAGCCTGCCGGCGCGGGAGGTGGGTGCCGGGCTCGCCGAGGTCATCAAGTACGGGCTGATCCGCGATGCAGAGTTCTACGCGTGGCTGGAACGCAACATCGATGCCCTGCTCGCGCGCGACCCCGCAGCGCTGGCGTATGCGATCCAGCGCTCGTGCGCGAACAAGGCCGAGGTCGTCGCGGCGGACGAGCGTGAAGAGTCGGGACAGCGAGCGCTGCTGAATCTCGGCCATACCTTTGGGCACGCGATCGAGACCGGCGCGGGGTATGGCAGCTGGCTGCACGGCGAGGCCGTCGCCGCGGGAACGGTCATCGCGGCGCGCGTTTCCCAGCAGATGGGGCTGATCGACGGCGCGGACGTAGACCGCATCGTCGCTCTGTTCGAGTGCGCACGCCTGCCGGTGACCGCGCCTGATTTTGGTTTCTCCCGGTATCAGCAGCTGATGGGGCTGGACAAGAAAGTCGAAGGCGGGCGCATTCGCTTCATCCTGCTGCGCGGCATAGGCTCCGCCTTCCAGACTCCCGATGTCCCCCCCAGCGCGCTGGCCACCGCGCTGGCAGACTCCGTGGCGCGTGCCTGAACTCGCACCCTATGCGGTCGGCAACGACAACTCGCGCGGCCGGCGTCTGCGCGAACCTGCGCCGCAAGGGCGCAGCGAGTTCCAGCGCGACCGCGATCGAATCATCCATTCGACCGCGTTCCGGCGCCTCGAATACAAGACCCAGGTCTTCGTCAACCATGAGGGCGACTTGTTCCGTACGCGGCTCACGCACAGCCTCGAGGTCGCCCAGATCGCGCGGTCGGTGGCGCGCAGCCTGCAGCTAAACGAGGATCTGGTCGAGGCCATTTCGCTCGCGCACGATCTCGGCCATACGCCGTTCGGGCATGCCGGCCAGGATGCCCTTCACGACTGCATGAAGCCGCATGGCGGCTTCGAGCACAATTTGCAGTCGCTGCGCGTCGTCGATCTGCTCGAGCAACGCTATGCGGCCTTCGACGGCCTTAACCTGTGCTTTGAGACGCGCGAAGGCATCCTCAAACACTGCTCGACAAAGAATGCGCGGTTGCTGGGTGACGTGGGCGCACGCTTTCTCGAGAAGCAGCGGCCCTCGCTCGAGGCCCAGCTCGCGAACGTTGCCGACCAGATCGCCTATAACAATCACGACGTCGATGACGGGCTGCGCTCGGGATTGCTGTCGGTCGAGCAACTCGACGAGGTGTCGATCTTCGCCCGCCACGCCAGACAGGTGCGCGGCGAATTCCCTCGAATCGACCGCCGGCGGCTCGTTCACGAAACCGTCAGGCGCATGATCAGCACGCTGGTCGTCGATTTGACGCGTCATAGCGCGCGTAACGTGCGCGCCCGCCGTCCCCGCTCGCTGGATGATGTGCGCAATGCGCCGCCCCTGATCGCATTCGGGGCCAGCATCCAGCGCCAGCAGCACGAACTCAAGCAGTTCTTGCGGAGCAACCTCTACCAGCACCATCAGGTGGCGCGAATGACCAACAAGGCGCGGCGCATCGTGTGCGACCTGTTCGAGGCGTTCTTCGACGATCCGCGTCTGTTGCCGCCGCAACACCGCCCGCAAATCAATGCGTCCCTCGCGCGCTCGGTCGCGGACTACATCGCGGGCATGACCGACCGCTATGCCATGCGCGAACACCGGCGCCTGTTCGCAGTCGACGAAATCTGATTGGCGCGGCGCAGCATCGCCACATCGCAAGTGGGATTACCCCGGGTTTTCAAGGCCTTGAAGTCTCCGGTCCGACACGGTATATTCGGGGCGTTTCCGCGCGTTTTGCTTCCAGGCCGGCCGGCTACCCGCCGGCCTTTTTTGACTCGAGAGGTAGACCGTGACCTATCCGCCCGCCGCCCAAGGACTCTACGATCCTGCTCACGAGCATGATGCTTGCGGGGTGGGCTTCGTTGCGAACATCAAGGGACGCAAATCCCACGCGATCATCGAGCAGGGCCTGCAGATCCTCAAGAATCTGACCCATCGCGGCGCGGTCGGCGCGGACCCCCTCGCTGGCGATGGCGCGGGCATCATGCTGCAGATTCCAGACGCTTTGTTCCGTGAGGAGATGGCCAAACAAGGCGTGAAACTCCCGCCCGCCGGGCAGTACGGGGTCGGCATGGTATTCCTGCCGCAGGAACCTGCGTCGCGCCTGGCGTGTGAATACGAAATCGAGCGGGCGATCAAGGAGGAAGGGCAGACCCTGCTTGGATGGCGCGACGTGCCGTGCGACAACGCGGGACTGGGCGCCTCGGTTAAACGCATCGAGCCGGTGATCCGCCAGGTCTTCATCGGCCGCGGCCAGGGCGTAACCGTAACGGATGCGCTCGAGCGCAAGCTGTATATCATCCGCAAGGGCTCAGGCCATGCGATCCAGGCACTCAACCTCGCCCACGGCCAGGAATTCTATGTGCCGTCGATGTCGGCGCGCACCGTGGTTTACAAGGGAATGCTGCTCGCGGGACAGGTCGGCGCCTACTATCGGGATCTGCAGGATACGCGCGTCATCTCGGCGCTTGCGCTCGTGCATCAGCGATTTTCGACGAACACCTTTCCGACGTGGGACTTAGCGCATCCGTTCCGGCTCATCGCGCATAACGGCGAGATCAACACGTTGCGCGGCAACGTCAACTGGATACGCGCGCGCCAAGGCGCGATATCGAGCCCGATCCTTGGTAAGGACCTCGACAAACTTTGGCCGCTGATCTACCACGGCCAGTCGGATTCCGCATCGTTCGACAATGCGCTCGAGCTGCTGGTGATGAGCGGTTACTCGGTCGCTCACGCGATGATGATGATGATACCCGAGGCCTGGGAAAGCCACACTTTGATGGACGCAAACCGCCGCGCGTTCTACGAGTATCACGCGGCGATGATGGAGCCATGGGACGGGCCCGCGGCGATCGCTTTCACCGACGGCCGGCAGATCGGCGCGACCCTCGACCGCAACGGTCTGCGTCCCGCGCGCTATATCGTGACCGACGACGATCTGGTGATCATGGGCTCGGAATGCGGCTGCCTGCCCGTCCCCGAGGAAAAGATCGTGCAGCGCTGGCGGCTGCAGCCCGGCAAGATGTTTCTCGTCGACCTTGAAAAAGGCCGCATCGTCGACGACAAGGAACTCAAAGATACGCTCGCCAATGCCAAGCCTTATGGCGAATGGATAGAGCGCATCCGCATCAAGCTCGACGATCTGCCGCCGCCCACGGAAACGCGAGACCCCCCGCTCGAGTCGCTGCTCGACCGCCAGCAGGCATTCGCCTACTCGCAGGAAGACGTCAAGTTTCTAATGACGCCGATGGCCGTCAATGGCGAAGAGCCAGTGGGCTCGATGGGCAACGATTCGCCGCTGGCGGTGCTGTCGGACAAGAACAAGACGATTTACCATTATTTCAAGCAGCTGTTCGCGCAGGTCACTAATCCGCCGATCGACCCTATTCGCGAAGAGCTCGTCACTTCCCTCGTATCGTTCATCGGGCCCAAGCCGAATTTGCTCGGCATCGACGAAATGAACCCCCCGCTGCGACTGGAAGTCTCGCAGCCGGTGCTGAATTTCGAGCAGATGGAAACCCTGCGTCACGTCGAGCGCTACACGGATGGAAAGTTCCGCTCCTACGAGCTCGATATCACCTATCCGCGCGCCTGGGGGCGGGAGGCGATCGAGGCCCGGCTGGCGAGCCTGCGCGCACAGGCCGAGGATGCAGTGCGCTCGGGCTATACGATCCTGATCATTTCCGACCGCAAACTCGACCGCACCCATGTTGCGATCCCGGCGTTGCTCGCGTTGTCGGCGATCCACCACCATCTCGTCGGCAAAGGTTTGCGCACGTCAACGGGTCTCGTAGTCGAAACCGGTTCGGCGCGCGAAGTGCATCATTTCGCGCTGCTCGGCGGATACGGCGCCGAAGCGGTGCATCCGTACCTGGCGCTCGAAACGGTGGCGGCGCTCGGACAGGGGCAGCCAGGCTCGGCAGAGGGCGCGGGCAAGGCGTGCAAAGGGTTTATCAAAGCCATCGGCAAGGGTCTGCGCAAAGTGATGTCCAAGATGGGCATCTCGACTTACATGTCGTACACGGGGGCGCAGATTTTCGAAGCGGTTGGCCTGTCGCGCACGCTGGTCGACAAATATTTCGCCGGCACCACCTCGAACATCGAAGGCATCGACGTATTCGCGATCGCCGAGGAAATGATTCGCATCCATGACGCGGCGTTCGGTGCCGACCCGCTGCTCGCGCACGCCCTCGATGCCGGCGGTGAATACGCGTATCGTGTGCGCGGCGAAGAGCATATGTGGACGCCGGACGCGATCGCCAGGCTGCAGCATGCCACGCGCGAAAACTCGCTCGCAACCTATCAGGAATACGCGCAGCTCATCAATGACCAGTCGCACCGGCACATGACTTTTCGCGGGCTGTTCGATTTCCGCTTCGACGCGTGCAACCCCGTGCCGATCGCGGAGGTCGAGCCTGCGGCCGAGATCGTCAAGCGTTTTTCTACCGGCGCCATGTCCCTGGGATCGATTTCGACGGAAGCCCACACGACGCTTGCCATCGCCATGAACCGTATCGGTGGCAAGTCGAACACCGGCGAAGGCGGAGAAGACCGCAACCGGTACGCGCCGGTGCAGGCGGGCGAGACGCTGGCCTCGCGGCTCGGGCGGGGATCGATCGCACGCGACATCGAGCTCAGAGAGGGTGATCTGCTCAAATCCAAGATCAAGCAGGTAGCGTCCGGCCGCTTCGGCGTGACGGCCGAATACCTGGCTTCGGCTGAACAGATCCAGATCAAGATGGCGCAAGGCGCCAAGCCGGGGGAAGGCGGCCAGCTGCCCGGACGCAAGGTTTCCGAATACATCGCGCTGCTGCGCTATTCGACGCCCGGCGTGGAGCTCATTTCGCCGCCGCCTCACCACGACATCTACTCGATCGAGGATCTGGCGCAACTCATCCACGATCTCAAGAACGCCAATTCGCGCGCTTCGATCAGCGTCAAGCTGGTGTCCGAGATCGGCGTGGGCACTGTCGCCGCGGGGGTGGCCAAAGCCAAGGCCGACCACGTGACGATCTCCGGTCACGATGGCGGCACCGGCGCAAGTCCCTGGTCATCGATCAAGCATGCAGGCACGCCGTGGGAGCTGGGGCTCGCCGAGACGCAGCAGACGCTGGTGCTGAACCGGCTGCGGGGGCGGATCACGGTGCAGGCCGACGGCCAGATGAAAACGGGGCGCGACGTGGTGATAGGCGCGCTGCTGGGCGCGGACGAGTTCGGTTTCGCGACCGCGCCGCTGGTGGTAACCGGCTGCATCATGATGCGCAAGTGTCACCTCAACACGTGTCCGGTCGGCGTGGCCACGCAGGACCCGGTGCTGCGCGAAAAATTTCGCGGCAAGCCCGAGCACGTGATCAATTACTTTTTCTTCGTAGCGGAGGAAGCGCGCGCACTGATGGCGCAGCTGGGCATCCGCAAGTTCAACGACCTGATCGGCCGTCCCGACCTGCTCGACACCCGCAAAGGCATCGCGCACTGGAAAGCACAGGGCCTCGATTTTTCGAAGATCTTCTATCAGCCGCTCGTGCCTGCGGAGGTCGCGCGCTACAACAGCGAACGTCAGGATCACGGCCTCGATCGCGCGCTCGATCACCGTTTGATCGAACTTGCGGCGCCGGCGCTGCAAAAGCGCGAAAAGGTTACGATCGAGATGCCGATTCGCAACATCAACCGTACGGTCGGAACGATGCTTTCCGGCGAAATCGCGCGCCGCTACGGTCACGAGGGCCTGCCGGACGACACGATCCACATCCGCTTCGCCGGTTCTGCAGGTCAGAGCCTGGGGGCGTTTCTCGCCCGGGGTGTGACGATCGACCTCATCGGCGACACCAACGATTACTGCGGCAAAGGCCTTTCCGGCGGGCGCATCAGCGTGCAGCCTTCGCCCAAGTTCCGCGGCGATCCTGCCGTCAATATCATCACGGGCAACGTCGTGCTCTATGGGGCGATCGCCGGCGAGGCCTATTTCCGTGGTGTCGCCGGTGAGCGCTTCGCCGTGCGCAATTCGGGCGCGCAGGCCGTCGTCGAGGGCGTCGGCGATCACGGCTGCGAATACATGACCGGCGGGACGGTGGCGGTGTTGGGCGCGACGGGGCGCAATTTCGCCGCCGGGATGTCGGGCGGGATCGCTTACGTCTTCGACGAAGACGGTCAGTTCGTAAAATACTGCAATGCGGCGATGGTCGATCTCGAGCCAGTGCTGTCTGAATCCGAACAGCAGGCCAAGATGCCGCGCGATATCTGGCACCTCGGGCAGTCCGATGAAGCAGTGCTCAGACGCCTCATCGAAAATCATGCGCGTTACACCGGCAGCGGCCGTGCCCGCGACATACTCGAGCAATGGGGCACGTATCGCTTGCGTTTCGTCAAGGTTTTCCCGAAAGAGTACAAGCGCGCGCTCACCGAACTGGCGATCGCGGGACGCAAGGTGGCGGCATGACGCCGCGGCGGCTGTCCGACTACCGCATCTGATTCGAAAGCGTCGACATGGGTAAAGTCACCGGTTTTCTCGAGTTTCAGCGCCTTCAGGAGGCGAGTGACGACACCGACTCGCGCAAGCAGCACTATCGCGAGTTCGTACACCGCCTCGGTGACAACGAAGCGAAAGTGCAGGGCGCGCGCTGCATGGACTGCGGCATACCGTTCTGCATGACGGGTTGCCCCGTGAATAATGTCATACCGGATTTCAACGATCTGGTTTATCAGCAAGACTGGCGCAACGCGATCGAGACCCTGCACTCGACCAATAACTTTCCCGAATTCACGGGGCGTATCTGTCCTGCGCCGTGCGAAGAAGCCTGCACTCTGCGCATCAACAATGATCCCGTGGGTATCAAGTCGATCGAGCACGCGATCATCGACAAGGCGTGGGAAGAGGGCTGGGTCGAGCCCATGCCCCCTGCGACTAAAACTGGCAAGCGCGTCGCGGTGATCGGTTCCGGGCCAGCCGGGCTCGCGTGTGCGCAACAATTGGCGCGGGTGGGCCACGCTGTCGTCGTGTTCGAGAAGAACGATCGCATCGGGGGACTGCTGCGCTACGGCATCCCGGACTTCAAGATGGAAAAATGGCTGATCGACCGCCGCATGAAGCAGATGGCCGCCGAAGGCGTCGAGTTCAAAACCGGTTACATGGTCGGCCCCGCGCCGGTCGCCGCCGGTAACGCCGCGGCGGCGGCGGTCGAGCCGGCAACGGTTCTGGAAGAATTCGACGCCGTCGTGCTAACCGGCGGTGCAGAACAGCCGCGGGATTTGCCCGTGCCGGGCCGCGAGCTGGACGGTATCCATTTCGCCATGGACTTCCTGCCCCTGCAGAATCGCCGCGTGGCGGGGGATCCTAACGTCCGCGAGTTGTGGGCCAGCGGCAGGCACGTGGTGGTGATCGGCGGCGGCGATACCGGTTCCGACTGCATCGGCACGTCGAACCGTCACGGCGCCAAATCGATCACCCAGCTTGAACTGCTGCCGATGCCACCCGACCTCGACGTCAACCCGGTATGGCCTTATTGGCCGCAACGGCTGCGCACTTCCTCGTCCCACGAAGAGGGTGCGCACCGCGACTGGGCGGTGGCGACCAAACGCTTCGAAGGCCGCGCCGGCAAAGTCGAGAAGCTGGTCGCAGCACGCGTTGAATGGCGGGACGGCAAGATGCAGGAAGTCGCGGGTTCGGAATTCGCGATACCCGCCGATCTGGTTTTGCTCGCAATGGGCTTTGTCGGACCCGTACCAACGATGCTCGATGCCTTCGGCGTGCGCAAAGACGCCCGCGGCAACGCGCAGGCCACGACCGACGGACGAGGCTGCTACGCGACCTCGATTCCCAAAGTCTACGCGGCAGGTGATGTCCGACGCGGTCAGTCGTTAGTGGTATGGGCGATCCGCGAGGGCCGCCAATGCGCACGCGCGGTCGACGAGTTTTTGATGGGTGCTTCCGTATTGCCGCGATAAGTTCGCCCGCTCAAAAACGGCAACGAACGGCCTCTTTCGTTCCGCCGCGTTCCTTTCGCGTCGCCACCGCCCGGCAGGCAATCCTGCAGTAGCCCCATTCACCATGTACCGACTCCAAAACGATTCGCTCATCCGCGCGCTGTTGCGCGAACCTACATCGCATACCCCGATCTGGCTCATGCGCCAGGCGGGTCGCTATCTCCCGGAGTACAACGAAACGCGGGCGTTGGCCGGCGACTTTCTCGCCCTTTGCCGCAATCCAGACCTGGCGACCGAAGTTACCCTCCAGCCGCTTGCGCGTTTCCCACTGGACGCCGCGATCGTGTTTTCCGACATCCTGACGATACCCGACGCAATGGGGCTCGGCCTATTTTTCACACCCGGGGAAGGACCGCGGTTCGAGCGACCGTTGCGCTCCGAAACCGACATCCGCAGTCTCGTCGCTCCCCACCCCGATCAGCTGCGGTATGTCATCGACACCGTCGCCCAGGTCCGCCGTGCACTCGCGGGCAGCGTGCCGCTGATCGGATTTTCAGGCAGCCCTTTTACGCTCGCGTGCTACATGATCCAGGGCCATGGCGGTTCCGATTTCGCTGAAGTGAAGAGCATGCTCTACAAGCGAGCCGACCTGTTGCATCGAATCCTGGCCGTTAATGCAGCGGCAGTAACCACTTACTTAAACGCGCAGATCGAGGCTGGCGCACAAGCCGTCATGGTCTTCGACACATGGGGCGGAATGCTCGCGCACGCGCAGTTCCATGAGTTTTCCCTTGCGTATACCCGGCAGGTCATCAGCGGGCTGACCAAGGCTCACGGTGGCGAACGCGTGCCCAGTATCGTGTTCACCAAAGGCGGCGGCCCGTGGCTCGAAAGCATCGCGGCGATAGGGTGCGACGGCATCGGACTCGACTGGACCGTTGATCTCGGCGCGGTGCGCGCGCGCGTCGGGCAGCGGGTCGCATTGCAGGGAAATCTCGATCCTGCGGTGTTGCTTTCCAATCCGGACGTGGTCGGCATCGAGGCACGGAGGGTGCTTGCCAGTTTCGGCTCCGGACCGGGACACGTATTCAATCTCGGCCATGGAATTTCCCAACATACACCGCCCGAGAACGTGTCCGCGTTGGTCTCCGCGGTGCACGCCGCAAGCGGCGAGTACCACTGAAAACCCGCGCCAATACTGGGTTTCCGGGCGGCTTCCCTCTGCAACTTATGCACAGGCAGCGAGCTCAGGATGGCGCCGCAGGAGCAACACTGTCTCGGATTTTGCCAGCGCACGTATAATTAATTGAATTCATTACTAATTTCCAGGTCGGTCCGCTTTTGCGACAAGCACGGCGCCGGCGGTTCGCTCGCGCGCATCTCCAACCGCCTAAAAATTAATCAACAAACTTATCCACAACGCACTGTGGGCAAGAAAAAAGCATTTGCAGATTAAGCCCGTTGTCACAACTTCTGAGAAAACACTCGAAGCCGGACGCGCAATCCGAGAATCTGGCGCAGTTTGAGTATGTGAGAGTTGCGCTGGATGTGCCGGTGCCCGGGTTGTTCGATTACCGGCTTGCGGCAGCGACCCCTGCCGACGTCGGTCGGCGCGCGTTGGTTCCATTCCGCAACCGGGTCGCCGTGGGGGTCATCATGAAGCTCGCGCACTCCACAGCGCTGACCCCGAAACGGGTACGCCACGTTCTGGAGATTCTCCGCGACGTCCCGCCGGTGCCGGCAGACGTGCTCGGCCTGCTCGAGTTCTGCAGCGATTACTACCATCATCCTCTCGGAGCGGCCGTGCTGAACGCACTGCCAACGCGGCTGCGGCGCCGACAGCCGCTCGCGCCGCTACACTCCTGGTCCTACCGGCTCACCCCGGCAGGAAGGACGTTCGATCAGGCGGCGCTGCCCCGTCGCGCCGCGGTCAAGCGCGCACTCATCGCCCGTCTGCGCGCGGCTGATTTCCTGTCCGAGGAGGTATTGCTGGGCGCGATGCCTCGGCACGCGCACACGGTGCTGAAGGAGCTGCTTGCCGTCGGGCTGGTCGAACGCCGCTCGGCACATGCACCGGGCGCGCCCGCCACGCTCAAGATCGCTCAGGGGCACTTGCTGACCGGGGAACAGGAAATCGCTCTCGAGGCGATGCGCACCGCGGGAGCGGGATTCGTGCCTTTCCTGTTGCATGGCATTACCGGTAGCGGGAAAACCGAGGTTTATCTTCACTTGATCGCCGACGCTCTGAGGTCGGGAGGTCAGGCTCTGGTCCTCGTACCCGAGATCAATCTCACGCCCCAATTCGAGGCCGTCGTCCAAGCGCGCTTCCCCGCCTCGGCGATCATCACGCTGCATAGCGGTCTTACCGAGAGCGAGCGCTTACATTCCTGGCTCGCCGCGCAGGCCGGCTCAGCTGCGGTGATACTGGGTACCCGCCTCGCGGTATTCACCCCGTTACCGAAGTTACGCCTGATCATCGTCGATGAAGAACACGACTCCTCGTTCAAACAGACCGAGGGATTGCGCTACTCCGCGCGCGACGTCGCTCTCATGCGCGCGAAGCAGCGAGCCATCCCCATCGTCCTCGGTTCGGCGACTCCGGCATTGGAAACATTTCATCAGGCTCAGTTGGGGCGCTATCGTCTGCTCGAGCTGCCGCACCGGGTAAACGCGAGGCTGCCGGACATCGCCTGCGTAGACACGCGGCAGGAGTCCCTCATCGACGGCCTTGCCCCCAGCCTGTTGGGCGCCGTCCGCGCTGCCGTCGGTCGCGGCGAGCAAAGTCTGATTTTCATCAACCGCCGCGGCTACGCGCCCGTGCTGCGCTGCCCCGCCTGCGACTGGATGTCAGCGTGCACGCGTTGTTCAGCAAAGCTCGTTGTCCATCTTCGCGACCAGCGCCTGCGCTGCCATCATTGCGGGCATCAGGAAAGGATTCCAGGGGCCTGCCCAGAGTGTGGCGACCAGGATCTGGCGCCGTTGGGACAGGGCACGCAGCGCATCGAGGCCGCCCTTACGCGTATCTTCGCCGACGCGCGCATACTGCGCATCGATCGTGACACCACACGGCGCAAACGCGCGTGGGTGGAAATGCGCCGCCAAATACAGGATCGCGAGATCGATATCCTGGTGGGCACTCAAATCCTTGCCAAAGGCCACGATTTCCCGCATCTGACGCTCGTCGGCGTAATCAATGCGGACGCCGCCCTCTATAGCACCGACTTTCGGGCCGCCGAGCGCCTCTATGCGCGCCTTACCCAGGTCGCGGGACGCGCTGGTCGGGGCGCAAGCGTGGGGCAGGTGTTGATTCAGACCGAATTCCCGGATCACCCGCTGTATTCGGCGCTGCAACGGCACGACTATGCGGCTTTCGCACTTGAGCAGCTTGCCGAACGAAGGCAGGCTGGATTCCCCCCCTACGTCCACCAGGCGGTGTTGCGCGCCGAGGGGCCACGGATGGACGCTGCGCTCGAATTTCTGGCGCGCGCCAAGGTTGCCGGGGCCTCCTTTCCCGCGGTGACGTTATACGACCCGGTTCCTGCGGCCATGTCACGGCTCGCTGGTGTCGAGCGCGCACAGCTCACGGTGCAGTCGCGTTCGCGCAGCGCCCTGCACGTGTTCCTGCGCGACTGGCGGGCTTATCTCGACGAGTTCGCCGAGCGTAACGTGCGCTGGGCGCTCGACGTCGACCCGCTCGAGACCTGAGCCGGCTCGGGACTCAGGCGCGCGCCCGCGCGGTGCTAAAATACACAGTTTTTGAAACGGCCAACAATTTTACCGCCGCTGCGCCGGCGAGCCTGCGCAGAGCTCCTTTCCCGGACGCGCTACCCGATTGCGCGACACCCGGGAGAGCACCCTGCTCGGAGCTTCCGCCTTTCGGGAACCTTCTATGCTGATTTACACATGCCCCTGGCGGTCCGGGCCCGATGCGTTTGCCGCGATCCCGACCGCAGCCTCCGCGTATCGTGGGCGCCTTGCCGTGTCCCGGTCAACGCGACTTTTTTGTCTTGATCCGCGATGCCGGTGGAGCTAAGGAGCGGCTACCTGGGGTTGCAGTTCCATATCGCGAACCTCCTGCGCGAGGCCATTGCGCAGGTCGCTCCGGGAAGCACCGAGCCCGCGATCGCGCTCGAGCGGCCGAAGAAAATCGCGCATGGTGATTTCGCCAGCAACGTTGCGCTGCAATTCGCGAAGTCACTGCGGCGCAACCCCCGCGACATAGCGGTGGCGTTGGCCGCCGCGCTGCCGTCGTCTCCGTACGTCGAAAAAGCGGAAATCGCCGGGGCCGGGTTCATCAATATTTTCCTCAAGCCCGCAATCAAACGGGCCGTGGTGAATCACGTCCTCGAGCAGGGAATGCGTTATGGATGCAGCGAATTCGGCGAACGCCGCAACGTGCAGGTCGAATTCGTGTCGGCGAATCCCACGGGTCCGCTGCACGTCGGCCACGGGCGCGGCGCGGCTTTTGGTGCGAGCCTTGCGAACGTACTCACTGCAGCTGGCTATAAGGTCGCGCGCGAATATTACGTCAACGATGCCGGCCGGCAGATGGATATTCTCGCGCTTTCGACCTGGCTGCGGTATCTGGAGTTGCTCGGCACGAGCGTCGCATTCCCTGCCAATGCGTATCAGGGAGATTACGTGCGGGCGATGGCGCAGTCGCTGCGGGCGCGCGACGGAGATCGCTATCGGCGCGACCCCGCGGCGCTCAATGCGGCCGGCCGTGACGCCGGGGATGTCGAAGCGCGTCTCGACGAGCTTATCGGAACTGCCAAGAAAGCGCTCCAGGACGACTACGCGGTCATCCACGATTTCGCACTCGATCTGCAGCTGGCAGACTGCCGGCAGGACCTTGCGGAGTTCGGCGTAGAGTTCGATTGCTGGTATTCGGAGGAGTCGCTTTACGCCTCAGGTCTCGTCGCGCGCGCGGTAGAGCGTCTCGCCGCGGGCGGCTACCTCTACGCTGCCGACGGCGCGCAATGGTTTCGCTCGACCGCATTTGGTGACGAGAAGGACCGGGTTGTACGTCGCGAGAACGGCCAGTACACCTATTTCGCGTCCGATATCGCCTATCACTTGCATAAGATCGAGCGTGGCTTCGAGTTGCTGATCGACGTGTGGGGCGCTGATCATCACGGCTATATTCCGCGCGTCAGGGGCGCGCTTCAGGCATTGGACATCGCGCCCGAGCGCCTGATCGTGGCGCTGGTGCAGTTCGCCGTGCTCTATCGTGACGGCCGCAAGATGTCGATGTCGACGCGCGCGGGCGAATTCGTGACGCTGCGCGAGCTGCGCCGGGAAGTAGGCAACGATGCGGCGCGGTTCTTCTACGTGCTGCGCAAAAGCGACCAGCACCTCGATTTCGATCTCGATCTCGCCAAGTCGCAGAGCAACGACAATCCGGTTTACTACGTTCAGTACGCGCATGCGCGCGTGTGCAGCGTGCTCGAACTGTGGGACGGTGAAGTCGCTGCGCTCGCGCAGGCTGACCCTACACCGCTCGTGGCCGATCAGGAAAACGTGCTGTTATCCCGCCTGCTGGAGTATCCCATGGCGGTGGCCACCGCGGCGCGCGAGCTGGCGCCGCACCAGATCGCGTTTTACCTGAAGGATCTCGCGGCCGAATTTCACAGTTACTACAATTCGACGCGGCTGCTCGTCAACGAG
Source organism: Burkholderiales bacterium (assembly GCA_046715035.1). Lineage (GTDB taxonomy): Bacteria > Pseudomonadota > Gammaproteobacteria > Burkholderiales > SG8-41 > PALSA-1004. The sequence goes on along the minus strand of JBKJZR010000314.1, from coordinate 9,629 downwards.
GAACCGCTCAAGCTCGCGCGCCTCGCACTCGCTGTTGCCGTGCGGCAGGTATTGGGCAATGGGCTGCGCCTGTTGGGTGTGTCGGCTCCGGAAAAAATGTAAGATTTGAGCATGAGTAAGGACTACAAACCGCCTGCCCGCAAAGGTGGCCGTCACAAGAGCGGCACCGGCTCGCTGCTGATCGGAATCCTCATCGGTCTGCTGCTCGGTCTGGGCCTCGCGCTGGGCGTAGCATGGTATATCAACAAGATGCCGACGCCGTTCCTTAACCGGGCGGCGCCGGTGAAAGCGGGCCCCGAGAAGAACGGCCCCCCGCTTCCCGCCAAGGCCGAGGAGAAAACCGGCAAGACGGAGGCCAAGCCGCGCTTCGACTTTTACAAGATATTGCCGGGCTCAGAGGAAGCGGTCAGCGATCAGCCGCTCAAGGAGACGCCGCGGAAGGAGTCAACCGCCAGGGATGGCGAAACGTTTTTCCTGCAGGCCGGTGCCTTTCACAGTGCGCCGGATGCCGACAATCTCAAGGCACGGCTTGCCCTTCTCGGCATGGAGGCATCGGTACAGACCACGAGCTTGCCGGATAAAGGCGTATGGCATCGGGTGCGGGTCGGTCCCTACAGGGGCGTCGAAGAATTGAACCGCGCTCGCGACACGCTGAAACAAAACGGCATAGAGAGCTCTCTAATTCGCGTGCGCGACACCCCAGGCACGAAATAAACAGGAGATAAGATGATATTTTTGAAGCGAGTGCTGTACGTCGCGTCGCTGCTTGGCTTGTTGCTGACGGGCGTCGCGGGCGCGCAACCGATTGCCGGTCGCGACTATACGCTGATCAATCCGCCACAGGCGCCCGACAGCGGCAAGAAAATCGAAGTGCTCGAATTTTTCTGGTATGGATGCATACACTGCTACAACCTGGAAGCGCCGCTCAAGGCGTGGCTCAAGCGCAAGCCGGCCGACGTCGAATTTCGCTACGTTCCGGCGGTGTTCGACCCTTCCTGGTTGCCGCTTACCCGCGCGTTTTATGCCCTCGACGCAATGGGTCTCACCGATAAGTTTCACGACGACATCTTTGTCGCCATACACAAAGAGAGGCAACGCGGCCTGGCGAACGATCCGCGCGTCATGGCCGACTGGCTCGCCGCCAAGGGTGTCGACAAGCAGAAGTTTCTCGACACTTACAACTCTTTCTCCGTCAACGGCCGCGCGCAGCGCTCGTCTGACATGACACGCAGCTATGATGTGCCAGGCACGCCCGCCATCGTCGTCGATGGCAAGTATCTGACTGGACCATCGATGACGGCAGCCGGTGACAACAGCGTCAACTACACCCGCTTCTTTCAGGTGCTCGATCAGTTGGTAGTCCTGGCGCGCAAAGAGCGCGCGGGCAAATAGCCTCGTGCGTAACTTTCCGGCAAGCGGGCGTTTCTTTCTTTTCTGGCTGGTGCTGGCCTGCGCCGCGGTGCCGGCGCAAGCGCAGGACATCAAGCTCGAGGTCGATTATCGGGTCATCGCGCAACAGCCGGTCGAAACGGGCGACCGCATCGAAGTCATCGATTTTTTCTTCTACGCCTGCCCCTATTGCGGCGAGCTGCAGCCTCACCTCGACACATGGCAGAAGCGCCAGCCAGCCGATGTCGTGTTGCGCCGCATGCCCGTCGTGCGGCACGATTCGTGGATTCCTCTCGCCAAGACGTATTTCACGCTGGAAGCGCTGGGGCAGGCGGATCGGCTGCATGGCGCCGTGTATCGGAGCTACCACGTCGATGACCTGTCGATGAGCCAGGAAAAAGTCATCGCGGAATGGGCGGCCAAGCAAGGGCTGGACCGCGACAAGTTCATGGACATCTACCGTTCCGAGCAGACGCGGCAGAAGGTAGAGCGCGCGCGCAAGCTGACCAGGGACTATGACATCCAGGGAACACCTACTATCGTCGTGGATGGCAGGTATTCGACCTCGACCAGCATGACCCCGAGCGTGCCGCAGATCATTCCGGTGATCGATGGGCTCGTGCGTCTCGCCCGCCAGCAGCGGCTCGGGAAAACCAGCAAATAGGGCCGCGCGATCGGCGCAACCGGCGGGCGGGTTCTGCGCGTTGTCGTCACGGGCGCGTCCGCTGGCCTCGGCGCGGCGCTGGCGCGGCGTCACGCTCGCGACGGCGCAATGTTGGGGCTCATCGCTCGCCGCATCGACGCGCTTCAGCAGCTGCGCCAGCAGCTACCCTCAGAGGCATTGTTATATCCGCTCGACGTCCGCGACGCACGCGCGCTCCACTGCGCGGCCGCCGATTTTATGGCGCGTCACGGCTGCCCCGACATCGTCTACGCGAACGCCGGAATGAGCGTTGGCACGCTGACCGAATTTTCGGAAGACCTCCAGGCATTCCAGGACGTGATCGATGTCAACGTGCTGGGCATGGTCAAGACATTCCAACCATTTCTAAGCGCTATGCGCAATGCGCGGCAGGGGACGCTGGTCGGCATTGCCAGCGTGGCGGGCTATCGCGGACTGCCGGGCAGCGGTGCGTATTGCGCTTCGAAGGCCGGGGCTATCGCTTATCTCGAGAGCCTGCGGGTCGAACTGCGCGGCAGCGGCGTTAATGTGTTGACCATTTGCCCCGGCTATATCGCCACGGCGATGACCGCGCGCAATCCGTATCGCATGCCGTTCATGCTAAGCGCCGACGCAGCTGCTGACAGGATCGCGGCCATTGTCGCGCGGCGCCGCGCTTATGCGGTTATTCCGTGGCAAATGGCAATCGTCGCGCGCATATTGCGCGTGCTGCCCAACTGGCTGTACGACAGAGGGTTCGGGGGCTTGCCGCGCAAGCCGCGGCGTTGAATTACCGGCTCGTCCCTACGGGTGGTGGCTCGGTCGATCGCGGCTGTGCCCTCATTCGACCGTCACCGATTTCGCGAGATTACGCGGCTTGTCCACATCGTTGCCGCGCACGAGCGCCGTGTGATAAGCGAGCAACTGCAGCGGAATGGTGTGCAGAATCGGGCTTAAGATTCCGGCATGATCGGTGAGCGTGATGACGTGCACGCCCTCACTTGCCTCCAGGTGCGCGTCCTGATCGGCCAAGACGTAGAGCTCTCCGCCACGTGCGCGCACTTCCTGCATGTTGGATTTGAGCTTTTCGAGCAGCGCATCGTTCGGCGCGATGGCAACTACAGGCATGTCGCTGTCGACCAGCGCGAGCGGACCGTGCTTTAGTTCGCCCGCCGCATACGCCTCGGCGTGGATATACGAAATCTCCTTGAGCTTGAGCGCGCCTTCCATGGCGATCGGATAGTGAATGCCGCGGCCGAGGAACAGCGCGTGATCGCGCGTGGCAAAACGATCCGCCCAGATCTTGACTAACGGTTCTACCTGCAGGACATGCGAAAGCGCGGCCGGCAGGTGACGCAGCGCGTGGATGAGCTCGCGCTCGCGCTCGACCGTGAGACGACCGCGTAACTTGGCGAGAACCAACGTCAGCAAAACCAGCGCGGCGAGCTGTGTCGTAAAAGCTTTGGTCGACGCGACGCCGATCTCCGGACCCGCCCGCGTGAGGAACCGCAGATCCGATGCGCGCACCAGCGCGCTTTCCGGGACATTGCAGATCGACAGACACGATCGGTGGCCAAGGCTCTTTGCGTAATTCAGCGCGGCGATGGTGTCCGCCGTCTCGCCCGACTGGGAGATCGTGATCACCAGTGCGCGCGGATTGGGCACCGATGCGCGATATCGGTATTCACTCGCGATCTCGACATTGCAAGGCAGCCCCGCGACGGCTTCGATCCAGTAGCGGGCGACGACGCCAGCGTGATAGCTGGTGCCGCAGGCGAGTATCAGCACGCTGTCCGCTTCACGCAGCATGGTTTCGGCGCCTGCCCCAAAGAGCTGCGGCGAGATTGATTGCGCGTTGATGACCATTTCAAGCGTGTTCGCGACCGCCCCCGGCTGCTCGAAGATTTCCTTCTGCATGAAATGCTGGTAGGGCCCGAGCTCGACCGCGTCCGCGGTGAGCTCGCTGGTATGCATGGCGCGCTCAACGCGCGAGCCCGACGCATCGCAGATCTGGAAGCCGCCCAGCCGGATATCGACGACGTCGCCTTCCTCGAGATAGACCATGCGGTCGGTGACCTGCAGCAGTGCCGAGGCATCCGAAGCCGCAAAATTCTCGCCCTCACCGACGCCGAGCAGCAGCGGCGCGCCCATGCGTGCGGCGACGAGTCGCTGCGGCTCGTGTTCGGCGACGACCGCGATCGCATATGCGCCCTGCAGTTCGCCCACGGCAGCGCGCACCGCTGCCAGCAGGTCGCCCGCCGCATCGAGCTTGGCGTGGATGAGGTGCGCGATGACTTCCGTATCGGTGTCCGACGTAAATACGTAGCCGTCCGCCTGCAAACGGCCCCGAATAGCGTCGTGATTCTCAATGATGCCGTTGTGCACGACCGCGATGCCGTGGCTGACGTGGGGATGTGCGTTGCGCTCTGATGGCACGCCATGGGTTGCCCAGCGCGTATGCGCGATGCCTATATACCCATTCAACTGGCGTTGATCGGCAAGCGCTGACAATTCCGCCACGCGACCTGCGCTGCGCAGCCGCTTCAGGCTGCCATTGATCACCGCAACGCCTGCCGAGTCGTAGCCCCGATATTCGAGACGCTTCAGCCCTTCGAGCAAGATCGGTACAACGTTGCGCTGGGCGACGGCGCCGACTATTCCACACATGACCGTATGCCTGTCATAGAAGCCGGGGAATCGTCCGCTTGCGATGTCATTACGAGATATATCGTTGGCTGTCTCACGCCTAGAGCCTTTCCTGTTTTTTGGGTCTTTGCCAGCCCGCCTTAACGACTTGCTTCTTTTCGGTCAGGGTCAGCGCGCCCGGCGCCACATTCTTGGTGATCGTCGCTCCGGCGCCTATCGTCGCTCCGGCGCCTATGGTGACCGGCGCCACCAGCTGCACGTCCGAGCCGATCTGCACGTCATCCTCGATCACGGTGCGATGCTTGTTGGCACCGTCGTAATTGCAGGTGATGGTGCCGGCACCGATATTGACGTTGCGCCCGACACTTGAATCGCCGACATACGCCAGGTGGTTGGCTTTGGAACCGACACCGATCGACGACGCTTTGACTTCGACAAAATTGCCGATGTGCACATCATCCGCAAGGTTTGTGCCAGGACGGATCCGTGCGTAAGGTCCCACCCGGCAGCCGCTGCCTACCGTCGCTTCATCGAGCATCGAAAACGGCTCAATGCGCGTGCGGGGCCCGATCGCGCTGTTCCTGAGCACGCAGTTCGCACCGACTTCAGCGCCATCGGCGAGCTCGACCCGGCCTTCGAACACACAGTTTACGTCTATCCGCACGTCAGCGCCGCATCGGAGTTCGCCGCGCACATCGATACGCTGCGGATCGGCGAGCGTGACACCCTGCTCGAGCAGCTTTGCGGCCTCTCGTGACTGGAAAATGCGCTCGAGCTGCGCCAGTTGTAGGGGACTGTTGACGCCGAGGATTTCACTCCCGTCGTCGGGCGCGCAGGAATCCACACTTACTGCGTCGCGCAGCGCCAGTGCCACCACGTCGGTCAGATAGTATTCCTGCTGTGCGTTGCGGTTCGAGAGCTGGGCGAGCCAGCCGCCGAGCCGCGCGCCCGGGAGCAGCATGATGCCGGTGTTGATCTCGCAGATCCGCCGCTGAGCTTCGTTCGCGTCCTTGTCCTCGACGATCGCGGTAATGGCGCCCGCAGCGTTTCGCACAATGCGCCCATAGCCGCGCGGATCGGCGAGCTCGGCCGTCAATATCGTCAGGCGTTCGCCGCCGCCGGCGACAAGTCGGCTGAGCGTTGCCGCGCTCGTCAGCGGCACGTCGCCGTAGAGGACGAGGGTGTCCGGCCCAGCCGCCAGCTGTGAAAGCGCCTGCTTGAGCGCATGGCCCGTGCCGAGCTGCGGCTCCTGGCGCGCAAAAACCAAGTCGCTAGCGCGCATCGCATCTGGGACCTGCTCGCCGCCATGGCCGTACACCACGCAGATGCGCGACGGCTTCAGCGCGCGCGCGGCGGCGATCACGTGCGCAAGCAAGGGTCGGCCCGCCAGATGGTGCAACACTTTAGGCCGTGCCGAACGCATCCGTTTGCCCTGGCCTGCGGCGAGGATGACTACATTGAGCGTCATTGGGAAATTATTTCATAAAGTCAGTGTGTTGAGCGCGACGTGAGACGTATTCCGCAAGCGCGGCCCGTTGCTGCGCCGCAAGATGCAGGCCCGCTTTGGTGCGGCGGAAAAGGACATCCTCTCCGGTCATGGCCCACTCGCGGTCGATCATGTGATCGACTTCCCGTGCATAGAGTCCGGCGCCGAAGTGCTCGCCAAGATCCGCCATCGATTTCGTCCCCCCGAGGACGTGATAGACGTGCGCGCCATGCCGCTTTGCGAGAGCGCGCCGCAACGGCGCAGGCAGCCATGGAAAATCGCGCAGACAGCGACCGTCGGTGAACTGCTCCAGCGTGTCGTCGGGCAGGGCGCCGCCGGGTAAATACGCACCCGCGGTCCACGCTTTCCTGACGCCCGGAAACGATGGCGCGAGAAGGTTGACGGCCTGTTCCGACAGCCTGCGATACGTGGTGATTTTACCCCCAAAAACCGACAACACCGGCGCCTTGCCGCCGTCCTCGTCGAGGCGCAGCGTGTAGTCGCGGGTCACTGCGGAAGGATCAGCGGTGCCATCGTCGTACAGCGGGCGTATTCCCGCATAGCTCCACGTCACGTCATCCGACGCAATGGGCCGCGCCAGATATCGGTTCACCGCCCGGCACAGGTACTCGATCTCGCCGTCGCTGACTCGCGGCACGCCGGGATTCGCGTCGAGCGCGATATCCGTCGTGCCGATCAGCGTATAGCTTTGCTCGTATGGAATCATGAAAACGACGCGGCGGTCGTCGTTCTGCAATATGAACGCGTGCTCGCCCTGATAAAGGCGGGGCACGACGATGTGGCTCCCCTGCACGAGCTTGACGTTGTCGCGGCTCGGTTGGTGCAACCGCCCATTGAGCACTTCTTTCACCCATGGGCCTGCGGCATTCGCGATGGCGCGCGCCACGACGGTTCGTTCCCTGCCATTGCCACCGCGCAGGACCGCGTGCCAGCGCCCGTTCGCACGCCCGGCCGTCAGACACTCGGTCCGCGTCGCAATCTCCGCACCGAGTTCGCTCGCGCTCACCGCATTGGCAAGGACGAGACGGGCATCGTCGACGCGGCAATCGGAGTAGATAAAGCCGTTGGATAAGGCAGTCCTGAGGCCGGAATTGTACGGCGGCGTGCGCAGGCTGACGGCGCGCGATCCCGGCAGACGGGTGCGGCGGCCCAGATGATCATAGAGAAACAACCCGACGCGTATCATCCAGCGTGGACGCAGCTCGGGGACGTGCGGCATCAGGAACTCGAGGGGCGCCACCAGATGGGGCGCGATCTTCAGCAGAACTTCGCGTTCCGCCAGCGCTTCCGCTACGAGCCGGAATTCGAAATGCTCGAGATAACGCAGGCCGCCATGGATCAGCTTGCTGCTCCATGCCGATGTGGCCGCAGCGAGATCGTCCTTCTCGACCAGCAACACATCGAGTCCGCGGCCAGCAGCATCGCGCGCAATACCCGTGCCGTTGATGCCGCCGCCGATCACGAGCAGATCGCAGCTTGATTTCGGTTCGGCCATTGCGGCCCCGGCAAAAGATGCGGTTAGACGCGAGAACGCCCGAACGAGTGGCTGTTCTTGTTATGCGGATCCCTGGCCAGGCAGGGACCTTGGAGTCACGCGCTTACCGCTTACGCAGCTTGCGTATCGCCGCGATTTGCGCGGACGCCTCAGCAAACTCGGCGAGCGCCCGCGCGTACTCGAGCTTTCCGCCGCGGTTTTCCAAAGCCTCACGAGCCCGCTGTTGGGCCTCCAGCGCTTTCGCCTCGTCGAGGTCATGGCCGCGGATCGCCGTATCGGCAAGCACTGTGATCATTCCCGGCTGAACCTCCAGAATGCCGCCCGCGACGAATACCAGCTCCTCTTCAGCCTGGCCCGCTACCTTGATGCGCACCGAGCCGGGCTTGATGCGGGTGATAAGCGGCGTATGCCGCGGATAGATGCCGAGCTCGCCGGCCTCGCCGGGCAGCACGACAAATTCCGCCTCGCCCGAAAAGATGGCTTCTTCGGCGCTGACGACGTCTACATGTATGGTGTTGGCCATGAATCCCAGCGGCGTTAGGAAGGGGGGGCCCAGGCTGAATGTTACCCTGCCCCGCGCTCCCGACAACGGGTCACTGCAAGGTTTTCGCTTTCTCGACGGCTTCCTCGATCGTCCCGACCATGTAAAACGCCTGCTCGGGCAGGCTGTCGTAGTCACCGTTGACGATGCCCTTGAAACCCTTGATCGTGTCCTTCAGCGACACGTATTTGCCGTCCTGCCCGGTAAAGTTCTTCGCCACGTCGAACGGCTGCGACAAAAACCGCTGGATCTTTCGCGCTCGCGCGACCGCAAGCTTGTCTTCCGGCGACAGCTCGTCCATCCCCAGAATTGCGATGATGTCGCGCAGCTCCTTGTAGCGCTGGAGCGTCGCCTGCACCGCGCGTGCGGTGGTGTAGTGTTCTTCGCCGACGACGTGCGGATCCATCTGGCGCGAGGTCGAATCGAGCGGATCCACGGCAGGATAGATGCCGAGCGATGCGATGTCGCGCGACAGCACCACCGTCGAGTCGAGATGGCCGAACGTGGTCGCGGGCGAGGGGTCGGTCAGGTCATCCGCAGGGACGTAAACGGCCTGGATCGAGGTGATCGAACCCGTCTTGGTCGACGTAATGCGCTCCTGCAGACGCCCCATTTCCTCCGCGAGCGTCGGCTGATACCCCACCGCCGACGGCATGCGACCGAGCAACGCGGACACTTCGGTGCCGGCCAGCGTAAAGCGGTAGATGTTGTCGACGAAAAACAGCACGTCGCGCCCTTCGTCGCGGAAGTATTCAGCCATGGTCAGCCCAGTCAACGCCACGCGCAGGCGGTTTCCCGGCGGCTCGTTCATCTGGCCGTAGACGAGCGCCACTTTGTCGAGGACGCCGCCCTCTTTCATCTCGTGGTAGAAGTCGTTGCCCTCGCGGGTGCGCTCGCCGACACCGGCGAAAACCGACAAGCCGCTGTGTTTTTTCGCGATGTTGTTGATCAGCTCCATCATGTTCACGGTCTTGCCGACGCCGGCGCCGCCGAACAGGCCGACCTTGCCGCCCTTGGCGAACGGGCACACCAGGTCGATCACCTTGATGCCGGGTTCCAGCAGTTCCTGCGAAGGGGACAGCTCGTCGTACGCGGGGGCCTTGCGGTGGATCGAGGCGGTCAGCGTCTGGGCAACCGGGCCGCGCTCGTCGATCGGATTGCCCAGCACGTCCATGATGCGGCCCAGCGTGGCCTTGCCCACCGGCACCGTGATCGGCTTGTCGGTGTTGTAGACCATGTTGCCGCGGCGCAGGCCGTCGGAGCTGCCCAGCGCGATGGTGCGCACGATGCCGTCGCCAAGCTGCTGTTGCACTTCCAGCGTCAGGGCCGTGCCTTCCATCTTGAGCGCGTCATACACGCGCGGCATCTTGTCGCGCGGAAACTCGACGTC
>JBKJZR010000313.1:0-8826 GCA_046715035.1 Burkholderiales bacterium | reverse complement strand
GGCGTGCACCACGCGCTCGGGGATACGCTCCCGGTCGAAGCGGGCGAGCTTCTCCATCAGGTGATGGTCTTGCATCAGCACCGGGCCTGCTGCGCCGGCTGTTTGCGAGTGCTGGTTGTTCTCCACGGGTGCACCGCTTTCCGTGGTTAGTACGGGTCGTTCCGACATGACTTCTCCTTCGTTGGTGACAGAGTATTGGCTGATAGACGGGGCTGGGAATGAATCGGTTGCGGTCACGCCTTGAGAAAGGCGAGCAGGTCGCTAAGCTTGTCCTCGTGCGTAGCGGACCGTGGGGCGCGCCGGGATAGACACGCCTTTACTCAGGCCGCCAGCAGCACCATTTCGAAATCCCCCTTGGCGACGCCGCAGTCCGGACAGGCCCAATCGCCGGGAATGTCTTCCCACCGCGTGCCGGCAACGATGCCGTGCGCGGGATCGCCCGCCGCTTCGTCGTACGTGTAACCGCAAACTATGCATTGCCACTTTTTCATGTGTGCTCCTGATTGAAGATGAAATCACTTACGTAACTGCGTTATATGGCCCTCATCCCCCAACGTACTTCCCTCACCCCCGGCTCCTCTCCCGAGGGGAGAGGGGAGGCGAATGATTCCCTTATTTCCCGGGAGACCGGACAGGGATGAGTGCAGGCGCATCGATCGAATCCGGTGTTGTGCGATTGCGCAGTTTTCAATGCGCGTTCACTTTCGCGAGCGTTGCGCGATAGTGGTTGGCGTGGCGTTCCTCGACTTTGGCCAGCGCAGCAAAGCGCTTGGCGGCCTTGGCGAGCGTGCTGCTGAAGCGATGCGCGTGCTCCTTCGATTCCGCGATCTGCTCGTCGAGCTCGGCGACCGCCTGCTGGTTGCCTTCCTGCTCGGCAAGATGGCGGAACTGCGGATACATTTCGGTGTACTCGTAGGTCTCGCCTTCGATCGCCATCGCCAACGCCTTGGCCGGCGTCAGCGCGGCCGCGGGATAGAGCAGGTCGAGATGGCCAAACGCATGCTGAACTTCCTGGGCCGCGGTCGCTTCGAAAACTTCCGCGCTGGCAATGTCGCCCGCCGCGCGGCACACCTTGGCGAAATACATGTACTTGATATGCGCCATCGATTCGCCCGCGAATGCGGATTCGAGATTCTTGAGGGTTACGGATTCCGGTTGCATTTCAGCTCTCCTTGCGTTGTTGGACATCGGGTGATGGCACGCAGAGGAGGTTAGCCGGGCGCTCATGATTAATCTAATGGATTATTGCAATCATATGGATAGAGTATGACTATCATGAGGCGCAGCAAGGCCCTGGTGGTATCGCTGCCGCGGTCGCCCGGTCGAACGCGGGTGCGACAGGAGCATGCGCGCCTCACGCGTCAGCCGACTAGCAGGGTCGCACCGAATTGATGCACAGGGGAGCGCGGGCGTGCACTAACGGTGCGGCGCGCCTCGCGGCAGTATTGCTGCGATATCTGGCGTGTCGAGCCGGTCCCCATCCGGCCGTCGTCACAGGGCGACGTGAAGGCCGGGTTCCTCATTAGCGCCAGCCTTGTGGGCACGCTCTGCCGTGGGGGCACGCTCAGATCATGCGGAGTCGGGTGCGGCGGCGTGCGCTTCGTGCTCAACCACCTCTTTAGCCCTTCAACCGGTTTGCACTTCACTCACCTCGTCGGTCCGTACCGTGAAGCTCTTCAGGATATTGGGGCCGAAGGTGTTGGTGATGGGAACGTCGGCCGCGTCGCGGCCGCGGGCGATCAAAACACGTCCGATGCGCGGAATTCCATTGCGGGGATCGAACGTGTACCAGTGGCCGTCAAGGTAGGCTTCGAGCCACGCGGCAAAATCCATAGGACCGTAGGGCGGCGGCACGCCGATGTCGCCGAGGTAGCCGGTGCAGTAACGGGCGGGGATGTTCATGGCGCGACAGAAAGCGACGGCGAGGTGCGTGTAATCACGGCAGACGCCGCTGCGCTCCTGAAAGGCCTCCCACGCCGTCTTCGTGGGTCGGGCGTGTTCGTAGCCGAAAGTGATATGCCGGTGAACGTAATCGCAGATCGCCTGCACGCGCGCCCATCCGGGCGGTGTCTGGCCGAACAGCTGCCATGCCGACTCGGACAGGCGGTCCGTCTCGCAATAGCGACTCCCCAGCAGGAACAGCAGGGTCTCGTCGGGCAGCTCCTCCACCGGCGTCTGTCGCGCGTGCGGAACCACCACGTCAGGCTGGCCCGTATCCTTGATTAGCCCATCGGCGGACAGCCTGAGCACACCCTGCGGCGCGAAGATACGGGTGCACCAATTGCCAAAGCTGTCACGGTACGCGGTGAGGGGGACCGGCGGGTCCGTGATCAGATGGTCGGGAACGATGATGTCGGAGACGCGCGAGTAATGGACGCTCAGGGTCAGGATCATCGGGGTCGGCTGCGGGCAGTCGTAGATGATCTCGTAGCCGATGCGGATTTTCATGGGTGACTCCTGCTGGCCGCCGGCGCAGTTCGGGATGCCGTGGCGGTCGGTGTGGTAGGGACGTGCTACGCGGAAACGCCCACGCAGCGGCTCGCGAGCGCCCGCCGCAGCGATTCTATGATGGCCATGCGCATGGCGGCCCAATATCGGCCTCCCCGGACAACGTGCTTCTGGTTGATCTCCAGCTCGATTCCCGCGTAGGCCCCAGGCGGCAGGCGCCGACGAAACCACGCGGTCAGGCCATCGCCTTTTCCTGCATACGGGTAATTGCGGCGCACCGTGAACTCGGGGGCACAGGCTTGGAGGGATGCCTTCCAGCGCCCGCATAGTTCCGCCTCACTAGATCGGGCCGGGTCATAGAGCAGGCCGATATCGGCATCGCGTACTTTTCCGTCCAGCTCGGGGGTGAAGCTGTGGGAAGAGAGGTGGAGCACCCGGCCGCGGTCCGCGATTGCCTGCCTGACCAGGCGCTCGGCCTGCGCCCGATAAGGCTGGTAGTAGTACTGCAATATCCGCTGGCGCACGTTGGCAGGAACTGGGCGGGTCGCCTCCGAATAGAGACGCGGATGGCCCACGGATCGATTCAGGTCGGCGAGCAGACGGCTTACGGTGGAGGCGACCAGCGGCGCGGCAAATGCCGCAGCCAGCGCTCTGGCCATGGTGAGCGCGCCGGCATCGTAGCCGCGGTGGGAGTCCAGCAACGCCTGATGGCGGTAAAACAGGTCGCGATACGGCGCAGGAATCCTGTTACCTCCGTGCTCGCAGGTGATCACGACACCCGTGTCGGCCAGGCTGCCACGATCGGCCGCGCGTCCTCTCAGCGCCGCCCGCGCCGACGGCACGTTCATTGACCTTTCCAGTCGAGGTCGGGCAGCCGGCTGAAAACCTGTCGCGAGCCTTCAACCCATTGTTTGCCGAGCGCGCTGAAATACGCATCCTCCTCGTCGAAGCGGCGACGCATTAGCACTTCAAGACTGTCCCGTTTGTAGCAGATCAGATCGATCGGCATGCCGACGGACAAATTGCTGCGCATCGTTGAATCGAACGAAACCAGCACACATTTTGCGGCATCGTTGAGCGAGGTCGAACGGGTGATCACCCTATCGATGATCGGCTTCCCGTATTTGGTTTCACCGGTCTGGAGATAGGGCGTCTGCACGCTTGCCTCGATGAAGTTGCCCTCTGCATAGATCCGGAAAAGGCGTGGCGGCTCGCCAGTGATCTGGCCGCCAAGTATGAACGAGGCGTTGAAGCCGATGTCGCTCTCTGCCAGGTGCTCGCCGTCGCGGCGATCGACGTCCCGCATTGCGTCCGACACCAGCATCGCGGCATCGAACATGGACTCCGCGCTCCATAGATTGGGCGCCCCTTTGGTGGCGTTTCCCCGCTGTTTCAGCACGCTGATGACTGCCTGGGTCCCGGCCAGGTTGCCCGAGCTCAGTAGAACGATGACGCGATCACCGACGCGTTCGAACACTGTCATCTTGCAGAAACGCGCAAAATTGTCGATCTCGGCATGGGTGCGCGAGTCCGAAGCAAAAATCAGTCCGGTGTCGAGCATGATGCCTACACAGTACGTCATGGTGCCGCTCTCCGTTCGATCGAGATCGCGCTGGCGGACGCGAAGGCGCAAAATTCCGTCCGGCATCATCGCACAGAACGATTTCTCCGTACGTTGTCCGCGGCCCTGAAAATCCGGCCCGCGCCGGAGAAATGCGAGCGCTGCTGGGTCAGGCCCGGTCTTTTGGATTGTCGAACAAAGCGGGCGGGGTGTGGGCCGGCACGTCCAAGCGCTGCGTTTGGAGGTGATATATCATCGAGGTGAGAGCGGTCGCCTCATGACAGGTATGCGGATCGCTTCCTCGATGAACCGCGCGAGGACTGGGCAGGATTGCCATCCATGGCGCACGTCTAGGCCGAGTACGCAGGGGAGTGCATGGCGGACTTTGAGTTGCCGCACGAAGTGGCGAAAAGCTTCGCGGACTTCGTCGAATCGGCAAAGTCCGCGCTCGGCCCGGACCTGGTGTCGCTCGTACTTTTCGGCTCCGCGGCTGAAGGCCGCCTGCGCGCGACCTCCGATGTCAACTTGATCATTGTGCTGGCGCGCTTCGATCCAGCGCGCGTCGACGTGCTTCGCGAGCCCCTGCGCACTGCGCACGCGTTGATACGCCTGTCCGCCATGCTGATTCTCGAGAGTGAGATCGCTGCCGCAGCCGAGGCGTTCGCGGTCAAATTTGCGGACGTGCGGGCGCGTCACAGGGTTGTCTTCGGCAAGGATCTATTCGCCGCGCTGGCACCTTCCCGCGGCGCAATCCTCGTGCGCCTTAAGCAGATTCTGCTCAATTACATCCTGCGGGCGCGCGAGCGCTACATGCTGGTGAGTCTGCGCGAAGAGCAGATGTCTGCGGTAGTTGCTGATGCCGCAGGTCCGCTGCGCGCGGCGGCCGCGCTGATCCTTACATTGGAAGGCAAACCGGCATCTTCGCCCAAGGCGGCGCTCGAGACGTTAGCGGCCGAGATCGATGCGGCGAACTGGCGCGAGCCGCTCGCCAGGCTGTCCAAAGCGCGAGAGGAGGCGATGCTCGCGCCGGGGGAGGGCAGGCCGACGGCGCTTTATCTGATAGGGCTCGCGCAGGCGCTGCGCGAGCGCGCGGAAAAACTATCCTGACATGTAGTGTCCTGAGTCGTTAATTCGCCGAACAAAAGTGCCGAGAATCAGCGCCATACAGTGTCGCAAATCCTCGCCAGGTGCCCGACCTGGCTGTGGTTTGGCTATCGCGTCTGGCACCGATTTCGACACTTTTGCGCTACCACGGGTGCTGCGATTGTCCTGTCCTCATCAACGAACTAACGACTCAGGACACTAGCGTGTTCCCGTTCACTCTCAGCGGCCCGCCGTTCCTCGGCTTCTACGCGGTGCTCGCGCTGCTGATGCTGGCCGCGTACTGGTATTGGGCGTCTGCTGCAGAGGATCCTGACGGCAGCTCCTCCCTGACCGATCTTACCGCCGACCCCTATAAGATCGCCTACCTGCGGGGAGGCGAGGAGGAGACGGTGCGGCTTGCCCTGATAAATCTGGTCGACCGCGGCCTGCTGCAAAACCGCGGTACAACAATCAGCGCGACCCTCAAGGCGCATGAGGAATTCCTGGGCCGTCCGCTCGACCGCGCGATCCTCGCGCACTGCAAGGCGCCCTCGGTGCCGCAGGCGCTCCTCGAGGCTGCGGCTGTGCGCTCTGCGTGCGGCGCGTACAAAGACGAACTCATGCGCAAGGGCCTGCTGCCCAGTGACAACAGACGCAGCGCTGTGTTCGCCGGCCTGGTCGTCGTGTTGGGCCTACTCGGCGGTCTTGCCGTGGTGCGAATCCTCATGTCGCTTGCGCGGGGACACAGCAACGTTCTTTTTCTGATAGTGCTCGCGGCGGCTGCCTGCTGGGCGGCGTATCGCATTTATTCGCGCCGCTCCACGCCGGCAGGTAGACGCGCGTTGGCGAGTCTCGAAACACTGATGCAGCGGCTCAAGGCTCGTGCGCACACGCTGGGCAAGGGAGGTGCTACCAATGAGGCACTCCTGGTCGCCGCCGTATTCGGTATCCATCAACTGCCCGGGGGTGGGTTTCCTTTCATCGAGCAGATGTTCCCAAGGCCGCGCAAATCGAATTCGCGGGACGGTAGCAGCAGCTGTAGCAGCAGCAGTGGCTGTAGCAGCGCCAGCACCGATAGCGGCAGCAGCGATAGCGGCGGGGCAGGCTGCGGCGGCGGTGGCGGAGGCTGCGGCGGCGGAGGTGATTGATGCACAAACCGGCCGCGCATGATCGGGTAGGGCTGGGGTGGCGCGGGGAGCTCGCTGCCGCGACGCTGGATCGCATCGCGTCGATCGACGTGCTCGAAGTCATCGCCGAGGACTGGTTGTGCGCGACGCGGCGTGAAACGGCGGCACTCGCCGAACTCGCGAGGGCGTGCCCGGTACTGCTGCACGGTGTTTCGCTCGGCCTGGCATCGAGCGAGCCGGTATGCGCGCGGCGCCTCGACCGAATCGCGCGCCTTGTCGAACGAGTGAACCCGCAGGCGTGGTCCGAGCACCTTGCATTCGTACGTGCGGGTGGAATCGAGATTGGGCATCTGGCAGCACCGCCGCGCACCGCAGCCACCGCCGAGGGCGCGTGTGTCAATCTGCGCCGCGCTGCGCGCACGGTCGGGTCGCTGCCCTGCGTGGAGAACATCGCGACGCTGATCGCTCCGCCGGGTAGCGCCATGGACGAGGGGCAATGGATCCGCGCGATTGTCGGGGCCTCGGGCGCGCCCATGCTGCTCGATCTGCACAACCTGTATGCCAACGCGCTCAATTTCGGTCGCGCGCCACGCCAGTTGCTGCGCGCGATGCCCCTCGAGCGAGTCTCGGTGGTGCACCTCTCCGGCGGGCGGTGGATTGCACCGCCGGGCGGCGCCCCGCGGCTACTCGACGACCACCTCCACGATGTGCCCGACGCGGTGTACGCCTTGCTGGAAGAGCTCGCCTGCGCGGCATCGCGTCCGCTGACCGTGATCATTGAACGCGACGGCAATTTTCCTGCGTTCGATGCTTTGCTCGTCCAGATCGAGCAGGCGCGCGGGGCGCTTGTACGAGGGCGCGCGGCGCGCGCCCGGATCGAGCGGGAGGCGGCATGAGCGCGCCGGCGCTCGAAGCGTTCCTCGCGCGCCTCTATACCGATGCTGTGCTGCGCAGCGCATTCCTTAGAGCGCCAGAGAACGTTGCGCGCGAGGCCGGGCTGTGCGAGGAAACGGTGCGTGCACTTACGCGCATCGATGGCGAGGGGTTGGTACTCGCTGCCGAGAGCTTCGCGCACAAGCGTGCGGCGCACGCGGGGAAAGACCGCGCGGGCGGCGTGCACGCATTGATCCGGCGACTGCTCCGGCGATGAGCGGCGGGCCGATCCTGGTCGCGGGCAACGGCATGCTCGCGGGCGCGATCGAGCAGTGGCTAGTCGCCGGAGGCGCCGCGGTCGAACGTTGCGAGTCAGGCAGCGCTCCCGGCCGCCAGCTCGACGCGTTGCAACTCCAGCGCGCCGCAGTCCTTGTGCTCGCGTCGGATGACGACGCCGGCAACGTCGATCGGGCGCTGCGGGTGAGACGACTGCACCCCGCACTGCCGCTGGTGGTGCGGTTGTTCGATTCGGCGCTCGCTTCGTATCTGGCGGAAAGTGTGCCGCGAGTGGTCATTCTCAGTATGTCGGGCGTGGCGGCACCGGTATTCGCCGATGCGGCCCGGCGCGCGCTCGGCAGCCGGCCAGCCCCGGCGGGAGGACGGGCACGCACGCGTCGCCGTTCTCACCGGCCGGGGCGCTTCAGGCTCGACCCGGTGCTGCTGTGGGCGCTGCTGCTCCTCCTCCTGCTGGTATTTCCATCGGCGCTGGTGTTCTCTCACGGCCTTGGCCTGCGCTACATGGACGCGCTCTATTTCGTGTGGACAACGGTCATGACGGTGGGATACGGAGATATCGCCCTAAAGGATGCTGCCGACGGCCTCAAGCTCTTCGGCATGGTGCTGATGCTCGCCGGCGCCAGCTTCATCGCGGTGCTCTTCGCCTTGCTGTCGGACTGGGTGCTCACCCGCCGGCTCGACCTTTTGCGCGGGCGCACGCGCGAGCGCGGTGGCGGGCACGTGGTGATCGCCGGCGCGGGTCACCTCGGTTTCCGGATCGCGGAACTGCTCGCGGGTAGCGGTCGCCGCCTGGTGATCATCGAACGCGACGTCGAGAGCCGCAACGCGTCGGCATTGAGCGCGGCCGGCCATCACGTCATCGTTGCCGACGCCACGAACGAGGAGATTCTGGAGCTCGCGGGCGTGGATGCCGCGGCGGTCGTGCTGGCGGTGACCGACGCAGACGCCGTGAACCTGCAGATTGCACTGCGTGCGCAGGCACAGGGAGTGCCGGTGATCATGCGCCTGGTCTCGCCGGAGCTCTCGGCGCACGTCACCCAACGCGGTGACGGTATTGCGTATTCGCCGGTGGCCGCTGCCGCCGAGGTTTTTTCCCGAGCGGCGATGTCTGCCGTTGCTGCCGGATAAGATCAGGCTCTGACCGGCGCTCCGCCACTTCCAGGTGCGCAGAGGATCAGTTCCAGATGGTTAACTGCCATCTTTGCCGTGCAAGTCCTCGAAGAAGAGGTCCTTCCAGCTCGTGGGTTTGGTCTTGATGAAACCCGTCGCGGCGAGGAATTCGAGCATCGGCATGGTACGCGTGGGAGTGGTAGTGTAGAGCAGCAGGTCCTTGCGCAGCAGCATCTCGCGGATCTCGGCCAGAGGCGTCTTCGAGTTGTCCGCACGCACGTAGATCTCGGCGGCTTTGGCGGGGTCGCTGTTGATCAGCGTCATCGC
>JBKJZR010000312.1:0-4319 GCA_046715035.1 Burkholderiales bacterium | reverse complement strand
GGCGCCGGCAGGTCGCGCCCCGCAGTCCATGCACCGCCGAGCGGCAGCCGATGAATCAGCCTGTCGGCGCCGCCCATCGAACGCAGCAGTCGGACGCCGATACCCGATAATACTGCATATACACGGGGGCGCTGAGCGGCCCAGCTCCACATGGCGAGTGCCCAGCGTTCGTGCCATGGCCGCAGCCCGCGCTCGAACTGCTGCTCGCGCAGCTTGCGCAGCAGGTCGGGCAGCGGAATTTTCACCGGGCATACAACGCCGCACTGGTTGCAGAGCGTTGATGCGTGCGGCAAATCGAGCGCATTCTCGAGGCCGACGTAGGTCGGCGTCAGCACCGACCCCATCGGTCCCGGATAAACCCAGCCATAGGCGTGCCCGCCCACGCTTTGGTAGACAGGGCAGTGATTCATGCACGCACCGCAGCGGATGCAGCGCAGCATCTCCTGCATGTCGGTGCCGATCAGCTTGGTGCGGCCCCCATCGAGCAGGATGACGTGAAAGTGCGCCGGTCCGCCCTCCCCCGGCTGCGCGACCCCGGTCGTGAGCGATATGTAGTTCGAAATCGACTGCCCCGTCGCCGAGCGCGGCAGCAGCCTCAGCAGCGTCGCCAGATCATCGAGCGTGGGCACGACTTTCTCGATCCCGGTGATGGCGACGTGCACGCGCGGGACAGTGGTCACCATGCGCCCGTTGCCCTCATTGGTGACGATCAGCGTGGTGCCCGTTTCGGCGACGACGAAGTTCGCACCCGTGATGCCCATGTCGGCCGACAGGAAATGCGTGCGCAGCATCTCGCGCGCCTCGCGCGTCAATTCGCCGATATCCGTCTTGCGCGGCAGGCCGTGCTTCTCGGCGAACAGGTCGGAGACTTCGTCGCGCCCCTTGTGGATCACCGGTGCGATGATGTGCGACGGCGGCTCGTGCGCAAGCTGCAGGATGTATTCGCCGAGGTCGGTCTCGACGACCTGCACGCCCGCGGCTTCCAGCGCATCGTTGAGCGAGCATTCCTCGCTGACCATCGACTTCGACTTGACCGCCTTGCGCACGCCGTATTGCGCCGCCAGCTCGCACACGATGCGATTCACGTCCGCCGCCGATTCCGCCCAATGCACCACCGCGCCACGGGCCGTGGCATTGCGCTCGAATTCCTCGAGGTACGCATCGAGATTCATGAGCGCGCGGTCGCGGATTGCCGCGGCATGGGTGCGGATATCCTCGAAATTGTCGAGCTCGAGCATGCGCTGCGCACGGCCCTGCACAAAATTGCCCTGCAGCTTTCTGAGCGCGGCCTGCAGTTTTCGGTCGGCGAGCTTCTCCCCGATCCGCGCCTTGAAATGCATGGATGCGACTTGCATGGCGAGCGTTGACCCTAGCAGCCTGTCGGACTTCGGGGGTCCGACAGGCTGCTAAAAACAAACCCTCCCCATTTTCTCTGAATAATGTCTAACTCCACAGCCGTTTCACCTCGGTCAGCACGCCGCAACGACATTGCGATGGTCTTTTTGACGACAACTTCGCATTGTTTCCGGGGCGGTTTTGCCTAGTGTCCTGACACGCAGTATTCGCAACATCCCCTCCCCTTCAAGGGGAGGGTCAGGGCTGATGTTACCCCGGCTTTTCATGTTCGTAATCCAAGCCGTACGTTGAGTGCTCGGATGGCGATATCGGTTAACGATAGTGACTGCTGGGCACACAAGAATTTAGCCAAGGTAATGATCGACAGTTCGCGGGCAACGCGGTTGGTGGCTTTGAACCGCAGGTGCAATCCTTCGGCCTCTGCCAACTGTCCGATGTGCCAGAGCAGAAATCCCGCCAAGGTCCCAATCAGGAGCAGCGCATGCAACCGTGGCGCCGAGCGCGATTGACTGAGCTCGAGTCCCATACCCAATTGCGTGGACTTGCTGTCGCGGAAGTTCTCCTCGATCTGCATGCGCAGCCCATACAGGGCCACAATCTCGTCGGCGCGCAAGGTGCGAAGTTGCGGCGAGTGCGCGAGCAGCCACGGCTCGCGGGCGCTGGCTTTCGCTTCGCGCCGCGCCTTCGGCGTCGCGCCGTGACCGGCGCGGCCATAACGCTTGCCACCCACCGCGCGGCGCCGGTACAGCACCATGTCGCAGGCGAAGCGGAAGCGGTGCGTGAGCCAGCAGTCGCTCCAGCGACAGGCTTTGCCGCTGGCTTTTGCGAACCATGCGCTGGCTTGCTCCCAATGGGTGCGGTCGCGCGAGACACATACGCCGGCGCGAATGCGCCCGATCCAGGACCAGCCCAGGCGCTCGACTTGGGTAAACCACGGACGGCGAAACCCGGCATCGGTGATGAGGATCACTTGGACGCCCGCAGGCATCCATCCGTGCAGCGTCTTGAGCAGCGCGCGCTCCGCGCACCCATTGCCCAGCTTCGACTCGGGATAGACCTGCTGATAGATCGTCAGCCCTCGTCCCATGCCCGTGCGCGTGGCTACTGCACGCAGCTCCACGAACACTCCGTCGGGAGCCACTGCCGACCAGTCCACCGCGATCACCAGTGGCTGTGCGCCCCTGCACAACGTGCGCAGCAGCGCTGCTGCGACGACTTGGGCCTCCTGACCAATGCGTTGGTTGCCCATCAGCCGATCTACCCGCTTGAGCGCCGCCTTCTGGCTGCTTTGACCCATCAACGCACGCGCCAGCCGCGACAAACTCAGCAAGTGCCCGCCCATCACGGCGCTCACCGCCGCACACCACAATTCGCGTCGTGCCGCGTGGATCAGACTCAAGTGTTGGCGAACAAAGCCCTGTACAATCTTTCTCGCGTGCGTGTGCATGACAGATCTCCTCGTTGGTTGGTCCCAACCCAGAGAAAAAACCGCTCATGCACACGCCGTTTCTCATCACCTTACATTCAACCTCTTGATTTGTACAGACTCTCAATTGAAAAAGCCGGGGAAACATCAGCCCTGACCCTCCCCTTGAAGGGGAGGGAATGTTGCGAATACTCCGTGTCAGGACCTAGCACGCGAGTCGAGGCTGCTGCGACATTCAGTTTTTTGCACCGGCGAAAGAAAAGGAGCAGCGTTACGACTGCTCCAGTTCCATCGATTACGCCAACTTAGCCCGGATTATTCACGGACCTCGAGGCGTAGCCGACACACTGTCGAGCGCTGTCATAGTGTTCATGAATAATGCAGGTTAGAACGAGGTGCGTCGCCGCGCGCAGGCGGCAGTTCCGCCTCACGACTTACTCAAACTCACCACGCCTCACGCTTATTTGTAGAGCGTTTGCGGCAGCCACAAACCGATCGCGGGGAACACGTAGAGCAGGATCAGCGCGATCACCTGGATGCCCATGAACGGCAACATGCCGGCGAAGATCTGATTCAGCGTCACGTGCTTCGGCGCGACGCCTTTCAGGTAGAACGCGGCCATCGCCACCGGCGGCGACAGGAATGCGGTTTGCAGATTGAGCGCGACGAGCAAGCCGAAGAACAGCGGATCGATGTTGAAGTGCGGTAACAGGGGAATGAAGATCGGCATGAAGATCACGATGATCTCGGTCCACTCGAGCGGCCAGCCGAGCAGGAAGATGATGATTTGCGCCAGTATCATGAACTGAATCGGCGTCATGTCGAGGGACAGCACCCAGTTCTCGACGACCTGCTGCCCGCCGAGCAGCGCGAACGCCGCCGAGAAGATCGAGGAGCCGACGAAGAGCCAGCACACCATCGCGCTCGTCTTGGCCGTGAGAAACGACGATTCCTTGAGAATGGTTCCGAGCTCTCTGGTCGTCTTCCCGATTACAGTGCCAGTCTGCACGCCGCCACGCGCCGCCTGCCAGTGGCCCGCGAAGCGATAAGCCGCCGCAAGTATGAATCCGCCGAGCGCGCCGACCGCCGCCGCCTCAGTAGGCGTCGTCAGCCCGAAGACGATAGAGCCGAGCACCGCGAGAATCAGCATTGCGAGCGGGAAGAACGAGGTGAGCAACATCTTGAATACCTCGAGCCGCTCCCAGGACCAGAACTTGTACAGGACGGCGAGTGCGGCGATGCCGATGCCTAACACGATCCAAAACCAGATCGGCGTGGGCAGCCGTCCGGGATTGGCGACGGGAGCCGCCGTTTCTGCCGGCTTGGCTTCGCCTGCGGCAGCGCTGGGTGGCTGCATCGCGCTTTCCGGCTTAGCCGCTTCCGCACCTGTCGGCGGGGTGCCTTCCTTTACCTCTTCGGCAGGGGGCTCCTGCAGCCCGGTACTCTGCGCATCCGGCGCGCCGACGAGGCCGGTCGACTCCTCCTTTACGTCCGCCCCCACCACGCCGCCTGCCTGGACCAGTCCCGCCGTGCTGGC
>JBKJZR010000311.1:0-9169 GCA_046715035.1 Burkholderiales bacterium | reverse complement strand
CGGCACCATGCGCGGCAGCTACCAGATGGTGGCTGAAGACGGACTGCAATTCGACGCGGAAATTCCCGAGTTCACGCTGTCGATGCCGCGCGTCCTGCACTGAAGACGTCGCATCACTTGGGCGGCGTATCGCGGTCCCCGCGCGGCTTGGGCTTGCGCGGCCACGTCCACCACACGATGAAGAGCGCAATCGCGAGCGCCACGGCGGCCTCCAGCAGTAACCAAAGCATCGTTTGAATCCGTATATACTGCCGCGCATCGTGTTGGATGCCGCAATGATACGCCGCTGCGCTGCGCTGACTGCGCTGCTCATGCTCGCCGCCTGCGAAACGCTCGCGCCCGGCAAACCTGCCGCGCCGATCCCACCCGCCACTTCATCTGCTCCAGCGACCATCGCTCCCCCTGCAGCCGAATCGCCGCCGGCCGCATCCCCAGCACCCGCCGCTCCCGCGAGCGGGCCATCGCCCGCTAAACCGGCGCCCAGCGCACGCGCGCTGCGGGCGAGTGCATGGAACGAAATCCCCGGCTGGCGCGACGATGACCTGCAACTTGCGTGGCAGGCGTTTCTCACCAGTTGCAGCACGCTCAGGAATCAGCCCGCATGGCTGCCCGTTTGCACTGCGGCGGCAGCACTCCCGCCGCCGACGCGGGCAACAGCGCGCCAGTTTCTGGAAAAAGCCTTCACTCCTTATAGCGTGATCAACGCCGACGGCAGCGACACGGGCATGGTCACGGGTTATTACGAGCCGCTGTTGCGCGGGAGCCGCAAGCGTACCGCCAAGTACCGTTACCCGGTCTATGCCGTCCCCGACGATCTGCTGGTGATCGATCTCGCGGAGCTCGCTCCCGAGCTCAAGAACATGCGCTTGCGCGGGCGGCTCGAAGGCAGAAAAGTCGTGCCTTATTACAACCGCGAGCAGATCGAACAGAGCACCGGGCCATTCGCCGCCAGGGAGATCGTCTGGGTCGACGACCCGGTTGAGCTGTTTTTCCTGCAGATCCAGGGCTCGGGCAGGGTAAAACTCGACAGCGGTGAAGTCGTGATGGTCGGCTATGCGGACCAGAATGGCCATCCTTACCGCTCGATCGGCAGGCTGCTCGTCGATCGCGGCGACCTGCCGCTCGAGCGCGCCTCGATGCAGGGCATCAAGGAATGGGCGAGGAAAAACCCTGACAAGCTGCGCGACCTGCTCAATCACAATGCGAGCTACGTGTTCTTCCGTGAGCTGCCCGGCGATTTATCCGGACCGCTGGGTGCGCTGGGCGTTCCGCTGACGGCGCGCCGCAGCATTGCCGTCGATGCGCGGTTCGTGCCGTTGGGGGCACCCTTGTTTGTCGCCACGACCTGGCCGAATTCCACGCAGCCGCTCAATCGCCTGATGGTCGCGCAGGACACCGGCGGCGCGATCCGCGGAGCCGTGCGCGGCGATTTTTTCTGGGGTTTCGGCGAGGACGCGGCGGCGCTTGCGGGGCGCATGCGTCAAACGGCGAAAATGTGGGTGCTGCTGCCCAAAGACTATCCGCTGGCCGATTAGGCGCAGTCAGCGGATGGCGGGCTCGCCGCGCCGTGTGTTGCAGGGTGCGCTTGCGCACCACAACGTGATAATTGCGCACACTGGTCTGGCGCGCAAGCGCTCCCTACGGCTCTGCATTTGGCCAGTCAGCGGATGGTCGCGTCGGTCTCGCCGTACGCATACCCGAACGTCAGCACGACACGGCTCTTGACGGGACGGCCGTTTCGGATGCCCGGTGAAAAACGTGTCGGCGTAACTGCAGCGCGGGTTACATCCTCGAAATAACCGGTGGGGTGCGCCTCGATAACCGACGTTTCGTTGACGACCCCGAACTCGTCGATGAGCACGAGGATGCGCACGCGGCCGCTCAGGCGTTCGGCTGCTGCTGCCTGCGGATAGTATTTGGGAAATTCACTGAGCGGATTCGGGGGAACGTCGAGTTCTTTCAGCGCGTAATAAGCCGGGTCGCGGCTCATCGGCAGCTCGATTGCCGATGGCGGAGGAACCACCGGCGGGAGTGCCGGTTTGGGTTCCGTCAGGGCAGGCGCGGGCGTCGGCTCAGGCGGAGCAGGCCGCTGATCCTGAGGCGGGGAATTGACCGGTTCCTGCGGGGCGACAAGCGCGAGTTGCTCCGCAGCATAGACCGGGGCCTCAGCCGGCGTTTCTATTGTTTCTATTCCTGCCGGTTCGAGGCGCGCATGAATGGTCGGAGATGCGACGGGAAGGGGCCCGCCAGGCTGCACCGATACGCTGAGCAGAAGCACGCAATGCAAAGCCAACGACAGTGCACACGCGACCAGCAAACGCGTCCACGCCGGCCCCGGTCTCAACTCCACGGTTGCAGCGGCGCTCATGTTCCCGATTGCAGCGCGAATACGGCAACGCGGGGCGATACGGCAGCGTTACTTGGCTTGCTGGGCGGCGGCGAGGCGCTGCTCGATCTGCTCGAGCGGTATCGCGCCGGCGACGCGCTGACCGTCGGCGAAAAACAACGTCGGCGTGCCGGTAACGTTCTTTTGCTTGCCGAAGGCGACGATTTTGTCGATCGGGTTGGTGCACTTGCCGGAAGCCGACGGTGCGATGCCATTCAACATCAGGTCGTCCCAGGCTTTGACGCGATCTTTAGAGCACCATACCGCCTTGGATTTTTCCGTCGAATCGGGCGACAGGATCGGGTACAGAAAAACATATATCGTCGCGTCGTCGACTGAAGCGATGCTTTGCTCGAAACGTTTGCAGAAACCGCAATTGGGATCCGCAAAGACCGCGAGCTTGCGCGTGCCTTTGCCTTTGACTTTCTTGAACGCCAGATCGAGTGGCAACTGGTCGAACCTGATCGCCGTAAGGCGCGCCATGCGCTCCTCGGTGAGGTTCGTCTTTTTCTCGACGTCGACCATGCTGCCATTGATGAACAGGTAGCCGACCTTCTCATCCGTATAGATCAGCTGGCCGTTTGCATACACCTCGAACATGCCGGGAAGGGGTGTCTTGGTGACGCTTTCGACCGTTATTTGCGGGTATTTTTTTTGCAGCGCGGCCTTGACGGACGCCTCGCTCGCCAGCGCACCCGCGCCAGCCAGGCCAAGCAGCATCGAAACAGCCCCCAACAGCAATGTACGCATGACGTTCCTTAGCAGATTTAAAGGATAAGCGCAGCCTATCCGACCGCGCGCTGCACCAAAAGGTTCTTCAGCCGCGACTGGCGATCGGTCATACGCAGTCCGAAATTGCGGGCGCGGCCCAGCCATCGGTCATCGCTGCTGAACAATTTCTGCAATCCGTCGGTCGTGAGCTGCATCGCCAGTATGTCTTCGCGGCGCGCGCGCTCGTAACGGCGCAGCAGGTAATAATCGCCGCAATCGATATGCGGCGCGCGCTTTGCCAGCGTGTCGGCCAGCTCGCGCGCATCGCGCAAACCCAGATTCAGGCCCTGCCCGGCGAGCGGGTGCACATTATGGGCGGCGTCACCGATCAGGGCAAGGCGCGGCCGCACCAGATTGCGCACGCGCTGGAGGCGCAGCGGAAACCTCGCGGCGGGTGTTATCGAATCCAGAGCACCCAGCATACCCCGGCTCGCGGCCGCGACTTCTTCAGCGAGTGCGCCCGGCGCCATATCCATCAGGCGCTCGGCATGCGCTTCGGCCGTGGACCATACCATCGACACGTGGTTGTCCGGCAGCGGCAACAGCGCCAGCACACCGTCGGGGCGAAACCATTGGAACGCGGTCTCTCGATGAGGCTCGGCCGCGCGAAAGTTCGCGACGACCCCCGCCTGGTGATAGACATACTGCGTAACGGCGATCCCCGCCTGCGCCCGCGTCCAGGATTCCGCGCCATCGGCGCCGACGATGAGTCGGGCGTGCAAACATCGACCCTCCTGCAGCTCGAGGGCAACGCCGTGATCGCTGATAGTCAGCGCGCTGCACGATGCGGGAGAGAATACGGCGATCGCGTCGTCCATCCCCTGCAGCGCGGTCGATAACGCGCTCTGCAGTCGCCCGTGCTCGACGACGTGCGCGAGCTCATGCAGACCTGCTTCGTAAGCGCTGAAGCCGAGCTCCGCTGCAGCGTCATCGCCAAATATGCGCATGTCCTCGATGCGGGTCACGCGCTCCGCAGCGAGGTGAGTCCACGCTCCACAGGCGTCAAGGAAAGCAGCACTGCCTGGACTCAGCGCGTATACCCGGCTGTCCCACCGCATATCCGGCGGCTCAGGCGGGTGCGCTGCGATCAGCGCGGCTTTGAGCCCAGACTCGCGCAGGGCGAGTGCGAACGCACTGCCGACCACGCCGCCGCCGTTGATGATAACGTCGAATTCCAAACTACTTCCTTATGTATCCTGAGTTTAATCGGCAGGCAGGTCCTCCGCAAAAGATGCCCGCCCGGCGGTCGCATCGCGCAGACGAGCGGAACAATGGGTGCGGAACTGCGCCCGGGATCAACTTGACATTGCCGGAGTCAAAAATTAGACTCGCGCGCCTTCGCTCGGGCTCCAGGGTGCCGAAGTGTCGCGCAGGGAATCCCGTGGAACTGTGGGCCGCGCAGTGGTGTTGGACGCGGGGGCGCGCGATTGACGCACCGGGCGCAAGACCCGAAAATTCATGCTTTTGGTGATGTAGCTCAGTCGGTTAGAGCGTGGCACTCATAACGCCAAGGTCGGTGGTTCAATTCCACCCATCACCACCATTACATTGTTCTAAGAAGTCCAAAGAAGTCCGGAAAGCCAATTTAAAACAAGGCTTCCGGACTTTTTTTGTCGCAGTAGCCCAATCAAGGTTATTGAAATCCGGTTTTTTTGGGGAATTGGGGCCATCTGCGGTTTTTCGAGATGAGATGGCCCCATGTCTCTGACCGATACCGCGATCCGTAACGCCAAGCCGGGGGTAACCCCGAGTGGCACCGCTACGTCCAAACCCTACACGATCGGTGACAGTCGCAATTCTGACGGCAGCATTGAAACTTGCCTGTTGGACGCCCGCATTCATCCATTCGCTCTGCTGGAACTGGCTGAGCGCCACGGTACGACGGTTCCTTAACCCGCAGCTGCGACTGGCCTTCGGTCGTAGGGCACGATACTAAATAGGGTACGCCAAGCGCTGGGAAAACGCGAAAGGAAAATCCGGATGCGCTCCCGTCTGCGCGAACGAGCGGCGGTCGAGAATTCGCCAGAAGCCGCGAATCAAATGCACCGAATGCAGAACCCAGGCGTTTCTGTCGTTCGACAGTGCGGCTGCATATGATCATCTCGCCGGTCGCAAGACGATTGGTGTCTACCCTCTTCTCACAAATGAAACCTGTTGGTTCCTTGCCGTTGACTTTGACGAGGGCGCATGGCGCGACGACGTTCGCGCCTTCGTTGCTACGTGCCACGATTTCGGCGTCCCCGCTTCCATGGAGATTTCACGATCGGGTAAAGGGGCGCATGCGTGGATCTTCTTTGCAGATCTCGTCCCGAGTCGGCTGGCACGTGTGATCGTCCTGCATGGCCGCCTTGGTCGGCGACAACGCAAATGAACGCATTGAAAGCCTTGCTCAGCTAAAGGACCAATCGGGCTGGGTTCTGGTAGCGACTGGACGGCTCATCGGCGAGGGATTCGATCATGCGCCTCTCGACACGTTGTTCCTCGCATTGCCGATTTCGTAGCGCGGAACGCTGCAGCAGTACGCCGGGCGATTACATCGAGTGCATGCCGACAAGATCGAATTCGAATCTATGACTATGTGGACGATCGCGTCGCGGTGCTGGCAAAGATGTGCGAGAGGCGCTTGCGCGGGTACCGCGCCATGGGATATACCATTCGTGATGCCGCAATCGAGTCAGATCTGAACTTATGCACAGGTAAAATGCCGCGCTAATCAGAACCGCACACCCGTACAGTACATGAAAAACACCAAGCGCCCCACCAGGAAGAAGGCCGCTAAACTCAACCCCCGCCTATCCCGCCTGCACCCGCCGACGGATATGGCGCCGGAAGCATGGCAAGCCGCCCTGCGTCGCCAGTACGGGCGGGAACAGAAATTCGCATTGGAGAACATCGGGGCCGAACCGGTGTTCTCCGAGTTCCGCGTCACCAACACGACGTCACACGGCCATTACCGGGTCGCGATTCGGGGGACTGGCGTGGGGGACAACTATTGCTCCTGTCCCGATTATGCGACCAACGAGCTGGGAACCTGCAAGCACATTGAGTTTACGTTGGCGAGGCTGGAAAAAAAGCGCGGTGGACGCAGTGCGTTCAAGCAAGGCTATCACCCACCGTTCAGCGAAATCTATCTTCGCTACGGTTCACGCCGCAGCCTCCATTTCCGCGCGGGCGCGAAATGCCCTGCACCACTGCGCTCGGCCGCATCCCGGCTATTCGACGAGCATGCGGGATGGACACTCGCACCGGAGCGCTTCTCGCGACTCGACCGATTCCTCGCTGAGCATGCTGGCAAGCACGAAATACGCGTATACGACGATGCACTGGACTTCATTGCTCAGATACATGACGCGGAACAGCGCGGGCGAGTGATCGACAAAGCCTTCCCCGACGGCGCAGATAGCCCGGCGTTGCGCCGAATGCTGAAAGCACGGTTGCATCCCTATCAAGCCGAAGGCGCCCTGTTCGCCGCGCGCGCTGGCCGATGCCTGATCGGTGACGACATGGGCCTCGGAAAAACAATCCAGGCCATCGCTGCCGCGGAAATCCTGTCTCGGCACCTGGGAGCAGAGCGAGTGCTGGTCGTCTGTCCGGCTTCGCTCAAGCACCAGTGGGAACTAGAGTTTGCCCGTTTTGCGGGGCGCAAGGGCCTCGTCATCAGTGGTGGCCAAGCCAAGCGCCGCCAGCAGTATACCGAAAGCAGCACATGGAAGATCGCCGCCTACGACACGCTGGCGCGCGACCTCGACTTGATCGCGGGATGGTCGCCCGATGTGGTGATCGTGGATGAAGCGCAGCGCATCAAGAACTGGAATACGATCGCGGCGCGGGCACTGAAGCGCATCGAAAGCCCCTACGCTTTCGTGCTGACCGGCACGCCGCTGGAAAACCGGCTGGAGGAACTGATATCCATTGTGCAGTTCGTCGACCAGCATCGCCTCGGCCCCACTTGGCGGCTGCTGCACGAACACCAGGTCCGCGATGACCACGGGCGCGTGGTGGGTTACCGCAAACTCGACGCCATCGGTCGCACCCTGGCGCCGGTGATGATCCGCCGGCGCAAGAGCGAAGTGCTGTCCCAGTTGCCGAAACGCACCGACAAGAACGTGTTCGTGGCAATGACCGAGCAGCAGATGGTATTTCACGAGGAGAACCGGGAAACCGTCGCGCGTATCGTTCACAAATGGCGCAAATACCGCTTTCTGTCGGACGCCGACCAGCGGCGCCTCACTTGCGCACTTCAGAACATGCGCATGTCGTGCAACAGCACTTTCCTGCTCGACCACGAAACCGACCACGGCGTCAAAGCGGACGAACTGACGGCTTTGCTGGAGGACATCTTTGAAGATCCGGAGGCGAAGGTCGTGGTTTTCAGCCAATGGGTAGGTACGCACGAACTGATCGCTCGCCGGATCGTCACGCGCGGCTGGGGCCACGTGCTGTTCCACGGCGGCGTTCCAGCAGAGAAGCGCGGGGGCCTGATCGAGTGCTTTCGCCACGATCCGCAGTGCCGGGTGTTCCTCTCCACCGATGCGGGCGGAGTCGGACTCAATCTTCAGCACGCCGCAACCGTCATTAACATGGACCAGCCATGGAATCCTGCCGTGCTGGAACAGCGCATCGCACGCGTGCATCGCATGGGCCAGCAGCGCAGCGTTCAAGTCGTCAACTTTATCGCGCAAGGCACCATCGAGGAAGGCATGCTATCGCTGCTAAGTTTCAAGAAGTCGCTTTTTGCGGGGGTTCTCGACGGCGGCAGCAGTGAAATCTCGATGAATGGCACGCGCCTTGCGCGCTTCATTGAGGGAGTGGAGAAGGCGACCGGCGCAATGGGCAGCGTGGAGATTCGCGAACCGTCGTTACAATCGCCAACCGAAACCAAGTCCCCGGATGCACCGCGTCAGGATGAACGCGCCGCAATCGCGGAGACTCAATCACCGGTTCGCGATCGACCGCCGGGAAGGCATGGGCCAGAACACGACGCGCTACGCGGACTGATCGACACTGGAATCAAATTCCTTACACAGCTCTCGGCCGCTTCGCAGCAGGCCGGAATTGACCATGCACCCACCCACCAAAATCCGTTTCTCGAGACCGACGCAAGTAGCGGACGGAGCTATCTGCGGTTACCGCTGCCCGAACCGCATACACTGACAACGATCGCCCAGATGCTCGCGGCTTTTCTGCCCTCTTCAAAAGGGAAATAAGCTTGTCGTCGCCGTCATCGAGCACTGGCGCGGCTTTCCAACCATTATTCGATAGTACCCATCACCAGGTTCGCAGCACGGAAAAACGGCCTGCCCTGCAGGCCTTTTTTCTTTAGGTACGTGACCCGCATACAGAATTGCCTTTGGTGCAACGGCTGTGTTATCGTGCAGAGATGCGTAAGTTACTGCTTTTATTGAGTTTGGTGCTTGGCGTGGCAGTGTCGGGCAGCGGCTTTGCGCAACTGCGTACGCTGCCGCCGAACGCCAAACGCACCACCGTGGGCACGCAGCAGTTGCCCATGCCGTACGTCGCCCTCGGCAACAGGCAGGTAAGACTGGCGCCGGGCGCGGTCATTTACGACCAGCACAACCGCACGCTCGTACATAGCGCGCTGCCCGCCGGCGCAGATATCGTATTCACCACGGATCTGCAGGGCGACGTCGCGCGCATCTACATCCTCACGCCATTCGAGCAGAGTCAGCTGAACCAAAGAAAAAAGTAGCGTGCCCGACAGACTGTTTATCAAGACTTTCGGCTGCCAGATGAACGAGTACGACTCGGCCAAGATCGCCGACGTGCTCCACGCGGCCGATGGCACGGTTGCGGCAGACAGCCCCGATGACGCGGATGTGATCCTGTTTAACACCTGCTCGGTGCGGGAGAAAGCCCAGGAAAAGGTCTTTCATGACCTCGGCCGCGTGCGGCACCTGAAACAGGCCAACCCCGCGCTGCTGATCGGTGTGGGCGGGTGCGTCGCCAGCCAGGAAGGCGCCGCCATCGTCGCGCGGGCGCCCTACGTTGATC
>JBKJZR010000310.1:0-5198 GCA_046715035.1 Burkholderiales bacterium | reverse complement strand
GTTGCAGCCGGCTGACGATTTCGGCGCGCGTGAGCTCATCCGCGGTCGCCGTGAGCGCGATGCGCGGCACGTCGGGAAAACGCTCGTGAAGTATGGAAAGTCGGATGTACTCCGGCCTGAAATCATGTCCCCATTGCGATACGCAGTGCGCCTCGTCGATGGCGAAAAGCGCGAGCCGGGAGCGCGCGAGCAGGTCGAGAAAATCGGCCGTGACCAGCCGCTCGGGCGCGACATAGAGCAGGTCGAGCCTGCCCCCGGCAAAGTCACGCTGGGTGCGCGCCGAGGTTGCTGCGTCGAGCGACGAATTGAGGGCCGCTGCGTTGACACCCGCTTCGGTGAGCGCGGCGACCTGGTCCTGCATCAGCGCAATCAGCGGCGACACCACCACCGCGCAGCCGGCACGCATCAGTGCGGGAATCTGGTAGCACAGCGATTTGCCGCCGCCGGTCGGCATCAGCACGAGGGCGTCTCCGCCTAACGTGACGTGCTCGATGATCTCGGCCTGCGCGCCGCGAAACGACGGATAGCCGAATACAGTGCTTAACAGCGCGAGCGCGGTGGGCACGTTGCGCCTACGGCTGCGTGGCGAGCGCCTGATAGGCTGCGGGGCTCGCGAACATGCGCTGCGCGTGGTGTCCAACCCCACTGGCTTCGAGCAGCTGCCAGTTGCAGGGCCAGCCGTGCTGTTGCGCGATCGCCTGCGCGGCGCGATACGCATTGATCCCGCGCGCGTAACGGTTTTCGCCTTGGCGCATGGCGCCGGTGCGCGTATCGAGGCTATCGGCGAGCTTGTCGTCGGTTCCCAGCAAAATCGTCAGCGGCTGCGCCAGGTAGCGCCGAATCGCGGCGTCGTCGGCCAGTTCCTCGGGCAGGCCGCCAAAACCGTAAGGAAACGTCTGCTCCCGTCCGGGAAACAGCCAGGACGATGGATTCGCGATCACGATGCGCTGCGCCCGGTTGGGCACCAACGCTGAAAAACGCACCAAGGCCTGCGCGCCCGCCGAGTGGCCCAGCATCAGGTACGGAAGCTCGGTGCGTGCTTCGGCAAGCCGCACCCCTTCGATGAGCTTGAGCAGGATCTGTCCGGTCCAGGCGTTGACGGGTTGTAACTCCACGGGCTTGCGGTCGGCGTCGAGGCGAACGATGCCTCCGGCCGAGTAGCGCCACGCCGGAAATCGCCTGCGATCGAACAGCGGTGCCGCAAGGAGATAACCGTAGCGATCGGCGAGCGGCTTCGCGTAGCGGCGATAGTCCGCAGCGTTGCGGCTCACGCCGTGCAAGACTACCAGCAGCGCGCCGTTCGTATAGGCGGCGGGTTTGTAGGTGTAGACCTCGATGGGCGTGCCGTCGATATCGATGCTGAGGCTCGCCTCACCGGCAGGGATCGACGCGTGGGCGTGCGGCACGCAGCCGAACGCCAGCCACAGCAAAGCGGCAGCAGCGCGTGCGGGGGATGCAATCAGTTGAATGCCGGAATGCCGGTCTGCGCGCGCCCGAGTATCAGCGCGTGTATGTCGTGCGTGCCCTCGTAGGTATTGACCGCTTCGAGGTTCATCATGTGGCGTATCACGTGGAACTCGTCGGCGACGCCGTTGCCGCCGTGCATGTCGCGGGCAACCCGCGCGATGTCGAGTGCCTTGCCGCAGTTGTTGCGCTTCAGCAGCGACACCATTTCCGGCGTGGAACGGCCGTCGTCCATCAGGTGGGCGAGGCGCAGCACGGCCTGCAGCGCGAGCGTAATCTCCGTCTGCATGTTGACGAGCTTGAGCTGTATCAGCTGATTCGCGGCGAGCGGCCGCCCGAACTGCTGGCGCTGCAGCGTGTAGTTGCGCGCCGCATGCCAGCAGAACTCGGCGGCACCCAAGGCGCCCCACGCGATGCCGTAGCGGGCCTTGTTGAGGCAGCTCATCGGCCCTTTCAGCCCGGACACGCCCGGCAGCATGTTTTCGGCCGGCACGAAGACTTCATCCATGACAATTTCGCCGGTGATCGAAGCGCGCAGGCTGAATTTGCCCTCGATCTTGGGCGCAGTCAGTCCCGCCATGCCTTTTTCGAGTATGAAACCGCGCACGATGCCACCATCGTCCTTGGCCCACACCATAAACACGTCCGCCACGGGCGCGTTGGTAATCCACATCTTCGCTCCGTGCAACTTGTATCCGCCGTCGACCTGCCTGGCGCGCGTCACCATGCTGCCCGGATCCGAGCCGTGGTTGGGTTCGGTCAGCCCGAAGCAGCCGATCCATTCGCCCGTCGCCATCTTCGGCAGGTATTTCTGCTTTTGCGCGTCACTTCCGAATGCCCAGATCGGGTACATGACCAGGCTCGACTGCACGCTCATCGCCGAGCGATAACCGGAATCGACGCGCTCGACCTCGCGCGCGATCAGTCCATAGCACACGTGATTGACGCCCGCGCATCCATACCCCTCGAGCGTCGAGCCGAGAAAGCCTATCGTGCCCATTTCGTTCATGATTTCGCGGTCGAATTTTTCGTGCCGGTTGGCTTCGAGCACGCGCGGCATCAGTTTTTCCTGGCAATAGGCGTGCGCGGAATCGCGCACCATGCGCTCATCCGCCGTCAGCAGATCATCGAGCAGCAACGGGTCTTCCCACTGAAAGGCCGGCTTCGTCGTCGGTATCGCTGCGGTCATGGGGGTCTCCTGATAAAATTGCCTCTATCTTAGCGCGATTCGCCGGGTGCACGGCACGCGTTCTCCATGTCAGAACCCGATCTCTCCAGGCTTACCATCGAGCGCAGCGTCGCGCCTTCAGGTCGCCCCCGCCGCCGCTACCGGCGCTGGATCCTGTCGGCGCTCGCTGCGATCGCGGTCGCCGTGACGGCCGCGTGGTATCTGGCGGGTCTGCCGGTGGAGGTCGAGCCGGGGACGGTGACCACGGCGTATCCCTCACAGTCCTACCTGCTCCTCAACGCGACCGGATATGTCGTTGCGCAACGCAAGGCGGCGGTCGCGTCGAAAGCAACGGGCAGGCTCGAATGGCTGGGTGTCAGGGAGGGCACGCGCGTCAAGCGCGGCGAAGTGATCGCCCGGCTCGAGAACCGCGACGTCACCGCCACGATGCAACAAACAGCCGCGAGCATCCAGGTCGCGCAAGCCAATCTCGCACAGGGGCAGGTCGAGTTCAACGACGCGGAGCGCAATGTCAACCGCTCGCGCGAGCTGCTCGCGAAAAACTTCGTCTCGCAGTCGGCGCACGACACTGCTATCGCGCGTCTCGAAAAAGCGCGCGCCGCGCTCGCCGGTCACCGGGCGGCAATAGCCGTTGCGCAGGCCAATCATCGCGTCGCGCAGGTCGGCGTCGAGCAGACGCTCATCCGCGCGCCGTTCGACGGCGTGGTGCTGACCAAAAACGCCAACGTCGGCGATGTGATCACCCCATTCTCATCGGCGCTCGGGTCGCAGGCTGCGGTGGTCACGATGGCGGATATGTCGACGCTCGAAGTCGAAGCCGATGTGTCAGAGTCGAATCTGGGCAAGATCGGCATCGACCAACCGTGTGAAATCCAACTCGACGCTTTGCCGGACGGTCGCTTTCGCGGCCGCCTGATCCGGCTGGTGCCGACCGTGGATCGCGCGAAAGCGACCGTCATGGCCAAAATTCGTTTCGATGCGCTCGACCCGCGCATCCTGCCCGAGATGAGCGCCAAGGTCTCCTTCCTCTCGCAGGAAATGCCGCAGGGCAGCGGCGGCGCGCGCACGGCGATCCAGCCGTCGGCGGTGGCAACGCGCGACGGCAGGCCGGTGGTGTTCGTCATCGTGCAGGACAGGGTGGCGCAGGCTGCGGTCGAAACGGGCGACAGGATCGGCGAGTTGCTCGAGATTCGCGCGGGGATCAAGCCGGGAGACAAAGTCGTGCTGCGCCCGCCGGACAAGCTGCGCGACGGCGCGCGCATCAGGCTGCCGGGGAAATAAGCTGCTTTAGCGCCGCACATGTCAGCTATTGTCGAAATCAGGAATCTGACCAAGTCGTACCGGCGCGGGGATCAGATCGTTCCCGTGCTGAGGGACATCACTTTCGACATTGCGCATGGCGATTATCTCGCGCTGATGGGTCCCTCCGGTTCGGGCAAGAGCACGCTGCTCAATCTCATTGCGGGTATCGACCAGCCGGACAGCGGCAGCCTGCGCGTCGCGGGGTCGGACATTACGCGCTTGAGCGAAGGTGATCTCGCGGCCTGGCGCGCGCGCAACGTCGGCTTTATCTTCCAGTTCTACAATCTGATGCCGGTGCTCACTGCCTACGAAAACGTCGAGCTGCCCCTGCTGCTGACGGCGCTTTCCGCACGGCAACGCCGCGAGCACGTGAATGCCGCGCTCGCGATGGTCAGCCTCGAAGACCGCATGGAGCACTATCCTTCGGAACTGTCCGGGGCCAGCAGCAGCGAGTCGCGATCGCGCGCGCGATCATCACCGATCCGACCTTGCTCGTTGCCGACGAGCCGACCGGCGACCTCGACCGCGTCTCTGCCGATGAGGTGCTCGATCTCATGCAGCGCCTGAACCGCGAGCTGGGCAAGACCGTCATCCTCGTCACGCACGACCGCCATGCCGCCGAACGCGCGCGCTCGATACGGCACCTGGAGAAAGGCGAACTGACGCAGGGATGAGGCAGGATCGAGGACCGAGGATCGAGGATCGAGGATCGAGGATCGAGCTGGTCGGGTAAGAACGAGGCGTTACCGACTCGCTCTCCCCTAAGAACCGTACGTGCGACTCACGCCGCATACGGCTCAAGCCAATGATCGGCCTCTTGGAGACCGGGTTCCATAACAGAGTGTGTCGCGAATTTACGCTTGTCGAAGTACAGATTCCATTCCGGATCGTATGGGTTAGCGTCACTGATGATTTTGACATGCCGCACAATGGCGACCGTCTCAGCTCGGAACAGTGGGAGCAGGATAGGGAAGCCTCCACTTCCAATGTTCGTTGCGAATACCCCGTGGCGGTTGCCCTCAGTATGGAAGTACTTGTGCCTGACCCAGCCAGCGCTTTTCGTGCGATGCCGACGCACCGCCCACTGCCGCA
Organism: Burkholderiales bacterium; assembly: GCA_046715035.1. Classification (GTDB taxonomy): domain Bacteria; phylum Pseudomonadota; class Gammaproteobacteria; order Burkholderiales; family SG8-41; genus PALSA-1004. The sequence continues at coordinate 151 of JBKJZR010000310.1, read as the reverse complement.
ATAGTTGCCCAATCTGGCGGTCTACCGATGAGAAACAGGACTTCGCAACCACATGGCGATGATACATAGCCCAGCCCCGAATGATGGGGTTGAGTGTAGTAATTAGCGCCTCCTGCGTAGCGGCTTTGGAATCCTGCACGACTTCCCGGAC
>JBKJZR010000309.1:0-7200 GCA_046715035.1 Burkholderiales bacterium | reverse complement strand
GCTAATTGGCCGGGGTGACTTCGGCGCCGACCCGCTCGACGATCAGCTTGTAGTGCTCGGGCCGGCGGTGAAGCGCGAAATTGAACATCGTTTGCTTGAGATCCTGCGCGAGGTCGAGATCGCAGTTGAAGCAGACGACCTCGTCCTCCTCGGTCGTGGACTTTGCGGCGATCTCTCCGGTCGGGGCGACGATCAGCGAATGTCCGAACATGCGAAAGCCGTCTTCGGCGCCGCACTTGGCGGTTTCCACGAGCCAGATCGCGTTCTGAAAAGCCATCGACTGCGCCATGATCAGGTGATGATGCACGCGCAGCGCCGGCGGCTCCGCGTAGTGCAGGTTCTCCGTCGGTGTGTTGAAGCCCAGCGCGACGATCTCCGCGCCCTGCAGCGCGAGCACGCGAAACGCCTCGGGCCAGCGCCGGTCATTGCAGATCAGCATCCCCGTGATGGTGTCCATGAAGCGCCAGACCCTGAAGCCGAGATCGCCGACCTCGAAATACTTTTTCTCGAGGTGCTGAAACGCAGCCTCAGGCTTGTGGTCCGCGTGTCCCGGCAGATGCACCTTGCGGTACTTGCCGACGATGCTGCCGTCGGGCGCAACCAGGATCGACGCATTGAAATGCCGCGTGCGGCCGCCCTCCTGCGTCAGTTCGCCGTAGCCGATGTAATAACCGACGCCGAGGCGCTTGCCTTCGTCGAAGAGCGGTTGCGTGACGGGCGAGGGTATCGACGCCTCGAAGAACTTGCTGTCGACTTCGTCCTGGTTCTCCACCCACCAGCGCGGAAAAAAAGTCGTGAGCGCGAGCTCCGGAAAAACGATGAAGCGTGCGCCCTGCGAGTGCGCTTCGCGCATGAGCGCGATCAGTCGTCTGACGACGGCCTCGCGCGTATCGGCGAGATGAATGGGTCCGAGCTGGGCGGCGGCGATCTTGAGGTGTCTGGACATGGGAAGTAAATTCCGGTTAGATAATGTATGAACAAGAGGACGATGCTCCCTTGTAAATCCCCCAAGTCAAGGGAAGCTGAATCCAGTAGAAAAGCTTAATCAGCGCTTCCTTAGAGCTGGAGTGGAGTTCCCCAGGCATCGAGCTGTGCCATCTCGGGGATTTTGCGGCCCAGCGGCACGGTCGCGTCGGATGGCCCGCGGACGATGAACCGTCCGCGTCCGCGCTCGGCTGCGAGCTCGCTGTTTTCGATGATGACGGCGCCGCGCGAGATCACGATGACCGGCCAGCCTCGCAGCTCGCGGCCGGCGTACGGTGTGTAACCCACATTGTCGTGAACGAGGTCCGCGGTGATCGTAAGCCGGCGTTCAGGGTCCCAGATCGCGATGTCGGCATCGGCGCCCACCGTGATGTCTCCTTTCTGCGGATAGCAGCCGTAGATCTGAGCGTGCCGCGTGGCGGCCAGCTGGACGAACTCGGTGAGTGAAATCCGTCCGGCGCCGTAGCCGAAGGTGTAGAGCAGCGGCAGCCGCAGCTCCAGTCCAGGCACGCCGTTCGCCATCTCCTTGAACGTGGTCTGCTCGCCTTTGGGCAGTTTTCCCGTTTCGTCGTAGCGATACGGCGCGTGGTCGGACGAGAAGACGCTGAGGGAGCCGTCCTCGAGCCCGCGCCAGCATGCGCGTTGTGCGGCCTCGTCGCGCGGCGGCGGGCTGCAGCAGAACATCGCGCCTTCGAGCCCGGGGCGATCGATGTCCTTCGCGGTCAGAAACAGGTATTGCGGGCAGGTCTCGCCGTAAATCTTCACTCCGCGCGCGCGCGCCTGGCGGATCGCCTCGATGCCTTCGATCGTCGAGACATGCACGATCAGCACCGGCACGTCGATCAGTTCGGCGAGCATGGCCACGCGCTGGATCGCTTCCAGCTCGGCGCCCCGCGTGTGGGCGATCGCATGATAACGCGGCGCGATATTGCCCTGATGCACCAGCCGGTCTCCCAGCCACGAAATCACGCCGTGATTTTCGGCGTGCACCATGACCAGCGCTCCGTGCTTGCGCGCGACGGCAAAAACGTCGAGGACCTGCTCGTCGGTGAGGCGCAGCTTCTCGTAAGTGGTGTAGATCTTCAGCGAGCGGATGCCCTGCGCGATCGCCGCGGGAAGGTCGCGCGCGAGCGTCGCCTCGTCGGGGTTCGCGATGATCAGGTGAAATCCGTAGTCGATCACCGCTTTCATGCGCGCGCGTTCCGCGTAATCGGCGTGCACCGCGGGGATCGAGTCTCCCCGGTGCTGCGCGCAAAACGAAATCACCGACGTCGTGCCGCCGAACGCGGCCGACACCGTTGCCGTGTAGAAATCGTCGGCGCACATGGTCCCCATCGAGGACAGCTGCTCGATGTGACAATGGCTGTCGACGCCACCGGGCAGCACGAGCTTGCCGCGGGCATCGATCTCGCGCCGGCCCGGACCCAGCGACGCTCCGATCGCCGCGATGCGCTCGCCGCTCACGCCCACGTCGCCCTGAAACACGTCCGTGGATGTTGCGACGGTGCCGCCGCGAATGACGAGATCGAATTCGGTCATGGTCGATTTTTCATCGGTGACGTGCACTATTATTCCTTATTTCTCCGGTGTCCTCAGCAAAAATGCAGTCATCGTGTAAATGTCGTGCCGCGCTTCCAAACGCTGCCGCTTTTTGCGCGGAGTGACGATGGTGGTGTATGACATAATGCGTGAGCGAAAACTGCGCCGTGATTCAGGAGTAGCCCGACTGATGACAGAAATGCCGGGCATGGGGTCACTGCCGCACACCAAAGGAAATCTGCCATGATCCGAATCACCCGTTACGCCGGGGCGATGCTCGCCGTGATCGCACTCGCCACGGCTGCGAGCGCCCAGGCGCAAACTTATCCGGCGAGGCCGATCCGGCTGATCGTGCCGTTCGGGGCCGGCAGCGGCACCGACGTCGTCGCGCGCATACTCGCCCCCAGAGTCAGCGAAAGCCTCGGCCAGCAGGTGGTTGTGGACAACCGGACGGGCGCAGGCGGAATAGTAGGGACCGATCTCGTTGCGAAGGCGCAGCCCGACGGTCACACGCTCCTGTTTGCGTTGAGCAGCCACGCGATCAACGCGAGCCTTTACAGCAAGCTGCCTTACGATACGCGCAAGGATTTTGCGACGGTCACGCAACTCATTTCGGGACCGCTGGTCATGGTGATCAATCCCACGCTCCCGGTGAATTCGGTCAAGGACATGGTCGCCTATGTTAAATCGAAACCGGGACAGAGCTACTCCTCTGCGGGAATCGGCTCGCCGCCGCATCTGGCCGGTGAGTTGTTCAAGAGCACGGCCGGCCTCGACATGACGCACGTTCCGTACAGCGGCGCCGTGCCCGCCATCACCGCGACCGTCGGCGGCCAGGGCCTGCTTTACTTTGCGGGCACCGCATCTGCGCTGCCGTTCGTCAAGGCAGGGAGGCTTAAAGCGATCGCAGTTACCGGAAAAAAGCGCTCGTCGCTGTTTCCCGACATTCCCACCATGATCGAATCGGGCGTGGGTTATGACGTGGACCAGTGGTACGGCATTCTCGCCCCTGCCGGTACGCCGCGCAGCTTCATCGCGAGGCTGCACGCCGAATTCACGAAAGTGCTCCAGTTGCCCGACATCAAGGAACGGCTGCTCGGGCTCGGCGTCGAGCCCGTAGGCAGCGCCCCGGAACAGTTCGACGCCTACCTCAAGTCGGAGATCGTGAAATATGAGAAGGTCGTCAAAGCGTCGGGCGCCCGGGTCGACTAGCCTGCCGCGTCGAAAAACGCCAATTCAACTCGCAGCAGCCGGCGCCGCAGCATGACTGCCGTCACCAAAAAAGGCCGGCTGCTCTCCGACGATGAGCGTCTAGCGCCCGCGCACACGGCGCTCGTCCTGATCGACATCCAGAACGATTTCTGCCACCCCGGCGGCGTGTTCGGCGTGCTGGGCCACGATCTTTCGATCATGCCGCCGATGGCGCAGCGCACCCGCGTGCTGTTGGACGCCGCGCGCCGCAAGGGCATGCTGATCATTTTCGTGCGCGCGACATACGACGGCGAGGTGTTGAGCGGCCCGCTCGCGGAAACCTACCATCGCCGCGGCTTCTTGGAGAGCCAGTGTCCGGAGGGCAGCTTCGGCGCGGACTGGTATGGCGGGCTCGCGCCCGATCCTGGGGCGCTCAACGAGGTCGTCGTCACCAAGCACCGGTTCAGCGTGTTCTGGGGAACCGACTTCGACGTTTACTTGCGCGCGAACGGCATCCGCAGCCTGGTCTTCACCGGCGTGGTGACCAGCGGGTGCGTCGAGTCGTCGCTGCGGGACGCTTTTTTCCGCGACTACTACGTCGTCGCCGCGGGCGACTGTTGCGCCGAAGCGTCACCCCAGCGCCACGGGGCCGCGCTGCACAAGATCGAGCAGGCATTCGGTGCGGTGCGCGACGCAGCCGAGATAGCCGCAGTATGGGACCGCGCGGACGCTGCGCTGCCGAAATTCTCGGCCGCGGCCAAGCTTGGCCAGTCTTTGCGCGAGTTGCCGGCGCGCCTAGCCCCGGCGCATTGCGCGCTGCTGCTGGTCGGCCTGCAGCGGGACTTCTGCACTCCTGATGGCGCGATGGGCCGCGCCGGGGAGGACCTGCGCCCGATCGAGGCAGCGCTCAAAGAAGCGGCGAAGCTGCTCGCGGCAGCCCGCGCCCGCGGCATGCAAGTGATTCACGTCCGCTCCGAGTACGGCGAGACGGACGCCTCCGAGGTGAGTCTTTTTGCGGGTCTAGCGTCGGGCGTTGCGTGCTGCCGCCCCGGCACGCCGGGCGCGGGCTTTATGCCGGAGGTGGCGCCGCGCCCCGGTGAATGGGTCGTGACGAAGCGCCGCTTCAGCGCGTTCGTGGACACGCGGCTGGAATTGCTGCTGCGCTCCAATGGCATCCGCAGCTTGTGCGTCGCCGGCGTGGCGACCCCGTGCTGCGTCGAATCGACGGTTCGCGACGCGTCGATGCGCGACTACTACGTCGTCGTCGCACGCGAAGCGGTGGCGGCACGGGCACGCATGACGCACCTGCACGCGGCCTCGCTCGAAACCATGTCGCTCTTCTTCGCCGACTGCCGGCCGACGGCCGAGATCCTGGCGGCCCTGCCATCGCAAGCCTCGGCCGCTTGAGCGCGGGTGTGGACTCTCGCATGCCGGCTGCCGCAGCACCGGCCTTACTGACTATTTCGGAAATGGCTAAAAGGCCATTTCTGCTCGACGTTCCCCTCTCCCCTCGGGAGAGGGGCTAGGGGTGAGGGATCGGGCGTTAGGTATTTATGCAAAGCCCGATAAGCGACACCTGCCATCCACGCTTCGCGGCCGTGCGCGACGCCTTCGCGCACAACTTTACCGCGCACGGCGAAGTCGGCGCTGCGTGTGCGGTGTGGCACGACGGCGCTCTCGCGGTGGATCTGTGGGGCGGACACGCGGATTGCGCCCGCACGCGGCCGTGGCAATCCGACACGCTCGTGTGCTGCATGTCCGTCTCGAAAGCGGTGACTGCGCTCGCGTGCGCTGCGCTGCTCGGACGCGCAGGCGGACTCGACCTGGCGGCGCCCGTCGCGTGTTACTGGCCTGAGTTCGCCGCGGGCGGCAAGTCGGCGGTCGAGGCCGGCTGGTGCCTCGACCATCGCGCCGGCCTGCCGTGGCTGACCGCAGACTTACCGCCGGATGCTTACGCCGACTGGGAGTGGGTGGTAAACGCGCTGGCAGCTCAGGCGCCCGTGACGGATCCCGGGGTGTGGCGCGGCTATCACGTCGTGTCGATGGGGTATCTTGCCGGCGAGCTCGTGCGCCGTCTCGCAGGCATGGGCGTGGGCCGTTTCGTGCGGGAGGCAATCGCCGGGCCGCTGGGCGCCGAATTTCACATCGGGCTCGATGCCGGACACGATTCCCGCTGCGCGGAGTTTCACGGCAACTTCGAAGGCTCGCTGTTGCGGCCTTCCGATCCCGAGAGCCCGCTCGGGCGCTGCGTCGCCTTGCTGCGCGGCGTCGACTTCAACAGCCGCCTTTTCCGCGGCGCGGAGATCCCGTCGATCAACGGCCATTGCACCGCGCGCGACGCGGCGCGCCTGTTCGGAAGGCTCGCCGAGATCCACGCCGGCGACACCGGCGGGCCCGTCGCGCCGCACGCGCTGCGCGAGGCGACGAAATTGCGCTGGGCCGGCGACGAGCACGTACTGCATCACACCCGCCGCATGGCCGCTGGCTTCATGCTGGGGACGCCGGGGCACCTTCCGTTCGGCCCGCACCTCGAAAGCTTCGGCCATACCGGAGCCGGCGGAGCGGTGGCGTTTGCCGATCCGGTGGCGCGCATCGGCTTCGCCTACGTGATGAACCGGTTCTACGATGGCCCACCGCCCAATCCCCGCGTCGCCGGGTTGGTCGACGCCGTGTACGGCGCGCTGTGACCGCGGCGCGAAGCGGGTGAGGAGATTGCGCGGGCTTTGCGGTACTGAGAATTTCCCTCAGCGGCGAAAAATGCGAGCGCGCGGGACCAAGCAACTCTTTAAACTGTTAGCTAATCATCTGAGTCCGTCGTTCGCGCAGTTATGACTAATCAATCCGCTTACCCGCGTGATCTCGTGGGATACGGGCGTAATCCCCCTCATCCCGCATGGCCCGGCGAGGCGCGGATCGCGGTTCAGTTCGTGCTGAACTACGAGGAAGGATCGGAGTACTCGATCCCGGATGGCGATGGGTTCTCGGAAACCGGATTGTCGGAGGCCCAGAGCTCGATAGTGCACGGCAGCCGGGATCTCGCAGCGGAGTCGGTATACGAATTCGGCAGTCGCGTCGGTTTCTGGCGCATCATGGATCTCTTCGCCGAACGCGGGCTGCCGCTCACGATCTTTGCGTGTGCGCTGGCCTTGGAACGCAACCCGGCTGCGGCACAGGCGATCGCCGCTGCGGGACATGACGTTTGCAGTCACGGCTGGCGCTGGTCCAAGCACTGGCTGCTCGAAGAAGACGAGGAGAGGCAGCAAATCAGAATGGCAATCGCGTCGCTGCAGCAAAGCCTGGGCAAGCGGCCCCTCGGCTGGTATTGCCGGTATGCGCCCAGTGTGAATACCCGGCGGCTGGTGGTGGAGGAAGGCGGATTTCTCTACGACAGCGACGCTTATAACGACGAGCTGCCGTATTGGGTCGAGGGCGGCGGCCGGCCGCACCTCGTGATCCCGTATACAAATGACGCGAACGACTCGAAGT
>JBKJZR010000308.1:0-21478 GCA_046715035.1 Burkholderiales bacterium | reverse complement strand
CGGCGGTCTCGAGCAGGCCGCGCAGATGGCGAAGAGCATCGATACCGAAGCCGTCATCAAGTCGCTCAAGGGCGCGGCCATCAACACCTGCCGCGGCAAGCGCGCGTTCCGCGATTGCAGCAACCAGTTGAACGTGCCGTCGTACGTGGGTGAAGTCTGGGATTCGCCCGATTATCCGTTCCCGATCTATAAGCCCGACACCATGATCCTGGTCGAGGGCACCGAGGTGTGGACGCCGACCTGCGAAGAGGTCGACAAGCTGAAGAAGAAACGCGCTTAGTATCGCGCGGCCGGCGGGCGGGACCCACAGTTCCTTCCGCCCGCCGCCGTTTCCAGCCCTCCCTGCCAGAACAATCAGAGTAATTGATGGATATCGGCCCTTACGTGCTGCAGTTGTTCAGCGGCCTGTCGCGCGCGATGGTGCTGTTCCTGTTGTCGGCGGGGTTATCGCTGATTTTCGGCGTGATGAACATCCTCAATTTCGCGCATGCGACGTTGTGGCTCTTGAGCGGGTACATCACGTTCTCGATTTTCCAGTTTCTGAGCGACCAGTTGGGCGCCAGCCCGTGGCTGCTGCTGCCGTCGATCGTCGGCGCGACCTCGCTGATGGTGCTGATCGGGCTCGCACTCGAGAGGTTTCTGATCCGGCGCACTTACGAGCGCGAGTTGCCCGAGCAATTGCTGCTCACGTTCGCGCTGGTGTTGATCATCGGCGATCTCATCAAGTTGATCTGGGGTGTGGAAAACCGCCGTATCAACCTGGGTGTGCAACCCGTCGAAATGCTCGACACCCTGATCAACCCTTACCACTTCGTGATCGTCGGCACCGGTGTCGCGGTGGCGGCCGGGCTGTGGTTTTTCCTGCACCGCACGCGCTTCGGCAAGATCGTGCGCGCGGCGGTCTACAGCCGCAGCATGGTGAGCGCGCTGGGGATCCCGATCCCGCTGATCTACGCGCTGGTGTTCGCCGCCGGCGTCGGCCTTGCCGGTTTTGCGGGCGGCGTGTTCCTGCCGCTGATCCCGATGGCGCTGGGGGTGGACCACGACGTCATCGTGCAGTGCTTCGCGGTGGTCGTGATCGGCGGGTTCGGCAGTATGCTCGGCACGTTCGTCGCCGCGATCATCGTCGGCGTCGTGTATGCGTTCTCAATCCTGTTCTGGCCCGACGGCGCGCTGGCGATGATTTTCCTGATCGTAATCCTGGTGCTGATCTGGCGGCCGTGGGGTCTGTTCGGCACCGAATTGCGTTACTGATCCCGGCATGAATGCGCACAATAACGGCTGGTTGGCGCGGCTCTACGTCAAATACGGGTTGTCAGGCCCGCTCGCGATCGTGATGTTCTTGTTCTTCCTGCTGGTGCCGCTGCTGCCGGGGAAGTTCTGGACTCACGTCTCGACCGAGATACTGATCCTCGGCCTGTTTGCGATGAGCTTCAATCTGCTCTACGGCTACATGGGGCAGATTTCGTTTGGCCACGCCGCGTTTTTCGGCGTCGGCGCGTACGCCACCGCGATGTTGTTCGTCGCGCTCAAAGCGCCCGGCGGCGAAATCAGCATCGCGCATTTTTTTCTGGCGCTGCTGATCGGTCCGCCGGTCGCCGCCATCGCCGCGCTGATCGTCGGCTTTTTCTGCGTGCGTCTGACCGGAATCTACTTCGCGATGCTGAGCCTCGCATTCGGTGAACTGCTGTTTTACATCGTGTTCTCGTGGTACAGCTTCACCAAGGGCGATGACGGGATCCAGGGTTTGCTGCCGCCGCCGTTCTTTCAGGACTCGGTCAACTTCTATTATCTGACGCTCGGTATCGTGACCATTGCGCTGCTCGTCATGTGGCGCATTACCGAGTCGCCATTCGGTTACATCATGCGCACGCTGCGCGACAACCAGCGGCGGGCCGCATTCCTCGGCATCAACGTGCGCCTGCACATGCTGGTCAATTTCGTGATCGCCGGCAGCTTTGCAGGTCTCGCTGGCGCGCTGTGGGGGCCGTTTTCGCGCAGCGTCAATCCGGGGCTGCTTGGCTGGCAGGAATCGGGCATTGCGGTGTTCATGACGCTGATCGGCGGCGCCGGCGCGTTCATCGGGCCGATGGTCGGCTCGGTGATTTATACCTGGCTGCAGGCAGTGGTGAAAATGTACACGGTGTACTGGCCGCTCACGATCGGCACGATCATTCTGCTGATCGTGCTGTTCGCGCCGGGCGGCGTGCTTGGCATCGTCGATAAGCGCATCAAGGCGCGCCGCGGCGCGGCGGCGGTCGCCGCCGACGGGACGGTCCTGGAAAAACCGTGACCATGCCGGCGATTCTCGAGGTCACGGGCCTTAACAAGCACTTTGGCGGAGTACACGTCACACGTGACGTGAACTTTGTGATGGATGAGGGCGAGCAATCGGCGATCATCGGACCGAACGGCGCAGGCAAGAGCACGTTCATCAATCTGCTCACCGGATATCACCGCGCCGACGCCGGCCGCGTGGTGTTCGCGGGTAACGATATAACCAACAAGCCGCCGCATCGGATCGCGCGCATGGGCATCTCGCGCGCATTCCAAGTCAGCAGCATCTTCACCAAGATGACCGTCGCCGAGAACGTGCGCTCGGCGGTGCACGCCCAACAGCGGCAATCATTCAACGTCTTCGGGGTCGCAAGCCGCATCGGCATCGACGAAACCGAGCGCATGCTTGCACTGTGCGGCCTGGACGCAAAGCGCGACCTCATCGCCGGCGAACTCGCCCAGGGCGACAAAAAGCGCCTCGAGCTCGCGGTTGCGCTCGCCGGCAAGCCGCGTCTGCTGTTTCTCGACGAGCCGACGGCAGGCATGTCGATCGATGAGGCGCGCTCGACGATGGAGCTGGTCGACCGCCTCAACCGCGACTTGAAACTCACGGTACTATTTACCGAGCACGACATGAGCATCGTGTTCAACCACGCGCGCAAGCTCACGCTGCTGCACCGCGGCGAAATCATCGTGCAAGGCACGCCGGCGGAGGTCCGTGCCAACGAGACCGCGCAGAAGGTCTATCTCGGCGAGCACCAGATCTGATCCATGACGACCCGCCTCGAGCTCAAGGACGTGCATACGTTCTACGACACCAGCCACATCCTGTTCGATGTGTCGCTGGAGGTGAACCAGGGGGAATCCGTATGCCTGCTGGGGCGCAACGGCGCGGGCAAGACCACCACCCTCAAGACCATTATGGGACTCGCGCGCGCGACGCACGGCAACATTGCGTTAAACGGCGAGCCGCTGGTGGGTCGCGAACCGTACGAGATCGCGCGGCTCGGCGTCGGCTACGTTCCCGACGAACGTCTGATCTTTCCCGATCTGACGGTGCGCGAGAACCTCGAGATCGCGATCAAGAAAGGCGCGGCCGGCGCGCCGGCGCAATGGACGGTGGACCGTATTTACACACTGTTTCCGATACTGGCACCGCTCGATGCGCGGCTGGGCGGGTATCTCTCCGGCGGCGAGCAGCAAATGTTGACCATCAGCCGCACGCTGATGGGCAACCCGTCATTGCTGTTGCTCGACGAGCCGGTGGAGGGCGTCGCACCGGTGGTGGTGCAGGAGCTCACACGCCAGATCAAGGCGCTGAAAACGATGGGGCTGACCATCCTGTTTGCGGAGCAGAACATGCACTTCGCGGCCGAGATTTCAGACCGCGCCTATGTCATCGAAAAAGGCCATATCCGTTTTCAGGGTACGATGCAGGAGCTCGCGGCAAACGACGAGGTAAAGCAGAAGTACCTGATGATCTGATTGAGCCTTGCGTCGCGAGCCACATATTCAGTAATGCGGAACTGGTGCAAACCGGTTCTGCTCGACGTTCCCCTCGCCCTCCGGGAGAGGGGCTAGTGCTGAGAATCAGAAGTTTCGAAACATGAAGAGCTGCCACGGCACCTGCGACGGAAAGTTGAAGCTCCTCCCCCTTCAAGGGGAGGGGATGTAGCGAATACTCCGTGTCAGGACACCAGGGGTGAGGGAATCGAGCGTCACCAGTTTAGTAAGCTCGACCGGAGGTTTCAGTCATGCATTGTTGTGAGTATTACCACGTCACGGGTGACGGCGACCCGTCGTTCACGGTGGACGTCCCCCAGTTCACTTTCGGGGCGGGTTGCCTCGCCGAATGCGGAGCCCACGCCAAGGGCCTGGGGTTGCAACGGGTAGGGATTTTTACGGACGCGCGCGTCGCGCGGCTGCCGCATATCGAGACGGTGAAGAAATCGCTGAGCGGTGCGGGTATCGACTATGCGGTGTATGACGAGGTGAGAGTCGAGCCGACCGACGAATCGCTCCAGGCGGCAGCAAAGTTCGCAACCGAAGGCAAATTCGACGGCTTCGTTTCGATCGGCGGCGGCTCGGCCATGGATACCTGCAAAGCGGCGAACCTGTATTCGACTTATCCGGCCGATTTTCTGACTTATGTCAACGCGCCGATCGGCGGCGGGCAGCCGGTGCCGGGGCCGCTGAAACCGCACATTGCCTGCCCGACGACGAGCGGAACCGGCAGTGAATGCACAGGCATTTCGATTTTCGATCTCCTTTCGATGAAGGCGAAGACAGGCCTCATGAGCCGGCACATGATTCCGACGGTGGCGCTCGTCGATCCGACCGTGACGAAGAGCCTGCCGCGCACCGTCGTTGCCGCAAGCGGGTTCGACGCGATGAGTCACGCGCTCGAATCGCTGACCGCACGCTCGCATGCAACGCGCAGCCGCACCGGCGTTGCCAGCCAGCGCCCGATGAATCAGGGCGCGAACATGTGGAGCGACATGGGCGCGCGTGAAGCGTTGCGCCTGATCGGGCAGCATCTCGTGCGCGCGGTCAATGACCCGGGCGACGAGGAGGCGCGCGCCAACATGATGTATGCGGCGATGGTCGCCGGCATGACGTTCAGCAACGCGGGCTGTCACCTGCCGCACGGCATGTCCTATGCGGTATCGGGCCTCGTGCGCGAATTCCGTGCGCCGGACTATCCTCCAGACGAACCGATCGTTCCGCACGGCATGTCGGTCATGCTCAATGCGCCGTCGGTTTACCGCTTTACGGGGCCGGCGTGTCCCGAGCGGCACCTGGAAGGCGCGCAATGCCTCGGCGCCGACGTGCGTGGCGCAACCCCCGGGGATGCGGGCGAGGTCCTCGCCCAGCATCTGATCAAGATGATGCAGGCGACGGATTTCCCCGGCGGCCTTGAATACGTGGGCTACAGCGAGCGTGACGTCGACGCGCTGACCGACGGCGCCTATCCACAGCAGCGCGTGATCAAGAACGCGCCGCGCGACGTCAGCAAAGACGATTTGCGCGGCATGTTTCGCAATGCGATGCGTTACTGGTAGGAGCAGAGTTGATCGAGTCCGTTGGTGCTGATGGATAGAAGCACGAAAACTCATGCGCAGCATCATGGGCATACTGCCCTGGCGCGGCGAGATCCGTTTTGACGGGCAATCGCTTACCGGCATCCCGACCCATGCGCGTGCAGGCCTCGGCATCGGCTACATGCCCGAAGACCGGCGGCTGATTCCCGAGCTCACGGTCGAAGAGAACGTACTGCTGCCGGGCTGGGCGACAAAACGCCCGCGCGCGCCGGAACGCCTGCGGCGCATCTACGAAATGATTCCCGAAGTCGCAATGTTTGCCGGTCGCAGAGCGCTCCAGCTTTCCGGGGGCCAGCAGAAGCTGGTCGCGCTCGCGAGGGCGCTTATGTGCGGGCACAGGCTGCTGCTGCTCGACGAGCCGTTCGAGGGCGTCGCGCCCGTGCTCGCGCGAAGGCTGGCGGACGTGATTGCCGGGCTGCGGCGCGAAGGTGTTGCGGTGATTCTTGCAGAATCGAGCGTAACGCACACGCGCCAGCTGACCGATGATGTGTATCTGATCGATCGCGGCGAGGTTCGCGCCGCCGCCGCGAGCGGTGCAGGTGCCGTCTGATTCGTTGCGGGATGCCTGCCCCTGGGTTTTGAGCGGGGCGCGCGGCGGGCGCTGACAGCCCAAGTGCCGCGGTGCCTTCCTAAATGCGTCGCTGCTGATTTAAACTGTGCGGTCTGGCCGCGCCCCGCTGCGTCTAAACTGCCTGCCGATTCGAGAGGAGACCCATGAATACAATGACCGAACTCAAGACCGTCGCGCTTACCGCAAAGGTGCGCATGAGCGCCTCCGAAGCTTTCGTCGAAACGCTGGTCGCGCAGGGCGTGAAAGACACGTTCGGCATCGTCGGCTCGGCGTACATGGATGCGCACGACCTTTTTCCGCTCGCGGGCATCCGCTTCATTTCCGTCGCGCACGAACAGAACGCCGCGCACATGGCCGACGGCTACTCGCGCGTCACCGGCAAGCACGGGGTGTGCATTGCGCAGAATGGGCCTGGTATCACCAACTTTGTCACCGGCATTGCCGCCGCCTACTGGGCGCACTCGCCGGTGGTTTGCATCACGCCCGAATCGGGAAGCCTGACGATGGGCCTCGGCGGCTTCCAGGAAACCGAGCAGATGCCGATTTTCTCCAAGATCACCAAGTACCAGGTGCACGTGAATTCGCCGTTGCGCATGGCCGAACTGATGCACCGCGCGTTTACCATAGCCATGCACGAGCGCGGCCCGGTTCAGCTCAACATACCGCGCGATTATTATTATGGCGAAGGCGATTACGAGATCCTGCCGCCGCAGCAGATCGAGCGCGGCGCGGGCGGTCCCGATTCGCTCGACGCTGCTGCGCGTCTGCTCGCCAAAGCGAAGTACCCGGTCATTCTGTCCGGGGGCGGCGTGATCATGGCGAACGGCACGCGCGAGTGCATCGCGCTCGCGGAATATCTCACTGCCCCGGTGGTGAGCAGCTATCTGCACAACGATTCATTTCCGGCAAGCCACGATCTGGCATGCGGCCCGCTCGGCTATCAGGGATCGAAAGCCGCGATGAAGATTATTTCGCGCGCGGACGTCGTGCTTGCGCTCGGCTCGCGCCTGGGCCCGTTCGGGACGCTGCCGCAGCACGGAATGGACTACTGGCCGAAGAACGCGAAGATCATCCAGATCGATGCCGATGCGCGGATGCTGGGACTGGTGAAAAAAGTGTCGATCGGCATCTGCGGCGATGCCCGGCTGGCGGCGCAGGAATTGCTCGGCCGCCTCAAGGCCCTCGGCAAGATGGCACCCAACCGTGCGCGCCTCGGTGAAATCCGCAAGGAAAAGGAAGCGTGGACCCAGGAGCTCGCGAAATGGCCGTCTCCGAACGAGAAGGGTCGCATCGGGCCGCGCCAGGCGCTGGCCGCGCTGGCGAAGGCAATGCCGCGCAACGCGATGGTGTCGACCGACATCGGCAACGTGTGCTCGGTGGCGAACTCCTATCTTCATTTCGACACAGCGCCCAGCTTCCTTGCGGCGATGAGCTTCGGCAATTGCGGCTATTCGTTCCCGGCGGCGATCGGCGCCAAAGTGGGGCGTCCCGACCGCCCGGCGATCGCTTATGTCGGCGACGGGGCGTGGGGCATGAGCCTGGCCGAAGTGATGACCTGCGTGCGCGATGATATCCCGGTGGTGGCGGTCGTCTTCAATAACGGACAGTGGGGCGCGGAGAAGAAGAACCAGATCGATTATTTCGACAACCGCTTCCTCGGCACCAATCTCGAGAATCCGAACTTCGCTGACGTGGCGACCGCGATGGGAGCGAAAGGCATCACCGTCGATCACGTGGACGAGATCGGCGACGCACTGAAAAGCGCGGTCAAATCGAACAAGCCGACCGTCATCAACATGATGCTCACGCGCGAGCTGGGTGACCCGTTCCGCCGCGACGCGTTCAAGCAGCCGAAGCGCCTGCTGCAGAAATACCGGAAATACAGCGCAAAAGGCGTTTAACTGCACTGCGGCGAACTGGAAAAAGCCGGCCCAGCGCCGGCTTTTTCGGGCCTTGAGGGGCGCGCCTCGCGCCCGACTTGCGACGAGGACTTCTATGGCCATACGCAATGCACTGACTGCGATGTTCGGGCTCGACTACCCATCGTGCTGGCGCCGGTTCTGCGGTTCTGGGAACGGTTGGCCTCAGTAAACCATGTACCGGGATTGCGGATTCATCCCGTAGACTCTGGTTTGTTCTTTGCCCTCTAGATTGAACCTTCTTCATCTGAATGGAGAGCTCCATGTCGATCAGCACGCCGCTAACGAACTTGCTCGGAATTTGTCATCCGATACTGGCCGCGCCGATGGATTTGGTGGCCGATGCGCGCCTAACCACGGCGGTGAGCGCTGCCGGCGGGCTAGGCATCCTGGGAGGCGGGTACGGCAATGAACACTGGCTCGCCCGGGAACTCGATTTACTCGTGCAGTCTCAGGTGCGCTTCGGCGTAGGCTTCATCACCTGGAGCATGGCGAAGCAGCCGAAGCTGCTGGACCTCGCGCTCGAAAGCAAGCCGGCGGCAGTCATGCTGTCCTTCGGCGACCCGAGACCGTTTGTTGATCGGATCAAGCGCACGGGTGCAATCCTCATCTGCCAGATCCAATCGGCCGCTCTTGCAAGAGAGGCCGCCGCGGCCGGCGCGGACGTGCTTGTCGCGCAGGGCACCGAGGCGGGTGGACACGGAGTATCCCGTGGGCTCGTTGCGCTGGTGCCGGAAGTCGTGGATGCGGTCGGGAACAGCATGCCGGTCGTGGCTGCCGGTGGGATCGCCGATGGACGCGGGTTGGCTGCCGCGCTCATGCTCGGCGCTTCGGGCGTACTCTTGGGCACACGCTTCTACGCCACGGAGGAGGCAGCCGGAGAACAGGCGGCCAAAGAGCGCATCCGCGCCGCCACCGGCGACGACACGCTGCGGAGCATCGTGTTCGATATCTCCCGGCGCAATGTATGGCCGGCCCCTTTTTCCGGACGGTGCCTGCGCAATGCACACCTGGATCGCTGGTTCGGGCGTGAGGTGGATCTCCTGCGCCACCAGGAGGAAGAGGCGACGAGGTATGCGACGGCGCGCCGGGACGGCGATTTCGACGTTGCGGCGGTAATTGCCGGCGAGTCCTCAGGGCTGATCCGAGAAATCTGTTCCGCACGCGACGTCGTCGAGCGCATCGTGGGCCAGGCATCGGCGCTTCTTGCCCAAGGAACGAGTCAGATCGCTGCTTGATGAGCCGCTCGGTAGCAGCCGCCGGAAACCTGACGCGCGACATCGGCGCGCAGGCGGAGCGCCAGCTGCGGGCCCGTGCAGCGCTGGTTGCCGACTGAGTGCTCAGCGCTTTATGAGCGCGAGTGAAAGCTCGGGCACAAACCCGATCAGCAGCGCCACCACGGTCATCATCACGACGAAGGGGAAGCAGTACCGCGCGATCTTCATGATCGGCTCGCCGGTGAGGCCGGACACCACGAACAGGTTGAGCCCCATCGGCGGCGTGATGAACCCGAGCCCCAGCGACGTGATCATGAACACGCAGAAGTGGATCGGGTCCATGCCGATCCGCTGCGCGACCGGGTAGAGCAGCGGCGCCAGAATCAGGATGTTGGGCGTGCACTCCATGAACATGCCGGCGAGCAGGAAGATCACCAGGATGAGGAGGATCAGGAGCGTCCTGTCGGCGGTGAGCGCCATCAGCGTTTCGACGAAACCCTGCGGAATGTTGAGCACCGCGAGTGCCTGCGCAAACAGGATGGCCACGCCGATGATGGGCAGAATCACGCCATTGACGCGTGCCGAAGTGGCGAGCATCGCCGGGAAGTCTCTCAGCGTGATGGTGCCCTGAAGCATCCCCACGAGCAGCGCCACCGCCACCGCTACGGCGGCGGATTCAGTCGGCGTAAAAATACCGCTGTAAATACCGCCGAGGATGATGAACGGCACAGCGATCGCGTACTTGGCATCGTTCAGTGCCTTCAGCCACGCGCGCCACGAAAATTTCCGCCGTGAATTCTCGTAGCCGTGGATGCGGTTCAGCACCACGTTGGTGAGCATCACGGCCGCGAGCACGATCACGCCGGGAATGAAAGCGGCGAGGAACAATGTTGCCGACGATATCCCCAGCACCAGGCCGATGATGATGTAGGCGATCGAGGGCGGAATGAGGATGCCGGTGCAGGCCCCCGATGCGACCAGTGCGCACGCGTACGCACGCGGGTAGCCGCGCTCGACGAGACGGCCCAGTGTGATGCGCCCGATCGCCGCCGCATCCGCCGCGTCCGAGCCCGAGATGCACGAAAAAAGCCCGCAGCCCATGACCGTGGAAGTGCCGAGACCCGAGCGCAGGCTGCCCGTCGTCGCCTCGGCAAAGTCCAGCAGCTTGTAGGCGAGCCGGGAGCGGACCATCACGTCGCCCGTCAGGACGAACAACGGGATCGCGATCAGCGCGAACGAATCGACGTTGTCGAACAGCGCCTCGCCCAGCAGCGAGAGCGGCATCGCCTCGGTCGTGAGCAGCAGCGCGATCGTGCCCATGCCGAGCACGACCCAGAACGGCACTGCCAGCGCGAGCAGCGCCAGCATGAACACGAGTGACAGCGTGACGGCCACGGCTAACGCGCTGCAGGGGTAAGGCCGGGCGGGGGGAAACTTCTCCACCGCTCCTGCGCAACCGGGGTTATCGCTTCACCGTACGCGAACTCAGTCAAAGAGCAGCGTGCCTTTGTAGGCGTCACGGCCTGTGCGTATGTCTTCGATATCGCGCCGGATCGACTGCAGCAGCCGCCAGACCATGAGCGTAAAGGCGAACGGCACGGCGATCTCGAAGTAAGCCTTGCTGATGCGCAGCGCCGGCGCAGCCGCGCCGAATTGCACGATCGACGCAATGCTGTGCATCGACCAGTAAATCGCGAAGCACGCGAAGACCAGCGTCACCAGGTCCGCAAAAATATAGACGTATCCGTGCCAGCTTTTGGGCACCAACTGCAGAACGGTGTCGAAGCGGATATGCGCGCGCTCCTTGACCGCTTGCGCAGCGCCGATCCAGCCGAGGTAGATGAACGCGTAGCGGGCTACTTCCTCGCCCCATAGCGACGAGTATTGAAGCACGAAGCGGCGCACGACCTCGTTCACGATCACGAACACGATCGTGCAGTAGAAGACGAGCATCAGGTAGCGCTCGGCGTCGGCGTCGACGCGCTTGAGCCAGCGGCGCACGTTACGCCGCTTTCATGCTGTGCGCCCTTGCAAGGCGGGTCGTTGTCCGACCCATCCCCATCCCAGTTGCCCCCTCGCGGCTGCGCTTGCTCTCCCCCTTGAAGGGGAAGGAGCGAGTGGCGCGGCGCGTAATTACGTGGCCCATCCCGGACTTTCCCCGCGAGCGAGGGAAGGAGGTTCATCCCTCATCCCTCATCCCACCGTCACTTTGCCCTTGGTGTTAGCTGCTTTTTTCAGCTTTTCGAAGGTGTCCAGGGAGCCGGCGAGCTCTTTCTTGATGTCATCCCACTCCTTACGCTGCTCGCCGCAGGCGTCCGCCCAGCGCTTTTTCTCGTCAGCCGTCGGGTTGTAGAACTTGCAGCCGACTTTGGTGAACTCCTGGATCGAAAGGTCGCGCGCCTTGGCGATCTGCGCGAACGACTGTACCTGGGTCTGCTCCGCGGCGTCCTCAAACTTGCGCTGCATGTCTTTTGGCAGTCCATTGAACCACGCCAGGTTGCACGCGAACATCTGCGCATCGGAAACCGATTCGATCGTGCTGATCGATTCGATGATGTCGAGGAAGCCGAAGGTATATAGCGCGCCGATCGCGGGATCCAGCGCGTCCGCGACACCCTGCTTGAGGGCGGTCGGGGTTTCTCCCCATGCCACGATGGTGGGGTTTGCGCCGGCGAGCTGGTAGAAGCGGCCCAGCAACTTCGACGGCGGAATGCGCATCTTGACGCCCTTCATGTCGTCGGGCGTGCGCACGATCTTCCCGAAACCCCGGCGCACCGCAATCGTGCGCGGATCGACCGTGTAATAGAACAGCGGCTTGTAGTTCTTGGCGTTGACCTTGGGAGTGATCTCGTCGGCCCACGCTTTCGATGTCACCAGGTTGGCGTAGCGCTGATTGTCGCCGGACCAGAACGGGATGTTGATCAGGTCGACGGCGGGCGCGTACGACGAGAAGTTCGACAACGACAGGCCGCCGGCGTTGACCGTGCCGCCCTGCACCTTTTGCGCGAGCGACGCTCCCACGCCGAGCTGGCCCGCCGGGAAAAGCTTGACGTAGAGCGCGCCCTTGCTCAGGTTCTGCACGTTCTCCTTGAACGCTTCCTGCATGATGGGATAGCTCACGTACGAGCCGAGCTTGTACTCGGTCGCCAGGATCATGCGGTGCTGGGCCTTGCGGGCGCGGTCGTCCTCGTCGGCGGCCGTCTGCGCAATCGCCGTATCCGACCATAGATAGCCGCCGGTCACGGCGAGCACTGCCGTGGTAAAGCCGTAGCGCGCGGCGACCTGCAGGAAGCGCCGGCGCTCCGGTGAGCGCGTTTCTTGCGGGGGCTTGGACATATATCCTCCTCGTATCAAGGCAATTTATGCTGCGTTGGGGTGACCGGGGATTTTTCATTGCCCAGCAGCCCGATCACGAAGCTGACCATGGCTGCGAGCACGACGGCGAATTCCGCCACATCACCGGCATGCGGGAGTTGCCAGCCGAGCACGGCGTTGGCTTTGCCGATAAGCACGTTGAGCGCGTACGCGCTCAGCAGCAGCAGCGCTGCCCGGTAGGGCCAAATTCCGCGCCTGGATGCACTCATCGTGTCGCCCCCTTGCGGCAAGTCGCAGCTATGCGTCGCGTGCTTGCCGTCCTGTTGTCGCTGTGCCGCGCGAATGGCGAGGCCTCATGCACCGGTCCCTGGTGCAATGCACCGCTCGCGCAGCGAGCCCGCCTCGGCAGTATACGCCGGGCTTTCTGCGCGTTGCAGTGGCCGCCGCTGCGAGGCGCGTTGCGCCGGCCCGCCGAAGCTGAGGGCACACGCGCGGTGCGGGGTTACTGCAAGACCGCGGGCTACGCTAAACTGAAAGCCGATCTCGAGCGTCCGCTGGCCGCAGCACTGGACACGCTGCAGCGCTGCGTGCGCTGTCGACGGCCGCGAGGATGCAGGCGATGAACATACGGGGAATGCAACGCATCGTCTGCGTCACGGCGCTCACGCTGAGCGCAGGCGCGTCCGCGCAAAATTATCCCGAAAAGACGATCCGCCTCGTGATGCCGTTCCCGCCCGGCGGCGCTTCGGAGGGCGTGACGCGCCCCATCATGCAAAAGGCCGGCACGACGCTGGGCCAGAACGTCGTGCTCGATCCCCGGCCCGGCGCCTCGGGCGTAATCGCCGCCGAGCTCGTCGCCAAGGCGCCGGCCGACGGCTACACGCTCCTGCTCGCCACCAGTGCGCTATTCTCGATTCTGCCGGGCCTCAACCCGAACCTGGCGTTCGACCCTGTCCGGAGCTACGCGCCGATCACGCGTTTCGTGCTGCTCAGCAACGTGCTCGTCGTGCACCCGAGCCTGCCCGTGCGCAGCGTGAGCGAACTGATCGCGCTCGCAAAGCGCAGACCCGGACAGTTGAACTATGCGTCGGCGGGCAACGGCACCACCTTTCACCTCGCCGGGGAGATGTTCAAGTCGATGGCGAAGATCAGCCTCGTGCACGTGCCGTACAAAGGCGGCGCGCCGGCGCAGATCGATCTGATCGCAGGGCAGGTCCAGGTCCTGTTCGACTCGCTGTCCACCGCGCTCAACCCCATCCGCGCCGGCCGCGTCAAAGTCCTGGCGGTGACCACCAGGCGCCGTTCGCCCTTGCTGCCCGATACCCCCACCGTCGCAGAATCGGGCCTGCCGGGCTTCGAGGTCGCGGGCTGGTTCGGCATCGTGGCGCCCGCGGGCACGCCGCGGGAGATCGTGACGCGGCTCAATACGGAATTCGTGTCGGCGCTCAATGCAGCGGAAGTGCGGGATCGCCTGTCGGGACTGGGCCACGAGGTCGCGGGCAACAGCCCCGCGGAGTTCGCGACCTTCATCAGCGCCGAGCTGGCGAAGTATTCGAAAGTCATCAAGGACAACGACATCCGCGCCGATTGAGCGCGGACAAACCAGGCACATCATGATCCATGCAGAACCCGGCATTTTCCTGCGCTTCGAACCGGAAACCGGACCGTCGCCGCTTTTCGTCGACGTCTCGAAAAGCGGGCTCGGATATCCCGCGGAGTTCCGCTCGCCGGTGCCCTTTACCGCGGTCCACGACAATGTGTCGATGCATGTCGAGGATCTGTTTGCGGACGCGCCGCATTACGGAGCGACGCTGCTGCGCTGCGTGTTCGCCGCCTTCTTCATCGACATCAACCGGCACGAGCTCGACCTCGATCCGGCAGCTATCGACGGCGAGTGGCCCGTGCCGCTCAAGCCGCATGTGCGCACGCTCAAAGGGCTGGGCCTGATCAAGACCAAGTCGCGCTACGGCGAACCGCTGCAGGAGCGCAAGCTGACGGTGGCCGAGGTCGAGGAGCGGCTGGCCCGCTACTACCGTCCCTACCACCGCGAAATGAAGCGCATCGTCGAGGGCCTGCACGCGCGCTTCGGCATCCTGCGCCACCTCTCCGGGCACTGCATGTCGGCGATGGGGGCGCCGACACACCTCGACGCCGGGAAGCCGCGCGCCGACTTCTGCGTGAGCGATCTCGATGGCACCACGTCGTCGCGCGAATTCGTCGACCTGTTGGTGGACACCCTGCGCGGCTACGGCTACAGCGTGACGGTGAACGACCCGTATCTCGGCAACGAGCTGATCCGGCGCTACGGCGACCCCGCGCGCGGCATCGACAGCATCCACTTCGAGATCAATAAGCGTCTCTACATGGATGTCGGGACGTTCCGCAAGACCGCGGGATTCGCGCAGGTAAAGAGCGACATCAACCGCCTGCTCGAAGTCGTGCGCGCCGATACCCTCGCCCGCATCGCGCGCTAGCGCCGCGTTCGATTCGCCCTGGGCCGGCGCCGCAAACAACCCGCGTCAATACGACTTCGGCAGGCCGAGGACCTTCTCCGCGATGTAGCACAGGATCAGTTGCGGGCTGACCGGCGCGATGCGCGGAATCAGCGATTCGCGCAGGTAGCGCTCGACGTGATATTCCTTCGCGTAGCCCATGCCGCCATGGGTCATGACGGCGGTTTCGCACGCCCTGAAGCCGGCCTCGCCGGCGCAATACTTCGCCGCATTTGCCGCCGCCCCGCAGGGCTCGCCGCGGTCGTAGAGCGTGGCGGCTTTGAACACGAGCAGGCTCGCCGCCTCGAGCTCGATCCACGCTTGGGCAAGCGGGTGCTGAATGGCCTGGTTCTGGCCGATCGGGCGGTCGAACACGACACGCTCCCTGGCGTAGGCGGCGGCGCGGCTGAGTGCGACCTTGCCCAGCCCGACCGCTTCAGCGGCGATCAGTATCCGTTCCGGGTTGAGCCCGTGGAGTATGTATTCGAAGCCTTTGCCTTCCTCGCCGAGGCGGTCGGCAGCCGGGACCCGTAGCCCATCGATGAAAACCTGATTGGAGTCGACCGCCTTGCGGCCCATCTTCGGGATTTCATGCACTTCAACGTGGTCCCGGTCGACATCCGTATAAAACAGACTCAGCCCCTGCGCAGGCTTGCTGCACTTTTCCAGCGGCGTCGTGCGCGCGAGCAGCAGCATCTTGTTGGTGACCTGAGCGGTGGAAATCCAGATTTTCTGCCCGGACACCCGATAGTGGTCGCCATGGTTGACCGCTTGAGTCTTGAGCTGGGTGGTATTCAGCCCGGCGTCGGGCTCGGTGACGCAGAAACACGCCCTGTCGTCGCCTTTGATCAATGGCGGCAGCCAGCGCTGGCGTTGCTCGGCGCTGCCGAACACGACCACCGGGTTGAGGCCGAAAATGTTCATGTGAACCGCCGACGCGCCGGACATCCCGGCGCCCGATTCCGCGATCGCCTGCATCATGACCGCCGCTTCGGTGATGCCCAGGCCGGCCCCGCCGTACTGCTCGGGCATGGCGATGCCCAGCCAGCCGTCACGGGCGAGCGCACGGTGAAAATCTTCGGGGAACCCGCCAGCGGTGTCTTTTTTGAGCCAATAGTCCGCGTCGAAGCCAGCGCAGATCTTCTCGATCGCGGCGCGTATTGCCAGCTGCTCGGCGGAGAGAGAAAAATCCATGGGGTCTCAGCCGTCATTCCACGGCAAGTGGGGGTCGGGAATGTTGTTTGCGGATACGTGCGCGCCCACCATCGCCTGGATCCCAGCGTTCGCCGGGATGACGTCGGCTAACATCGGTGTCGAGTCGTGGCGCATGTCCGACGGTCCCCGGGATTCTCAGCACACAGGGACCCCGTCACGCGGGCGCAATCTTGGTTACGCCCGCGGCGATCATCGCATCGATTTCGTGCTCGGCATAACCCGCTTCGCGCAAGACTGCGATGCTGTGTTCCCCCAGCCGCGGCGCGTGACCCGGTACCGCCGGCGGTGATTGCGACCATTTGCTCGGCACCGCCATCGACCTCAGCTTGCCTTCGGTCGGGTGGTCGACCGTCGCAAAAAAACCGGTCGCCTTAAGGTGCGCGTCGTCGATGAGGTCGGCGACCGTGTTCAGCGGCGTCACCGGGATATCGGCTTCACGCAGCACCCGCAGCCACTCGGCGCTGGTGCGCGTGACGAGCTGCTCGGCGACGAAAGCGTAGACGTCGGCGATGTTGCGCGAGCGCGCTTCCTGGGTCGAGAAGCGCGGGTCGCCGTCGAACAGATCCTCGCGGCCGATCAGGCGAAAGAAAGCCCGCCACTGCTTGTCGTTGTAGACCAGCAGACACACATAGCCGTCTTGCGTCGCATAGGGGGCGCGATGGGGCGCCAGCATGCGCCAGTAACCCGGCGGCCCTTCGGGCGGCTCGAACGTGTGCCCACCCATGTGGTCGCTGAGCACCATATGGGCGAGCGTCTCGAACATCGGCACTTCGATCGATTGACCGTGGCCGCTGCGCTCGCGGAAGTAGAGCGCGGCGCTGACTGCGTTGACCGCGCTCAGCCCGGTAATGCGGTCGGCGATCGCCGTGGGCACGAAGCGCGGCTGCTGCGCGCCGGCATCCACCAGGATCGAGGGCAGCGCGACCATGCCCTGGATCAGATCGTCGTACGCCGGATGGGCGGCGTAAGGACCGTCCTGGCTGAAACCATAGGTGCCCACATAGATGATGCGCGGATTGACGGCGCGCACGTCTTCGTAAGTAAGCCTGAGCCGCGCCATCGCCTGCGGCCGCACATTGTAGATGAGCACGTCGGCCGCGGCCGCCAGCCGCAACAGCGCCTCGCGTCCGGCGGCGTGCTTCAGGTTGAGCACGATCGAGCGCTTGCCCCGGTTCTGGTGCAGAAATATGTGCCCCATGCCCGGGTGGCGCATTGGCGCGCCGTGGCGTATCACATCGCCTTCCGGCGGCTCGACCTTGATCACATCCGCGCCGAGGTCGGCGAGGATCTGGGTTGCGAACGGGCCCATCACCACGGTCGTGAGGTCGACGATGCGCACGCCCGTCAGCGGTCCGCTCATACGGCAAGATCCGGCATCGTGCTCAGCGCTCGGCCGCCCGGCATTCGGCAGTGCGACGCGTGGGTGGACTGGCCGCCCATCACTCGGGCACCATGCCGGCAGCCTTGGTGAGCTTCGCCCATTTGTCGATTTCGCTCTTGACGTAGGCGGCAAGCTCGGCCTGGGTCGTCGGCGACACCTCGATTCCCATCGCCGCAAACCGCTCGCGCACGTCGGGCCGCGCCAGAATCTTCACGGTTTCCGCATGCAGCCGCGCCGGAATTTCCCTGGGCGCCTGCGCGTTCGTGAACAGCGCGAACCAGGCGATGAGCTCGAAGCCTTTCAGCGTTTCGGCGATTGCCGGCACGTCGGGCAGCAGCGCCGCGCGCTTTTGCGAAGTCACGCCGAGCGCGCGCACCTTGCCGCTCTTGATCTGCGGGGTGCCCGTCACGAGATCGGCATATGCCATCGTGATCTGCCCGCCGATCGTATCGGCAAGCGCGGGCGGTATGCTCTTGTAGGGCACGTGATTCAGCTGGATTCCGGCCATCTGCTGAAGCATGAAACCGGGCAGCATGCTGCCCGCGCTGCCGGACCCGAACGAAAGCTTGCCGGGCTGCTGCTTGGCGAGATCGATCAGCTCCTTCATCGATTTGGCGGGCACCGAAGGGTGGACGACGAGCACGAACGCGATGGTGCCGATGCGCGTGATCGGCGCGAAATCGTTGACCGGGTCGTAATTGATCTTCTTCATGAGGCTGGGATTCGCGGCGCTGGTGGTATTGGTGCTCATCAGCAAGGTGTACCCGTCGGGCGTGGCTTTGGCCGCCAATTCGGCACCGATCGCGCCGTTCGCGCCGGCGCGGTTGTCGATGACGAACTGCTGTCCCAGCGACTCCGACAGGTTCTGCCCCATCACGCGGGCCACGGTGTCGGTCGCGCTGCCGGCGGCGAACGGCACCACGATGCGCACCGGGCGCACCGGATAGGCCTGGGCGGCGATGTCAGCGCTCGCGCCCAGGGCCAGCGTCACAGCGATCAGATGTCTCATGCAAGTCTCCCGAATGAATTGAATATGCAAGTCCGTCGAAAGTTTCGCGCTGGACCCGGTGTCGTCTTCTCTGCGCGACCCCAAATCTTGCCGGCAAAAAGCGCCCAACCCTTTGAGGCGTCACCGCGCCGGGGAGGCTGTCAACTGCCGCCACGGATCGCCTTGTCGGGCGACTCGCTCCTGCGTTGTTTGCCGCCAAGTATATGCGTACCGTCGATGCGGCATCGCCCAGCTTTCTCTTCCACGCCGCCGATCAGCACTGTCGCTGGCTGCGATAGTCAGGGCGGCGCGAGCAGGCAGCAGTGACATCAAACAGCGTAACGCTGCCGTCAGAATTGCAGCGTCTTGCGCGCTTTGGCGATGGCCGCCTTGACCCGCGCCGGCGCGGTGCCGCCGATATGGCTGCGTGCCTTGAGCGCGCCTTCGAGCGAAAGCGCTGCCGACACGTCTTTTTCGATCAGCGGCGAGAACTGCTGAAGATCGTGCAGGTCCAGCCCGCCCAAATCGCAGCCGCGCGACTCGGCGAAGCGCACCGCCTGCGCCACGGCCTCGTGCGCTTCACGGAAGGGCAGCCCTTTCTTGACCAGGTAATCGGCCAGGTCGGTCGCAGTGGCGTGCCCTGCGCAGGCTGCGTCGCGCATGGCCTGGGCGTTGACCTCGATGCCGCCCAGCATTGCGGTGAATACGCGCAGGCTCGCCGTCAGCGTATCGACCGTGTCGAACAGCGGCTCCTTGTCCTCCTGGTTGTCCTTGTTATAGGCGAGCGGCTGCGCTTTCATCAGCGTGAGCAGCGCCACCAGGTTGCCGTTGACGCGCCCGGTCTTGCCGCGTATGAGCTCGGGCACATCGGGATTCTTCTTCTGGGGCATGATCGAAGAACCGGTGCAAAAGCGGTCGGCCAGATCGACGAACGCAAAGCGCGGATTCATCCAGAGGATGATCTCTTCGCAAAAGCGCGACAGATGCATCATGATGAGCGCGCCGGCGGCGCAGAACTCGATCGCGAAGTCGCGATCGGACACCGCGTCGAGCGAATTTTCGCAGAGACCTTCGAAGCCGAGCTCCTTGGCCACCATCAGGCGGTCGATGGGAAACGTGGTGCCTGCCAGCGCCGCGCTGCCGAGCGGCAGCCGGTTGACGCGCTTGCGGCAGTCGGCGAGCCGCTGGCAGTCGCGCGCGAGCATTTCGAAGTACGCCATCAGGTGGTGCGCATACGACACCGGCTGCGCCACCTGCAGGTGCGTGAAGCCCGGCATGATCGTATCGGTGTGCCCTTCCGCAAGCTCGATCAGCGCGCGTTGCGCAGCCTTGGTCAGATCGATGATTTCGTCGATCGCCGCGCGCAGATAGAGCCGCGCATCGGTGGCGACCTGATCGTTGCGCGAGCGCGCGGTATGCAGGCGCTTGCCCGCATCGCCGACCAGCGCAGTGAGCCGGTTCTCGATATTGGTGTGCACGTCCTCCGCGGCGAGCGACCATGCAAAATGGCCGGCGCGGATCTCGTCGAGAATTTGCGCGAGGCCGCGCTCGATCGCCGCGAGATCATCGGCGCCGATGATGCCGGTGGCATGCAGCATGCGCGCATGCGCGATCGATCCCCGGATGTCGCATTCCGCCAGCCGCCGGTCGAAATCGATCGACGCCGTGTAGCGCTGCACGAGCTCGTTCACAGGCTCGGTGAAGCGGCCCGACCACAGCCCTTGCGGCCCCCGGAGTTTTTCTTGCGCCACGTGTTGCGCTCTCACATAATCAAACGGTGAGTATAAATCAAAACGCTAATGCGAGCGCCTTGCCGAACTTCCGCAACCTCGGGATTTTATTGCGAATTCTCGTCATTGTTGACGGCATGTGCCTCGCTGCGGCGCTGCTCAAAACGAGCGAGTCGCTGGCTTTGATGGAAGAGCTGATCGCACTCTCGGCGGTGGTCCAGCCGGTGCTGATTTTGAGCCTGCTCACGCTCGCGGTGGCCAACGACTGGCTGCACCGTCTGCAATATTGGCACGCGCTCGTCGCGCTCGTCGCGCTCGAGCTTGCGGTTACATCGGCGGTATATTTTCTCGGCGCCTATCTGTTCCACAGCATCGGTGCGCTCGAGCGCTACTGGCTGTTCACGCTGCTCGTAACGGGCGTGCTCATCGGCTATTTCGATCTGCGTGGCCGCGCGCTCTCGCCGGCGCTGACGGAGGCGCGTCTGCAGGCGTTGCAGGCGCGCATACGGCCGCACTTTCTGTTCAACAGCATCAACGCCGTGCTGAGCCTCATGCGTCAGGACCCGCGGCGCGCGGAAACCGCGCTCGAGGACCTCGCGGATCTGTTCCGCGTGCTGATGGCGGACAACCGGCAGCTCGGACTGCTGACCCATGAGATCGAGCTGGCGCACCAGTATCTGCGCATCGAACAATTGCGCCTGGGCGAACGGCTGCAGGTCGAGTGGGACACCGTCGGCATGCCGCTCGACGCGATGATCCCGCCGCTCGTGCTGCAGCCGCTGCTTGAAAACGCGGTCTACCACGGCATCGAACCGCGCAGCGAGCCCGGCACGATATTGATACGCATCCACGGCAACGCCGACCAGGTGCACCTCCTGCTGAGCAATCCCTATCGCCAGGAGGCGGACCGCCATGCCGGCAATCGCATGGCGCTCGCCAATATCCGCGAGCGGCTGGCTTTGCATTTCGACGCGGAAGCGAGTATCAAAACGACTGCCAGCGACAACGCGTACCAGGTGCACATCGTGATCCCTTACCTGAAGGCGCACGCGTGACATCGACAAGTCCGCCTCTGCGCGTGATGATCGTCGACGACGAGGCGCCCGCGCGCAGCCGCGTGCGCGACCTGCTCGCCGACTGCGCGCTCAAGCTGCCGATCGACATCGCGGGCGAGGCCGAGAACGGGCGCCGCGCGCTCGAGCTGCTGCCGCAGTGCGCGCCCGACGTCGTGCTGCTCGACATCCGCATGCCCGAGATCGACGGGCTGGAGGT
>JBKJZR010000307.1:0-14653 GCA_046715035.1 Burkholderiales bacterium | reverse complement strand
CCTCGGCGGACTCCGCCTGCGTGAGCGGCGCCTTGTCGATCCGGCTGCAGATCTGCTGCGAGCGGTCCTGCTCGAGGCGCTTCAGCAGCTGCGGCGCGGGGGCCGTAAAGCTGTGGCCCACCATGTTTTCGGCGGTCTGCCGCGTCGTGTGGGCGTCAGGGAAGGTAGCGCAGCCCACCGCAAAGATCACCGGGAGCGCGACCGCCGTCCATTTCATCGATGTTCTTTTCATCGTTGTCTCCTCAGCGCTTGTAGCCCGGCACCTTCACGACGGCACCGTTGCCCTGATAGTTCAAATACGTCGAGAGCGCGATCGAGACGTCCGACAGATACGCCATTTCGGGAAGGCGCATCTGCCAGAAGCAGTCGTAGAGCCGCCACTGCATGGTGCGCACGATGCCGTGCGCACCGCGGTAAGCAGGCCAGCTTCCGGCGACCTCCTGGATCTGCTTCTTGTCCAGCATGTGCACGAGGTCCTGCAGCCGGATGCGCTTGTCCGCTTCGCCGTGGCAGGTGATGCAGCCGAAGTCGGTCTGGCCGCTGCGTCGGAAGAACAGATACTCGCCGGCCTTGTACATCTCGCGCTCCTTCGGGTGGGAGAGCTGGACAGCCATCTTCATGCCGTTCGAGCGCGAGGCGATATGGAGCGCGAGCGCTTCGATGTCGGACCCGTCTGACATAGGCCGGCCAATGGCGGTTTTCTTGAGGTCTTCGAGCTTGAATCCCTGCAGCCTGATCATGCAGGTAACGATCCGCGAATCGAGATCCTCCACCTTGTCGGTGTCGGCGAAATAGCGCGGCAGGTGCGTCGTCGCGCCTTCGAGCTTTCCGGGCCCCATCCCGAAGTCGCACTGCTCGAGCGAGGCTTGCTTCGGCCCGCGTTTCTCGTAGAAAAGGGCCTTGCCGCGATCGATCCACAGCTCCCCCGGATTGTCTTCGGCCAGCATCTGACGGCCGACCGCAAGCCCATCCCCGGCATTCTGCGCATTGAGCGGCGCTGCGAGGCATACCAAAGCAGCGGCCAGAAGACCGCCGTATACGGTTCGTATCATGTAACCTCCTCCGTTGCTTTTTTCGAGATCCCGGGCCTGTATGGAACCGGAGATACGACCGGCGCGTCCAGTATCTATGCCGGAAGTCCGACGGCTGCCTGCGGCGCCGCTTACGAGGCCGCAGCGATCGCTGCCTCGTCGGTGCGCTTGTCGCCCTTGTTGTCGGTCCACGTGACCGTGATCTTGTCGCCGGTTTTGGCACCTTTCACGCGCAACCCGAGAAAAGGATCGCGCGAGATCGCCTGACTCCACTGCGCGTCGAGCACCGGCCTACCGTTGTGAGTCACGATCACGCTTTGTATGAAGTGAACGGGGACGACCTCGCCCTTGGCGTCCTTGCGCGTACCGGTTTCCATCGGATGACGCATCAGTATGCGCACGTCGGCCACATCGCCTTGCAGCGTGGCGCGGATTCTCATGGGTTCGGACATAATCGCAGACTCTCCTCAGAACGTCATATGGATCGGGATCAGCCGCAGCCGCCGACCGTGATCTTGATCTCTTTCTTGCTGGAAAAATATTTGCCGTCCGCTTTAACCACCGCCCAGACGTTCGAGGTCTGCCCCATCTTGATGCGCGTCGAGACATGGCTTTCGGCGCCGTTCGCAATGCCGAAGCTCGCCGCCAGCGGAAACGGATTTTTCTCCGCGACGATGGAAATGCTTTCAGTGTTTGGGATCCTGCTGGTGACTGCGACCGGCACGACGGCGCCGTTCTCGGCGATGTCCGGCGCAGTAATCACAATGTCCCTGGACTCGGCGGCGCTGGTCGCCCCCAGCGCCTTCATGACATCGGCGAGCGCTTTCGACTCGAAGCCCTGCTTATTCCACGATTGCGACCAAGCCCTGCCGCTCGTGACCAATCCGGCTGCAGCGGCTACGGCGAGCGCTCCTGCTGTGCCCGTGACCTTGAGAAACGTCCTGCGAATAGTGTTCATAGAATCCTCCTTCGTTCCTACGCTGTACTGCATGACATCGCCGACATGGGCACCTCTTGGTTTCATGACGGCGGTTCTATTGACCACGCATCCATGCTAAAGGACGCGAACAGGCCTGTCCATCAAGAGAACCAATAGCATCATAAGAAAAATCTCAAGCTCCGGCGCGAACGCTCGGACCACCAGTTTCGAAGCGCAATAGATCGAGCGCATGGATAAGGCTGAATTGCGGCGCTTTTTCTCTCGGATTCGGCACGCATCCCGAGTCCGGCCACCTCTAGGCCCAACGGGCGCGTCCCATTCGGGTTGACCTGCTCGTGGAGTTTACCCCGCGTGCGGGGCGTCAAACCGCCTGCGGGCCCGGCGATCACGCAGCGCAGTCTGACTGGCCAAACACCTCTTCCCAGCCTTTCCCGGCCCCGAACATATTCAATTTGCATTATATGATACGCGCGGGTAGCATCGTTTGACCTCTTGCTCGGGGCCGGCGCGACCACACCGCGGCGCCTGCACGAAGGAAGAGCCTGATCTTTTTCGAGAGCGGAGCATGGACTTCGACCAGGAACTCGACGCGCGGGGGCTGAATTGTCCGCTGCCGATACTGAAAGCCAAGAAATCATTGACCGGCATGACCCCGGGCCAGGTGCTCAAGATCATCTCGACCGATCCGGGCTCGGTCAAGGACTTCGAGGCCTTCGCCAAACAGACCGGCAATGGACTTCTCTCGTCGGCGGCGAGCGGCAAGGAGTTCATTTTTTTCCTCAGGAAAAAGTAAAGTTACTCGAGCGGCTCGGGCCGCGCTCGGAGAAAAGCAGTTCCCTGCGGGTTGAAAGAAGGAGCGCTGGCATGTCTGCCTTGACGGATGTCGACTCGGCTCGTCTGGACGAGCTCATCAGCCAGCGGCTCGATGCAATCCTGCCCAAAAAGCTGGCGGAGATCGAGGCGAACCGCACGCCGTCGATGACGATCATCGCGACCAAGGGCACGCTCGACTGGGCCTACCCGCCCTTCATACTGGCTTCGACCGCCGCGGCGCTCGGCTGGAAAGTCTCGGTGTTCTTCACCTTTTACGGCCTGCAGCTCCTGCGCAAGGACTTGTCGCATCTCAAAGTGAGTCCACTGGGCAACCCGGCGATGCCGATGAAGATGCCATTCGGCCCGCAATGGTTTCGCGGCATAAGCTGGAACATCCCGAACGTCGTGCAGGCGGGCATTCCGGGCTTCGAGTCGATGGCCACGACGCTCATGCAGCAGACCATCAAGAACACGGGTGTCGCGGATATCAGCGAATTGCGTGGGCTTGCGCTCGAGGCCGGCGTCAACATGATCGGCTGCCAGATGACCGTGGATCTGTTCGGGTTCACCCGCGACGATTTCATTCCGGAAGTGAAAGAGTACTGTGGCGCGGCGACGTTTCTGCCGATGGCAAAGGATGCGGACGTGAGTCTGTTTATTTGATCGCAGGGCGATATCCAAAAGGGAGGGGACAACATGAAATCGAGGAACTTGACCGGGCTCGCCGTGGTCGCCGCCTGTGCTATGCCGGCATTCGCGTTCGCAACCAATGGGTATTTCCAGCACGGGTATGGCATGAAAGCCAAAGGCATGGCGGGCGCTGCAACGGCGACGGCAGAGGACACTTTCGGCGGCGCCGTCAATCCCGCCAAGATGGTATTTGTCGGGAACCGTATCGATTTCGGCGCCGACCTGTTCAGTCCGCGGCGCGAAGCTGCCCGCTTCGGCAGCAGCCCGTTTCTCGGTCCCATCGACGGGCAGGCCGACAGCGACAGCAACTACTTCGTGGTTCCCGAATTCGGTTTCAACAGAATGATCAATCCGAAACTGTCGCTGGGCGTGACCGTATACGGAAACGGCGGTATGAACACCGATTATCCCGGCGGCCAGATAGGCGCAGCGAGCGCCTGCGCCGGATTCAATCCCACGCCGGGTCCGTACAACTTGCTCTGCGGCAATGGCCAGCTCGGCGTTGACCTGATCCAGCTCGTCATAGCGCCGACGCTCGCGTTCAAGCTCTCTCCCAATCACGCGATCGGCGTCTCGCCCCTCATCGGTATTCAGCGCTTTGCGATGGAAGGCGGGCAGGCATTCGCCGGTTTCTCGACCTCCCCCGCCGACCTCAGCAACCGGGGACATGACTACGCCCACGGCTTTGGCGTGAGAGTGGGATGGTTCGGCCAGCTCACCGATGCGGTAGCGGTCGGGGCTGCCTACTCCACCAAGATCTACATGACGGAGTTCGACAAGTACCGCGGTCTGTTCGCCGAACAGGGCGATTTCGACCTGCCTCAGAACTACAACATCGGGATCGCCTTCAAGGCCACCCCGAAGTTTACGGTCGCGGCCGACTACCAGCGCATCAACTACAGCGACGTCAAATCGGTAGGCAATCCAAGCGCTAACCTGCTGCAGTGCGCCGGGGGCAACCTCGCATTCTGTCTCGGTGCCAACAACGGCGCAGGATTTGGTTGGCGCGATGTCAACGTATGGAAATTGGGTGTTGCATATGAATACAACAGCCAGCTCACGCTGCGCGGAGGCTACAGTCATACCGACAACCCGATCCGGTCACAGGACGTGACGATCAACATCTTCGCGCCGGGGGTCGTCCAGGACCACGTGACGTTCGGCTTTACTTATAAGACGCAGGGCGGCGGAGAGCTAACGCTCGCCTACATGCATGCATTCAACAAGTCGGTGAGCGGGCCTTCGTTCTTCAACAACTTCACCGGCGGCCTGCCGGCGGGGACCGAAACCATCAAGATGCACCAAAACTCGATCGGCATCGCTTACGGCTGGAAGATGTGAGCTGTCGGGGCCGCCGAGGCAGACAATTGCCTTGCCGGCCGAGGCTTGTGAAAGCCGCGCGCCTCGACCACCGCGGCACGTCCGGCGCCTGACCAACGGCATCGCGGTGGGTCGGCACCAGGAGAAAACCCCTATGTATGGATTCAATATCAAGCTCGATCTACCCTTTGACGAGACCGTCGGAAAAGTGATCGAAGCTCTCAAACAGGAGGGTTTCGGCGTGCTCTCCGATATCGACGTGCAGGCGACGCTCAAGGCCAAGCTCAATGTGGATGGCCGGCCGTACCGCATTTTGGGGGCATGCAATCCGCCGCTCGCGCACCGCGCGCTTACGGCCGATCCCGATATCGGCCTGCTGCTGCCGTGTAACGTCGTGGTGCGGCAAGACGCTGACGGCAAGACCATCGTCGCCTTCATGGATCCCGCCGCAGTCCTTAAGCTGGTGGAGAAGCCCGAAGTGCACAAGCTTGGCGAGGAGGTCCGCGCGCGGCTCGAGCGGGTGCGGGACATGCTCGCCTGACCCGGCCCGAACAGCGGTGAGCCTCGGCGCTTACGGCAAGTTTCGCCGCCGCTGCAAGGCTCCGTGTTTCGATTACCATGGCAATCTCGCTCCTGCATAGTATTCCATGGCTGAGCAGTTCATCAGGGTTGCCAACACGACCGAGCTTGCTTCCGGCAAGATGCGGCGGGTCGAAATCGGCGAGCGCAGGATTCTGATCGCGAACGTCGGCGGCCGTTTTTACGCTGCCGACGACACATGCACTCACGAGGACGCCTCGCTCTCGACCGGTTTTCTCGACGGCGAGTGGGTGAAGTGTCCGCTGCACGGCAGCCGCTTCAACGTGCGCACCGGCGAGGTCGTCGACGAACCGGCCGAGGTGGGCCTCAGGACCTACCCCGTCCGCGTCGAGGGCAGCGACATCTGGCTCGGACTGAAATAAGGAGCGTGTGCATGAGCATTGCGGCATCACATGCGCAAGCGAGGCCGGCCGCAATGATGCGCTCGATTCTCCAGCGTATCGCCACCGGGCCCGAGTTAAGCAAAGACATTTCGCGCGAGGAGGCGCGCGCCGCCATGCGCTCGATCCTCGAAGGCGAGGTCGATCCGGTACAGGCCGGCGTTTTCCTGATCGCGTTGCGCATGAAGCGCGAAACCGATGACGAGAGCCTCGGCGTGCTGCAGGCGATCCGGGAGGTTACGCACAGCGTCACCGCGGCAGTGGACGAAGTCCTCGATATCGCCGACCCCTACGACGGCTACAGCCGCACCTTGCCGTCCTCTCCGTTCCTGCCCGCGGTGCTCGCGGCGTGCGGCGTAGCGGCGGTGTCGCACGGCGTCGAGAGCATGGGCCCCAAATACGGCGTTACGCACCGCCAGGTGCTGCGGGCCGCGGGCCTGCCGGTGGAGCTATCGGTGGAAGAATCCGCGGCGCGTCTCGCGGATCCCGAATGCGGCTGGGCGTATCTCGACCAGCGCACGTTTTGCCCCAAGCTGCATCAGCTCGCGGCGCTGCGCACGCTCATCGTCAAGCGGCCGTGCATCACCACCGTGGAGGTGCTGGCCGGCCCCTTGCGCGGGCGCGGCAAGACGCATCTGGTCACCGGTTACGTGCACAAGCCCTATCCGCGCATCTATGCGCTGCTAGCGCGCGACGCGGGTTTCGATTCCGCGCTGCTGGTGCGCGGCGTGGAGGGCGGTGTGGTGCCGTCGCTGCGGCAAAAAGGCAAGGCGTTCTATTACCACGACCGCGGCGAGGAACAGTCGGTTGACCTCTATCCCGCGGACTTGGGCATCGAAAATCTCCTGCGCGCGCCACAGCTTCCGGCCGCCGCAGTCGGTGCACACGATGAGCCTGCGCAGCCCGACACCGCCGCGGTTGCAGCTGCTGCGGCGCAGGCGGGCACGGACGCGCTGCGCGGAGCACCCGGCGCCATGCGCGACGCCCTGGTGTGCGCTGGAGCGCTGTGCCTGTGGCATTTGCGCCGGCACGATTCGCTCCGGGCGGCGGCTGCTGTGGTACGGGACGCGCTCGACAACGGGGACGCATTGGCGCGACTGCGGTGATCTTATGAGTGGCGGGACGGCGCACGTGCGGGTAGAGCCGAGCGGACGCGAGTTTGTCGTCGAACGCAACGACACGCTGCTGGAGGCGGCGCTGCGCGCGGGGCTCGCGTTGAGCTATGGCTGCAGTAACGGCAACTGCGGGCGATGCAAAGCGAAGTTGCTGTCCGGAGAGGTGCACAAAATCCGGCATTACGACTACGTCTTGAGCGCAGCCGAGAAAAGTGCCGGCGCCGTGCTGATGTGCTGCAACGCGGCGCTGACCGACCTCGTGATCGAGGCGCGCGAGGCGCACGGCGCGGCCGACATGCCGCTGCAAAACATCGTGGCCAAAGTGAAGTCGGTGAGCCCGCTCTCGGAGGACCTGCGGCTGCTGCATTTGCAGACGCCGCGCAGCAACAGGCTGCGCTTTCTCGCCGGCCAGTCGGTATCGCTCACACTGGTCGATGGGGCCACGGCTTCGTGGCCGGTGGCGAGTTGTCCGTGCGACGAGCGCAATCTGGAATTTCACATCGAGCGGCGTCCGGGCGCGGCCTTCTCGGATGCCGTATTCACGGGGCTAAAGACCGCGGACACGGTGCGCGTGGAGGGGCCGCGCGGCGAATTCGTGTTGAACGAGGAATCGGCTCGCCCCTTGATATTTCTCGCCTGCGGCAGCGGATTCGCGCCGATCAAGAGCCTGATCGAGCACGCGATCGCACTCGACACGCCCGCAGCGCTGCGACTCTACTGGATCATGTCAGAAAAACGCGCTCACTACCTGAACAATCTGTGCCGTTCCTGGGCCGGCGCGCTGGATAACTTTCGCTACACGCCTGTGACCGTGGACGGCCCACTGTCGCGGCAAGCCGTGCGCGACACCTTCGCGCAAATGCTGCAGGACCGTTGCGATCTGCGCGAGCACGACGTCTATGTCGCTGGCCCCGCGGTGCTGGCGAATGAAGCTGAGCGCCTGCTGTTCGAGCACGGGCTGCCACGCCCGCAACTATTCGTCGATCGGCAGCCGGCATCCTGAAGCTGAGCCGATTCTCAACCGACGCTGCCGAACCCCTTATCGATCGCACCCGCGGGCGCCTTGAGCCCCGCGATCCGGCAACCCTGCGCCACCGGCCCGCCGCGAAAGAGCAGGTACAGCGCCTTGATACCGCCCTTCCGGTGAAATTTTTCATCGAGTGCGTCGTGCAGCTCGCGCATATTGATGTCGATGTCCTCGTGTCTCGCGTAATACTCCTGCAGGGCGCGCAGCGCTTCCCAATGGTCCTCGGAGAGCTCCAGGTCTTCACGCTGGGCGGCCTCGAGGGCGGCCGCAGGCGTCCAGCCGGCCGGCGCGTGAGGGAATCCGGGACTCCTGCGGGGACCGTCTGCGTCCCCGATGATCTCATCCATCAGACTGGTCATGACCCATCCTCCAGGTAGCGGCGCAGCTCGGCACTTCAGCGCCTGCGCAAGTAGAATTGGTATTCGCCGGGCGCGCTTTCCCGGGTATCGGCCAGTTCCAGGCCGATCGCGTTCACCCAGCTTCGCACGTCCGCCTCGATACCCGGACAATCGCTGATGAGCTGCAGCACCTCGCCCTTGCGCATGCCGTTCAACAGCTTTTTCGCTTCCACGATCGGCCCCGGACACGTGGCGCCGCGCAGATCGAGCACGGCGTGGGGTGAAACCCGCCCGGTCTTGCTTTTCCGAATGTAATAGGCGGTTGCGCCCTTCGGTAATTTTTCGGTTTTCACGATCGCGACGTTGGTATACCGGTGCCATGAAAACAGGTCATCCCTGGTTCCCGGGCAATCGGAAATCAACAACAAGACCTGGCCCGCCAGCAGCTCATCGAGAACTTTCTTGGCACCCAGCAACGGCCCCGGGCAGGCTGCTCCCGTCATATCGAGGGTGACGTGCGGCTTCGAATGAGTTGCCTTGGCCATATGAGAGGGCGCACCACGCAATGTTAGACTTCAGTATACGGCCATGCGAAATTTTCCGCAGCTCGCCAGCGCAGTGCAGCACAACTGCGACATCTCCGATGCTCGTTACGCCGGGGATTACGGCTTGTGCACTTTCCTGCTCAAGATGCGCGAGTATTACCGCTGGGAGAACGAGCTGCCATTCGGCGGCACTCTGCCCAAGGACGAGCTGGGTCTCTGGCTAACCGCGCGCGAGCGGCTATGGGACGGCATCGAGACCGATGATTTCGCGCCCCTGCCGCTGGCGCGCGGCGCGCTCGATCCGTTCGACGCCGATACCGCCAATCACGAGCTGCTGCGCGAGGGGTATGTCTACAGCGCGGGCTACGGGCGCTTTCAGAAGCCGCTTTTCTTCCTCGGGCGCCTGTTGCGCATCGAGGAGCGCGCCGGTTTCACTATCCTCGTCTCGTCCTGCGAATACGCGCGCGAGCTTGCCGCGCCGCCGGCAATGCTGCAGGGGCGCACGATTTTTCTGCGGCAGGAGTCCGTGCGCCGCTACCTGTGGGAGAAAATCGAGGAATGGCAATGGCGCAAGCAGGCCAACGCCATGGCGCGCGCGCTCGCGAGTTATCGGTTCATGACCGGCACCGAAGCCGCGTTGGAGCGCATGGCCGACAACGAGATGGAGTCCATGATCCTGCACGAGATCGGCGAGGCCCGCGCTGGCGAGCTGCTGGGCGAAGCCTGGCATCAATTGCTGGCACTGGTCGCGCGCACCAAGGCCGAGCCACTCGCGCGCGCGGTGCGCGATTTGCTCGCCGATTGCCTATCGACACTGCCTGAGCTGATTGCACGCGCCAACCTGCCGGCGCTGCATTTTTATTTCGCGACCTTCGACGGCGCGCGCCGCCAACTCTTTCCACAGGCGCTGCTCGCGTACGAGCATTTGCTGAAACGTGGCGATCTCGGCGGCCTCGAGCACGTCGCGCACGATGGCAAAGAACGCTGGCTCGCGGTCGCGCGCAGCCTGCTCGCGCAGCGCGAGTCGGACGTGGCCGGTTGCGCGGCCGCGATCGAAGCGCTGCTCGAAGGCGCGGACGCCTGAGACCGGGCGCTCATGGTCCATCGGCGGCTGGGGCGGCGTCCGCTTCCACGACCTCGCTGACGAGTTTCTTGATCAGCCGCACCATCTCCGGCGCCTCGACTTCCATCATCTGCTCGAGTACCCACTTGTTATCGCTGCTCGCCATGGCATCCGCTACGGTGCTGCCGAAATAGCGCACGCAGGCGTAAGCGGGGTCGCCGTCGGCATATTCGAAACGCGCGTACTCCTCGAAGCGCTCGTTCAGCGTTCGAATGAACGGCGTGCGGTAATCTCCCGGACCGAACAGGTCGAGCTGATTGTTCTCCATGGTCTTGGCAAGGTGCCCGGCCACGGCATTGATGAGCGTCGCACGGTCGGCGTCGCTGCGCCGGCCGTGCACCGTGCGATCGGTGAGCTGCACGAGGAACGCGATGAGCTCCGTCATCACGATGGTCACCTGCCGGTCGGAGCCGAAGCGGAAGCCGTCTTTCTCCAGGTGCTTGTAGATCTCGAGCGCAATTTTCCAGATGTTCGCGCCGATCACCCCCGCGCGCTCTTCGAGCGTGCGCGGCGCCCGGCTGTTGCGCCAACGCGTCTTGATGAGCCCTATCGTCGGGCGAGTGCTGAGGATGGCCATGATCGTGGTTGCAGGCGTCCCGATTGCCGGGCACGGCAACGCAGCGCTAGCGCAGCGATTGTAAGTCGAGCGGAAAGAAAGTACATTCTCTTCAACCTTTTCAGGCGGAATACGTCGGATGTCGGATCACGATATGGCGCTGGCAAGCGGAATCGCCGCGTTCGAAGCCAAGCAGTTCGCGAACGCCAGGCAACTGCTGCTCCCGCTTGCCGAGCAGGGAAATCCCGAGGCGCAGTATCGTCTCGCGATCATGGCCCAGGTGGGATTGGGCATGGTAAAAAACTGCGCGACCGCCGTGAAGTGGATGCGCGCCGCGGCCGAGCAGGGCTCTGGTCTCGCTCAGCATGGGCTGGGATTCATGTATTTCCAGGGCGAATGTACCAAATCCGATCCGGTCGAGGCCGCCCGGTGGTTCAAGCTCGCTGCCGACCAAGGATTGTCCGGATCGCAGGCGACACTTGCGATAATGTACGCGCAGGGCATCGGTGTCGAGAAGGATCCCGCCGCGGCGCAGAAGTGGCAGGAGCTTGCCGAAAAGAATTATTGAGTCGCGACCGGCGCGCTGACGTCTCAACGACCGCCATCCTCGAGTGCTGCGCCGCGCC
The DNA here is from genome assembly GCA_046715035.1 of Burkholderiales bacterium. GTDB lineage: Bacteria > Pseudomonadota > Gammaproteobacteria > Burkholderiales > SG8-41 > PALSA-1004. The sequence goes on along the minus strand of JBKJZR010000307.1, from coordinate 3,549 downwards.
GCGCGCTCACGCGCCGAGTGCGCATCAGCGAGCGTTAAGATATTGCTCTTTGGCAGCACGCGCCATTTCGGCTTCGTCCGGGCTGTAAGCCTTGCCCGACCATAGCATCCGGTAGGCGATTTCCTCGTTGCCGTTCTCGCACAACGCCAGCACCTGCTGGAAAAGCGGCTGGAAGGTGTCGCTGCGATGCGATTGCTCGTGCTCTTCCATGCTGCGCCAGAACGTGACGACCAGCGCTTCCCTATCTTTTAGCGGGCTCGCCACGGCCTTGCCGATAGCGCTGCCTTCATTCGATATCTCGCCCGAATTCAGCATCACGAAGCCGCCCACAAAACCTGTGTCCGAATGATACGTTTTGACGTTCTCACACAGCGTGGCAACCCGTTCTTCCAGCGTATCCATTGTGAATTCAGGTTTGAGGATGACGCGATTGACCGTCACGACCCCATCGGGGGGAAAATCGTTTATGAGCCCTGACACTGAAACCTCCTAAGCCGGAAAGCCGGAACCGGACAGCCAACGGCCGTTCCACAGCATTACCGCGCACGAAACCAACGAGCTGCCATTGTTCGACTACTAGCCCGTACTCCAGGCGCGTGGGCGTTTCATGCCGGCAATCCGGCACGCCTGTTTGACATAACCGTAGGGGAACTCACGCATGAAGTGGATCACATCCCAATGATCATCGGTGAGTTGAATGTTTTCCAGGCGGGCAGATTTAATCGCCAGCGTCGCGCTCCAATCGTTCGGATCTATCAAATAACCTTCAGCATCCACTGCGGGCGTGCGCAACATCTCTTCCTTTGGGGATCTCCAAAATAGAGGCCAGCCGGCCTGTTTGTAACAGAGAACGGCGGCCTACTTCTTTATCCACGACAAGTAACCGTCGCGCCTCTTGTCCCAACCGTCCCCATAGCCCGCCTCGTACATGTCGTTGAGACGCTGCTCCTCGCGCTTGGGATTGTGCAGATAACCACACGCCCAACCGTTGATGTATTCGCGATCGACGCCCTCTTTCTCCATCTTGTCGATCATTTCGTAGTACTCGTTGCCCATGCCGGCGTGCCCCGCTTATTAAGATGTGGAACGTGTGGGGCCCTATGTTAAGTCAGGTTCGAACCTCGCGTAACCACCTGGATGCGCGAGCGCCCCTCCCCATTGGGATAGGCCGCACTATCACTTCGTAATAGCGCACACGCAAGGTCGTGAGGGGCAGCTTGTCGGCGTCGCCCGGCCATGCTATCAACCAGCCTTCAACGGCAACGGAATTCTGGCATGCGATTCAAAGTAATCGTCGGTGACGATATCTACGCGGTGGAAGTGCCGGCCCCCGTGCTGGAAGCGGGAGGGGAATTTTTCGCCAAGCTGGATCGCGACATGGATCGGGGCTGGCAAATGAGCCGCGATTACGTCGCTCGGCCAGATCGCACCCAGCGCTGCCAGATCGTCGCCGATCGGCTCCTCACCAGCATCGTGAACCACAACGAGGCCAGCGCTACGATGATGGCTGCCTATATCGTCGCGCGCACGCCGGGTGCGATCGGCGTCGATGTCGACACCACCGGCGAGATGCAGAATACGCAGCTGCTCTACGCCTAGCGATCGCGCGACGACATCGAATCCGTGATGGCCGACAGCCATTTGCCGGTTGCGGCCCGCACAATGAGAGAAATCAAGCCGCTCAGCTTCATCTACGAGGTCGATCGTGCGCTCGAGCCCGATGTCTGCCGGGAGATGATTCGGCGTTTCGAGGCGAATCCCGATCAGCAGTACCCGGGGCGCATCGGCCAGGCCGGGATCGAGGCCGAAAGCATCAAGAGATCGATGGACCTTCGCGTCAGCGGGCGCGACGACTGGCGCGATATCGATGGGCTGTTGTCCAGCTCGCTCGTTGCGAGCTTCAGCGAGCTCGCACGGGAGTTTCCGTTTTTCGCCGCCAATGCGTTCAAGGACATCGGTTACAACCTGCAGCGCACGCTGCCGGGCGACTACTACCACTGGCACGTGGACGGCGGCCCGGGCCCGTTCAGCGAGCGCCAGCTGGTTGCGATCTGGTATCTCAACGATGTCCCTGGACCGGGCGGCGAGACCGAGTTTCCACTGCAGCAGACGGTAGTCATCCCGCGGCAGGGCAAACTCCTTTTGTTCCCGCCGTTCTGGACCCATGTCCATCGCGGCGCCGTGCTGGTGCAAGGTGTCAAATACATTGCGACGACGTGGGTTTGTTTCGCATAGGGTAATGCCCGTATGCTGCTGCATCTGCCCGGAGTGCTGAAAAAAGACGAGCTCATGCTCGTTCACGAGTGGCTGAGCCATGCGAACTTCGTCGATGGTCGGCTCTCGGCTGGCGCCGCCGCGAAGCGCGTCAAGCACAACGAGGAGCTCGACAGCGGCGCGGCGGAGCTCGAGCGGCTCAACGATCTCGTGATGGGCGCTCTCACGCGCCATCCGGTCTACCGCGGCGGCGCGCTGCCGCTGCACGTCGCCAGTCCGTTTTACGCGCGCTATCAGCCCGGCATGGCCTATGGCAATCACCTTGACGATCCGATCATGGGCGCGGACGGGGTGAGGTACCGCTCGGATATTGCGATCACGATTTTTCTGAACGCACCGGAGGATTACAGCGGCGGTGAACTGGTGATCCAAACCGCGTTCGGCAGCCAGTCGGTGAAGCTGCCGGCCGGCGACGCCGTGCTCTACCCGGCGAGCAGCCTTCATCGCATCGATCCGGTCACGCGCGGCGAACGCCTGGTGGCGATCACCTGGGTGCAGAGCCTGGTGCGCGACCCAGCACGGCGCGAATTGCTGTACGATCTCAACCAAGCGCGCGAAAAACTGTTGCAGAGCGCGCCCGATGCAATCGAGACGGCGCAGGTGAACGCGGCTTATCTCAATCTGATACGCATGTGGTCGGACCTTTGAGGCCGGCGCGATGAGCGATTCGGAACTTTCCATGGAAGAGCGCGTCCTGCAGGCGGTGAAGCTCACGCTCGCCGCCGTCATCAAGGACACCGCTACCCCGCACGGCATGCGCCACCCGCTATCGGACGGGACTATCCAGGATCTGCGCCAGTGCCTGGCGCTGATCAGCGCGCGCGAACGCGAGCTCGCGCAAGCCGCGGGCAGGCCGATAAGCGGGCGCCCGCGCTACGCCGACGAGCCGGGGCGCGAGGACCAGGTGATCCGCTTTCACAAGAACAAACCCTCCGGCGACGCAAGCTAGGAAGCTTTCGTAAACGCGACGCCGGCGCTGGCGCTCAGATGGCCGCGAGATCGAGTTCGTAATCCCGCCACGCCCTGTCTGCGGAAACGACCCGCAAATTTTTCCACGCGCGCCTGCGCATGTCCGGCCAATCTGGCCAGAACGCCGCAGTGGTGCGGATCGTCAATACCCGCCTTTGCGCATGCTTTCCGGCAGCCCCGCGATCTTGCCCGCCTGCTTCGACGGGTTGCCGGGGAACAGGTCGAACAGCGTTTTGTTGTCGACTTTGCGATCCGGCCACTTTTCCTGCATGGCCTTGAGTATCGCGCGGTTGTTGGGCTGCTCCC
>JBKJZR010000306.1:0-2553 GCA_046715035.1 Burkholderiales bacterium | reverse complement strand
CGCGGTCATCGACAAGCTAATCGCTGGAGAGCGACTGAAAAAATGAGATACGGGTGGGCTGATCGACGAGCAGGACCATCGCCAACGCGATTACGAGAATTCTGGAAATTCGACGCACGGCGGGCATCCTACCGTGTCGATCAATGCCAAACAAGAACCGCCGATCAGAGTTACAAGAGGCGCAATTGTTTTTTGGTGTGCGCTTTTAGCGCTGTCCGGTCGAAAGCGGTGCGGACACCGCGGGCGCTTGCGGGACCGTTATGCAGGCAGCGCATGCGCTCGCCGCGCGCTTGGGCCAGGCATTCCACAGCGATGCGCCGACCAGCAGCGTGATTCCCCCATACAGCGCGAGGTCGGAGTCGAGCCCGAACTTGCCCACCAGCACAATGGCGGCCGCCAGCGCTCCGAGCACGAACGGCCGGTAACCGCGCCGGCTGCGCGCGCGCCACGCCAACATGCCCAACGTCAACAACAGAAAGACGGCTGTCAGCGGCAGCAGGTACGGCGTGTAGTCGATAAAGCCGATGCCGAGCGCCGACAAGAGTCCGGCATATGCCGGCCAGCACGCCGCGCACGTGAGCTTGGGCAGCAGCGCGATCCCGACTGCCGGCAGCGTCGGCAATGTGCGCGTGAAGGGCGTCGCAACGGACGACCCACGCAACGCCGCCTGGACTTCTTGCGCCGTGGGCACGCCGCTCAACCGCCCCGCGGTGTCCGCGTAGACGCGGCACGCGCCGGCACCGGATACCTGCGTGGCCGGCGCAATGTCGCGGCCATTGACCAGGATCGTCGGCGAGCCGTACTCCCGTGCATACCCGGGGCTCTCGGGCGAGCCGCGTTCCCATTCTTTCCATCGGGCGGGAATGCCGGTCGCGGCGAATGCGTCGCCCAGCAGAGCGCGCGCCGCCGCAGCGTTCGGACAATCGGCGTCATAGATCAATTCGACGTTCATCTACTGCTCCTCGCGTTCAAGCGTCTCCAGAATCGGACATGCGCTGGTCGGCCCTTTGCCGCGGCAGGCGGCAGCGAGCTTGTTCAAGGCGTCGAGGATGCGCTGCAAATCGGCAATCTTGTCGTTGACGGTCGCGATTTTCTGGCGGGCACGCTGGCGAATGTCACCGCATGTCGTGCCCGGCTGCATACGCAACGACAGCAAGTCCTCGATCTCGTTCAGGGAGAAACCCAGCGCCTGCGCCTGCTTGATAAAGCGCAGCCGGCGCACGGCTTCCTCTGAATACTTCCGGTAACCCGCGGCAGTACGCGCCGGTTTCGGCAGCAGACCCCGCCGCTCATAGTAGCGGATGGTTTGAACCTTCACGCCGCCTTCGACAGCGACTTTGCCGATCGTCAGAGCTGCTTCATTTCGCATATCATTCGTTACCTATGCTTCGATGATAAACCCTATACCTACGTATAGGGTCAAGGGGTTTTCGACCGCTTGGCCTGGGCTCGGTTCGTAACGCCCTGCGCGCGTTCGTCGCCAAAACCAGCGACCAGGCATCCGCTTTTCGATTCCGTCAGTGTTGTAGAAAACCGCATGACATACAGAGTAAAAGAAATTTTCTACACGATACAGGGCGAGGGCGTAAACACCGGCCGCCCTGCCGTGTTTTGCCGCTTCAGCGGATGCAATCTCTGGACAGGACTCGAGCGCGATCGTGACAGCGCGGTGTGCAGATTCTGCGACACCGACTTTGTCGGCATCGACGGGACGCACGGCGGCCGCTACGCCCTGGCGACCGAGTTAGCGCAGAAAATTGCAGCCTGCTGGCCGCATGGGGCTTGCGCACGGCGATTCGTCGTATTGACCGGGGGCGAGCCGGCGCTGCAGGTCGACGCGCCGCTGGTGGCGGCGTTGCACGAACTGGAATTCGAAATAGCGATCGAAACCAACGGCACGCTCGCGCTTGCGCCAGGTATCGACTGGGTCTGCGTGAGCCCCAAGGCCGGAACAAAGGTAAAGATTCGCAGCGGAAATGAACTGAAGATCGTCATTCCCCAGGATGGCCTCGACCCTGCGGATTTCGAAGCATGGGATTTCCGCAACTTGCTGATTCAGCCGATGGACGGGCTGATGCTCGAAACCAACACGCGTCTGGCGATCCTCTATTGCATGTCGCATCCCCGCTGGAGGCTGAGCCTGCAGGTCCATAAGTTCACCGGTCTGCGCTAGGATCGCCGGATGGAAATCTATCAGGAGTTCAGCTTCGATGCGGCCCATCGCTTCCCGGCGGCGCAGGTCGGGCATCAATACGAGGGACTGCATGGACATTCCTTCACTGCGCGCGTCGTCATCGAAGGCGATCCGGATCCCGCGACCGGATTCGTGGCGGATTTAGGCTTGATCGACGACGCGTGCGCGAAGCTGAGAGCAGAGCTCGATCACCGCTACCTGAACGACATCGACGGCCTCGCAGTCCCGAGTCTGGAGCATATCGCGATCTGGATCTGGAACCGGCTCAAGCCGGAGTTCGAAGGATTGACTTGCGTTGAAGTGCGTCGCGCGTCCCGGCATCACGGTTGCGTGTATCGAGGGCCGCAGCGCTGATCTGA
>JBKJZR010000305.1:0-3005 GCA_046715035.1 Burkholderiales bacterium | reverse complement strand
CCGCAGTGTTGCGATCATCGAGCGCAACCGCTTCGGCGGCACCTGCGTGAACACCGGCTGCATGCCGACCAAGACGCTCGTCGCCAGCGCTTATGCGGCGCATCTCGCGCGCCACGGTGCGGACTACGGCGTCATGCTCGACGGCCCGGTCAGGGTCGATATGAAACGCGTCAAGGCGCGCAAGGACGAAGTCGCGGTGCGCGCGAGCCGCAATGTCGAGAAGTGGCTGAAGGGCACTGCCAACCTGACGGTGATCGAAGGCCATGCGCGTTTCGAGTCGCCGACGACGGTACGCGTCGACGAGGACGTGCTCGAAGCAAAGCAGATTTTCATCAACGTCGGTGGGCGCGCTCTGGTGCCGCCGATCCCGGGCCTCGAGCAGGTCGACTATTTCACCAACTCGACCATCATGGAGGTCGATTTCCTGCCCGCGCATCTCGTCGTCATCGGCGGCAGCTATATCGGACTCGAATTCGCACAGATTTACCGCCGCTTCGGGGCGCAAGTCACCGTCATCGAGAAAGCGCCGCATATCATCGGCCGCGAGGACGCGGATGTTTCGCAGGGCGTGCTCGACATCCTGCGCAACGACGGCGTCAACGTCGAAACCGGCGCCGAGTGCATGCGAGTCGAAAAGCGCGGCGGGAAAATCGCAGTCGGGCTCGATTGCACCGGCGATGCTCGCGAAGTGGTTGGCTCGCATCTGCTGCTGGCGGTGGGACGCGTGCCGAACACCGACGACCTGGGGTTGGCGCAGGCAGGAGTGCAGACCGATGCGCGCGGCTACATCGTGGTCGATGATGGGTTACGCGCCAGCGCGCCCAGCATCTGGGCGATCGGCGACTGCAACGGGCGCGGCGCGTTCACCCACACCTCCTACAACGATTACGAGATTGTCGCCGACAATCTGCTCAACGGCGAGCATCGTTCCGTGAACGACCGGCTCACGGCGTACGGACTGTTCATCGATCCGCCGCTCGGCCGCGTTGGTATGACGGATACCGAGATCCGCAAGTCCGGCCGCAAGGCATTGGTTGGCATGCGTCCCATGACGCGCGTCGGGCGCGCCGTGGAAAAAGGTGAAACGCAGGGCTTCATGAAGATCGCGGTGGACGCCGAAACCAGGCAGATCCTCGGCGCCGCGATCCTCGGCGTCGGCGGCGATGAGGCGATCCACTGCATTCTCGCCATGATGTATGCCGGCGCGCCGTACACGGCACTTCAGCGCAGTGTCAACATTCATCCGACGGTGGCTGAACTGATTCCTACCATCCTCGGCGAATTGAAACCGATGACTTGAACGGGCAGGCGGGCGGGCGAGCAGACGTCAATTGGGCCGTGCCTCCCCGCGTTTTCACGTTTGTCTCGCTGCTCGCCAAAGGTGTCAACAGTGATTGATGCGAGAAGAAATCTTCTGGATCCCAGCTTACGCTGGGATGACGTCGTTTTCTGAATCCAGGTTGGACTCAACCCCGCCCGCGGCCGCGGCCGGCGCTGAAACCGCCGCCATCGCGAGAACGACGCTGGTCGCTGCCGCCGTACGACTTGCCGGCACCGGTCCAGCGCGCATTGCCATTGGCGGGACGCGCACCACGCGGTGCTCCCTGGCCCGGCCTGCGAGCGCCCGCAGGCGGCCCGGAACGCGGTTTGACGCGCGGTTCCATGCCTTCGATCACGTGGCGCTCGATCTGCTGGCCGGTATAGCGCTCGATCTGCTTCAACTGGTGCCCCTCGTCGGGCGCCGCAAACGAAATGGCAATCCCCGTCGCGCCGGCACGGCCGGTGCGGCCGATACGATGCACGTAATCCTCGGCGACGCGCGGCAGATCGTAGTTGATGACGTGCGAAATGCCGAGAACGTCAATGCCGCGCGCTGCAACGTCGGTGGCAACCAGCACGCGCACGTTGCCGCTGCGCAGACCGGCGAGCGTGCGGTTGCGCTGCGACTGGTTCATGTTGCCGTGCAAAGCAGCGCTGGCGTGTCCCTGGTCGTAAAGCGCGCCGGCCAGCTTGTCAGCACCGCGTTTGGTCGCGGTGAACACGAGCGCCTGCGAGACTTCAGCGTCGCGCAGTAGATGGTCCAGCAGGCGGTGTTTGTGACTGCCGTCGTCGACGTAGTGCAAGCGCTGTTCGATATTGTCCTGGTTGGCCTGGGTCGCTTCGCATTCGATGAGCCTGGGCTGGCGCAGCAGGCGCTTCGCCAGCGTCGCGATCCCGCCGTCGAGCGTTGCCGAGAACAGCAGCGTCTGGCGTGCGGCCGGGGTCGCGGCGGAAATCTTTTCGACCGGCTTGATAAAACCCATGTCGAGCATGCGGTCGGCTTCATCGAGCACGAGCAGCTCGAGGCGCGAAAAATCGACCTTGCCCTGATCGAGGAAGTCGATCAGACGGCCTGGTGTGGCCACCAGAATGTCGAGCGGCGACTCGAGCAGCCTACGCTGCTTCGGGTAAGGCATGCCGCCGAGCACGGTGCCGGTGCGCACGCGCGGCATAAACTTGCTGTATTTCTCGACCGCAGTCGTGACCTGCAGGGCGAGCTCGCGGGTCGGTGTGAGCACGAGCACGCGTGGGCCGCGTCCGGCCTTGGCTGGCTGGGCGAGCCGCTGCAGCGCGGGCAGGACGAAAGCTGCGGTCTTGCCGGTGCCGGTCGGTGCCGAGCACATGAGGTCATGGCCGGCCAGCGCTTCGGGTATGGCCTTCGCCTGCACCGGGGTAGGTTCGGTATAACCCGCGGCGGTCAGGGCCTGCACAATGGCAGGGTTCAGATTGAGGGATGCAAATGACATCGGATAACTTTCTTATTGGATGAAGCACAAAACAAACGCGCAGGCAAAAACAGCCTCGAAACAGGCAGACGCCGCCGGCGCGACAGGTATCGTCGCTAACCGTGGCTTAAAGCAGCTATTCGAAAGGAAGGGAGCTGAAAGGAAGGGGTCAGAGACAGATGCAACTCGAACTTATGCAACGCGAAGTTGCTGCGAGGTGCGCGCACTATACACGAGCAA
>JBKJZR010000304.1:0-7187 GCA_046715035.1 Burkholderiales bacterium | reverse complement strand
AGGAATTGTTGAGCTTCGTGCAGTGATTTGAGTTTCTCGTAGGGCGTCATCATCAGTTTGTAGGGGTAGCGCTTGCGGCTTCGGCCCTTGGCGTCGGTGATGGTTTCTGCGAACAGGCACGGCCGATGGAAGTTGATTGGAATCACGGCCCCCGGTTCAGACTCAAACCCCATTGGACAAGGCTGAATATCGCGCCGGCCCCCACCGGGAGGGTATGATATGCAGGCTGCTAAAAGCAAAACTGCCCCATTTTTTCTGAATAATGTTTAATTCCACAGCCATTTCACCTCGGTCAGCACGTAGCAATGCCATTGCGAAGGCTTTTTTGACCGTACTTGCGCATTTATTCCGGGGCGGTTTTGCTCCTAGCTACAACCCGCAGACCCGGTAAACTCCCGATAGGAGAAACAATGCGGCCTTATCTCGTCCTGATCGCAGGCGTTTTACTCGTCGCCGGTGCCGGCTGCGAGAAAAAAGAAGAGGCGCGCAAGGCAGTTCCGGCGCCGCCTGTTTCGCAAAAGGACGCGCAGCGTCCGGTCGAAGCGACGCCGCCGTTGCCGCCGCCCGCCGTGGCGCCTGAGAAAAGCGAGCCTTTACCCAAGCCGGGGCAGGCGGGCGATCATTCGAGCCCGGCCTTCAAGGCTGGCGGAACGCCCGACCCGAAGAAATAAGGCGGGGGTCCCCCTAAGGGGGCGGTGTCGCAGCCACGCAGGGCAAGGTGACGCGCACTACCGTGCCACGCTGGTCTTGCCCGGTACCGACGTCGAGCGCCCCCCCGATTTGCTGGACGCGCTCGCGCATGCTGAGCAAACCGTGCGCATTCGGGTTGGGTTGGGAGGCGCGGCTCGATTCGATGCCGATGCCATCGTCGCATACCGTCAGTGACAGCTGGTCAGATTCACAGCTCAGGGTCACGCTGATGCGCTTCGCCTGGGCGTGGCGCGCGGCATTCGTGAGCGCCTCCTCGAATATCCTGAACAGCGCAATCGGGCAGCCTTCCTTGAGCGGTGGTATTTCGTCGGGCAGCTGCGTTTCGATGGCAATGCCGACGCGCTCGGCAAAATCCGCCGCGTGAGACTCGATCGCTGAGGCAAGTCCGAGGTTGTCGAGCATGCTGGGCCGCAAGTCCTGAATGATGCGACGTTTCATCTCCACGGTCGCAGTCAAGACTTCGGCCGCCCGCCCCAAGCGGCTCAGCAGCAGCGGGTCCGTGAGGCGCTGCCGCACCCAGGCAAGATCCATGCTGACTGCGGTGAGGCTGCTGCCGAGCTCATCATGCAGCTCGCGCGCAGTGCGCGCCTTCTCTTGCTCGCGTGCGGCCAACAGGTGTCGTGCGAGCCTGGTCAGTTCTGCGGTGCGTGATTCGACGGTTTGGTCCATCCGCGCACTGAGTTGCGACAGTTTGGTTTCGTTTTCGCGAAGCTTTTGGCGGTACGAGGCGACGATCCACCCGCATATCACCGCCATCGCGAGGAAGATCGCGAGTAGGACGTAATAGCTCACCGCAGCAGTCCGGCTGCACGCTGGGCAGGCTGCATGCCGTGGAATCGGGCGACGTTGCGCCTCGGCAGCGAGTGTGGGGCGGGGAGCAGGAACTTCAGCCCAAGACGACGCATTGCGCACACGCGGCGGGGCAGGACGGACGCGGAGTTCACGAATTATTCCCAACGGCAGGTCGCCGGCACCGGCAAGATGCGAACCTTAGATCAATCGGCACCGAAATGCCACTGCCAGCCACCCGTCCTCGCCAAAGATCGCAGAGCATCCTCAGGGGAGCGGAACTGCCTGCAACACCGCTCGACTCTTGAAATGGCCGGAGTCGGACGCATCTTCGCAATTGTTGACAGGGCGAAACAGCTCGGTTTCGCTCGGCGCCTGTCCTGAGCCCCCGTCGACGGGCTCCCCGTGCCCTCGGGAGAGAGGGGTTGGGGGCTTGTCGGGGGTTTCGCGGAGCATGGTCCGCGCCGACAAGCGGCTCCTGCCTGCATGCGAGGAGCGCGCACTGCAGGTGAGGGTCGAGCGCTGTAACGCCGTTACGAAAGCTCGATAGCCAGATGCGGAGACGATGATGCGGTTCGACAAGTTCACCACCAAGTTTCAGCAGGCGTTTGCCGATGCCCAGAGCCTTGCGGTCGGGCACGACAATCCTTATATCGAGTCGCAGCATCTGCTGCTGGCCTTGCTGCAGCAGGAGGACGGCAGCACGTCCTCACTGCTCGCACGCGCAGGCGTCAATGTTCCGGCGCTCAAAACCGCGCTTACGGCGGCGATTGGCCGGCTGCCGAAAGTCGAGGGCCAGGGAGGTGAGGTCAACGTCTCGCGCGAGTTGACCAATCTGTTGAATGTCACGGACAAGGAAGCGCAAAAGCACGGCGACCAGTTCGTGGCGTCCGAGATGTTCCTGCTCGCACTGACCTTGGACAAAAACGAGACCGGCCGCCTGCTGAAGCAGCACGGCGGCGCGCGCGCCCCCCTGGAACAGGCCATCAAGGCGGTGCGCGGCGGCGAGCACGTGGACACCGCGGAGGCTGAAGGAACGCGCGAGGCGCTCAAGAAATACACGCTCGATCTGACCGAGCGCGCCCGTGCGGGCAAGCTCGACCCGGTCATCGGCAGAGACGACGAGATCCGGCGCGTCATCCAGATCCTGCAGCGCCGCACCAAGAACAATCCGGTCCTGATCGGTGAGCCCGGCGTGGGCAAGACTGCGATCGTCGAAGGGCTGGCGCAGCGCATTATCAACGAGGAAGTCCCTGAGACGCTCAAGGGCAAGCGCGTGCTCACGCTCGACATGGCGCTGCTGCTTGCCGGCGCAAAATATCGCGGCGAGTTCGAGGAGCGCCTGAAGTCGGTGCTCAAGGAAATTGCCCAGGACGCCGGCCGCAACATCGTCTTCATCGACGAGCTGCATACGATGGTCGGCGCGGGCAAGGCAGAAGGCGCCATGGACGCGGGCAACATGCTCAAGCCCGCGCTCGCGCGCGGCGAACTGCATTGCGTAGGCGCAACGACGCTCGACGAATATCGCAAGTACATCGAGAAGAACGCCGCCCTCGAGCGGCGCTTTCAGAAGGTGATGGTCGAAGAGCCCTCCGTCGAAAGCACGATCGCCATCCTGCGTGGACTGCAGGAGAAATACGAGCTGCATCATGGCGTCGACATTACCGACCCCGCGATCGTTGCGGCTGCCGAGCTTTCGCATCGCTACATCACCGACCGCTTTCTCCCCGACAAGGCGATCGACCTCATCGACGAGGCGGCGGCGCGCATCAGGATGGAAATCGATTCGAAGCCGGAAGCGATGGACAAGCTCGAGCGGCGCCTGATACAGCTCAAGATCGAGCGCGAGGCGGTCAGGCGGGAAAAAGACGAAGCCTCACAGAAGCGCCTGGTCGCGCTGGAGGACGCAATCCAGCGTCTGGAACGCGAATACGCCGACCTCGAGGAGATCTGGAAAGCCGAGAAAGCACAGGTCCAGGGCTCGCAGCACCTCAAGGAGGAGCTCGACAAGCTCAAGCTCGAAATGGAAACGGCAAAACGCGCCGGAGACTGGCAGAAGGTATCGGAAATTCAGTACGGACGCATTCCGCAGCTCGAAGCGCAAGCCAGGCACGCGGCAGGAGCAGACGGAGAAGGGGGCGGAGCGCCACACAGCAACAAGCTGCGCCTGCTGCGCACGCAGGTCGGCGCAGAGGAGATTGCTGAAGTGGTTTCGCGCGCGACGGGCATTCCCGTGTCGAAGATGATGCAGGGCGAGCGTGACAAACTGCTGCGCATGGAAGACCGCCTGCACGAGCGTCTGGTGGGACAGGACGAGGCGGTGCGCCTGGTGTCGGACGCGATTCGCCGCTCGCGCGCGGGGCTGGGCGATCCCAGCAAACCCTATGGTTCGTTCCTGTTTCTCGGGCCGACGGGGGTGGGCAAGACCGAGCTTTGCAAGGCGCTTGCGGAATTCCTCTTCGATTCAGACGATCATATGATCCGGGTCGACATGAGCGAATTCATGGAGAAGCATTCGGTCGCGCGCCTGATCGGCGCTCCGCCCGGCTACGTAGGCTACGAAGAGGGCGGCCATCTGACGGAGGCGGTGCGTCGCAAGCCCTATGCCGTGATACTGCTCGACGAGATCGAGAAGGCCCACGCTGACGTGTTCAATGTGCTGCTGCAGGTCCTCGATGACGGGCGCATGACCGACGGCCAGGGCCGCACGGTCGATTTCAAGAACACCGTCATCGTGATGACGTCGAATCTGGGTTCGCAGATGATCCAGCAGATGGCGGGCGACGAGTACGGCGTGGTGAAAGACGCAGTCCTTGGCGAGGTCAAGACGCATTTCCGGCCCGAGTTCGTCAATCGCATCGATGAAATCGTCGTGTTCCATCCGCTCGACGAAAAGCAGATCAAGTCGATTGCCAGGATTCAGGTGGGATACCTCGAGAAACGCCTCGCCAAGATGGACATGAGGCTCGAGATCACCGATGCCGCGCTGGAGCAGATGGCGACGGCGGGATTCGATCCGATCTATGGCGCGCGTCCGCTGAAACGCGCGATCCAGACCGAGATCGAGAATCCGCTTGCCAAGCTGATCCTCGAGGGCCGGTTCGCCGCCAAGGACGCGATCAGGGTCAGCGCGGCAAACGGCGCCTTGCGTTTCGAGAAGGTAGCGCAGCCGGACCGCGCCGCCGCCTGACGGTTCGAGGCTTGCGCCCGCCAGCCGCGGAGGGCCCATCCGGCCTGTGCATCCTCACCAACCCGTCTTTGAGCCGCTAAATTGCGGTATTTCCCACCCAATAGTGTTAAATTTGTCACGCTCTGCTGGCGATAGTCCGCGAATGATGGCTGTCGCGCGTCCGAGCGGAACGATTTTTGCTGGTGGTTGGGACAATAAGACATTTAACGGCGCCTGCAGCCAATAGCGGCTGCGCGCGTCAATAATTCGGCTCAACAGCGACCATTTCGGTGAACAAGCAGGTCAGACCAAGCAAAGCCGGCTCGCTGCATTCGACGCGCAAGGCGCTCGAGCAGCGCGAGCGCGAGATCGAGCTATCGCTACAGGCGCTGCGCGAGAAGGACCGGATGCTCGCAACGCTGATGAGCAATCTCGACGGGATGGTCTATCGCTGCCGCAACGATGCGCACCGGACGATGGAGTTCATGAGCGAGGGCTGCGAGCGTCTCACGGGCTACCACCCGACCGAGCTGTTGCTGAACAGCAAGATCTCATACCCGCAGCTTATCCATCCCGAGGATCGCGAGCGCGTTCGTCGGGAAACCCGCGCGGCGCTCGACGGAGGGCGCCGCTTCTTCGTCGAGTACCGGATTCAGCGTCGTGACGGCGAGATCAAGTGGGTATGGGAGCGCGGTATCGGAATCGTGCCCACGGATGGCGCTGTCGGCCTGATCGAGGGGTTTATCGAGGACGTCACCGAGCGCAAGCTCTCGACGCAGGCGCTGCAGCAGGCAGAGCGGAGTTTCCGCAGTATTTTCGAGAACGCCACCGAAGGCATTTTCCAGACGTCTCCCGACGGGCGTTACCTGATCGTCAACCCCGCGCTCGCGCGCATTTATGGTTATGAGACGCCTGCGGAGCTCATCGCCAGCGTCGGCAACATCCAGCACCAGATTTACATAGATTCGACGCGGCGTCCCGAATTCATGCGCCTGATGCAAAAGCACGGCGCGGTCACCAACTTCGTGTCAGAGATCCGCCGGCGCGACGGCGAGCAGATCTGGATCTCGGAAAACGCGCGCGCGGTCTTCGACGGAGCGCACAACCTGCTGTTCTACGAGGGCACGGTCGAAGACGTGACCGAGAGCAAGCTAAGCCAGGAAAAGCTCGTATACCTAGCCAATCACGATCCCGTGACCAATCTTCCTAACCGGCTGCTGATGAACGACCGCTTGCGCCAGATGATGTTGAGCGCGCAGCGCAAGGCCAGCGTGGTGGCGGTGGTCCTGATCGACCTCGACCATTTCAAGCTGATCAACGACACGTTTGGCCACAACCGCGGCGACCAGCTGCTGCAGACCGTCGCGCAGCGCATGCAGGAGTGCCTGCGCGATACGGACACGGTGGCGCGTCTGGGAGGCGACGAGTTCGTGCTGCTGCTGTCGGGTGAGGGGCGTGGCGAAGCAATGTCACAGGTGACGCAGCGCGTGCTCACCTCGATTTCACGGCCGTGGGAAGTCGAGGACCGTGAGCTGAGCATCTCGTGCAGCATGGGCGTCAGCATGTTTCCGCGTGACGGCCGCGATGTGCAGACGCTGCTGAAAAATGCGGATACCGCGATGTACAAGGCCAAGGAGTTTGGCCGCAACAATTTCCAGTTCTACTCGCCAGACATGAATGTGGTGATCACGGAGCGCCTGGAGCTCCAGACAGCCCTGCGCAGGGCCGTGGAGAAACAGCAGTTCGTGCTGCTCTACCAGCCGAAGGTCGACCTGGTCACGGGCAAGATTTCCGGGATGGAGGCGCTGCTGCGCGTCAAGGACGACGAAAATCGCCTGCTGCACCCGCAGCATTTTATTCGTCTCGCCGAAGAGACGGGGCTGATCGTCTCGATCGGCGAGTGGGTGATGCGCGAGGCCTGCAGCTTCAACAAGCTGCTGCAGGACAAAGGGCTGCCGCCGATGCGCGTGGCCATCAACCTTTCGGCGCGGCAGCTGACTCGTTACGACCTGGTGCGCGCGGTTGCGCAGGTGCTGCGGGACACCGGGCTGCCGGCGCAGTATCTGGAGCTCGAGCTCACAGAAAGCATGGTGATGCAGGGCCCGGAGAACGTGATCGAAACGCTGGAGCAGCTTGATGCGCTCGGCGTGCAACTGAGCATCGACGATTTCGGCACCGGCTATTCGAGCTTGAGCTACCTCAAGCGCTTCCCCGTGACTAGTCTCAAGGTCGATCAGTCATTCGTCGGCGATCTGGACGCCGGGCAGGACTCGATGGCAATCGTCAGGGCGATCATCTCGCTGGGGCACAGCCTCGGTCTCAAGGTCATCGCCGAGGGGGTGGAGACGCAGGAGCAGCTGTCGTTTCTCATGGAAAACCGCTGCGACGTGATGCAGGGATTTCTGTTCAGCCACCCGCTTGCCGCCGACGAGTTCGTTGCACTGCTCGATCGCGCCAGCCGCAGCGCGGATGAAAACTCGATACTGCGCCAGATCTGCCCCACTGCGGGTACGCAGCC
>JBKJZR010000303.1:0-11596 GCA_046715035.1 Burkholderiales bacterium | reverse complement strand
TCGGCTACATGACTGCCGATAAAGCCTGCACCGCCGGTGACCAGGAATGTTTTCGCCATGTCATTTCGCAGTGCCGTGCGGCTGTTCACCCTCAGAATGCACGCCGCAGTCCGACGCGCACGCCCTGACGCCTGTACAGGTCGCCCTGCTTGTGGTGCACGGCTTCATAGCTGATCGCCCATCGCGGCGTAATCCAGTGCCTGCCGCGCAGCGCAAAACTGCGCACGTCCGTGATCAGGACACCCGTGGGGCCGCGGTCGGCGACTTCTCTGCCCTCGGCGATCAGCACCCCTATCGAATTGCGGTCCCCATAGTAATGATCGAACTGCACGACGTGGCTCGCGGCGGTCTCGCCGTCGAGGCGTCCCAGATACAGCGAGTAGGCGCCGCGAAAGCTCCCCCAGTAGCGCTCTGCGGTGACATTGGCGACGTCGGTGCTCAGTGCCGTGTATTCGTTATGGCGCAGGCCCACCTGCACGTTCCAGCCGTAGGCCAGGTCTTTCTGCAGCTGGCCCAGCACGGAAAAATGCGGCAGCACCTCGTGCGTCGGACTGGTGCTCGCTTCTACGAGCGCGGTCCAGGTGCGGCCGAGCGGGTGGTAGTAACCGACGCGCGCTTCGGTATCGGCAAGGCCGAAGCGCCGCGTCTCGCGCAACACCCCATAAAGCACCTGGCGTTCGCCAAACTGGTGGAGGCCCTCGAGATAGATGCTGCGCCAGCTGGGAAGCCCCTTGCTGAGCGATTCGTGGCTTACACCCAGCTCGAGCTCGGAGCGCTGGCGGCTGTCCCCCGCCGAAACGCCCGGGGGGATGGTATCGCTACCTGCAACGCTGGCGGAAAAAACCGGCTGCCCTGCAGCCAGGCCTGTGGCGAGCAGCAGCAGACGCAGCATCATCGGTTTTCGTTAAGTGGGCGGATAATGCGCCCCTTTGGTTATTCTAGTGCGACGCAGCCACAATCGAGGGCAGCATCTGCGAATACATGGATATTACACGAAGCTGGCATGGCCCCCTCCGGAGCTGACAAAACCGCGCACATTGGTCCGCGCGCGTGGCTCGCGGCGGACTAATCCAAATCCTGCCCGTTTAGGGACACACTAAGAAATCCAGGGTCGAGATCCTCGCGGTTAACTGTTCGTCGTCCTTCGCGTCCTCGGCGGTGAGCGGCTTGGTCTTCTTAGCCGCCTGTTGGCCGTTTTTCCTCTGTTCCGGCAAGAATCTCAGCGACGTGCAGCACGCGGGTCGTGGTGTCGCCTTTGCGGCGCAGCCGGCCTTCGATGCTGAGCATGCAGCCAAGATCGCCCAACACCACTGCGTCGGCGCCGGTGGCGAGCGCGTGCCCGCATTTGTTGTCGGCAAGCCGCGTCGATATCTCGCCGAACTTGACCGCAAACGTACCGCCGAAGCCGCAGCAGGTCTCGGCTTCCTCCATTTCCTTGAGTCGCAGCCCGGCGACTTTGGCGAGCAGCGAGCGCGGCTGCGCCTTGACGCCCATTTCGCGCAGCCCCGCGCACGAATCGTGATAGGTGACGCTGCCGTTGAAAGTCGCCGAGACGCGCTCGAGCTTCGCCACGTTGACGAGAAAATCGGTGAGCTCGTAGGTCTTGTCGCAAAAACGCCGCACGCGCTCATGTTCCAGGCCGCCCGCTGCGCTACGCGCGTCGCCAGCGTCGCGATCGATGAGCAGGTCGGGATAATGCGTGCGCATCATTCCTGCGCACGAGCCCGACGGCACGACGACAAAATCGCAATCCTCGAATTCGGCAAGCACCTTGCGCGCAAGGGCGACCGCGGAGGCGCGATCGCCCGAGTTATAGCCGGGCTGGCCGCAGCACGTTTGCTTGGTGGGAACCACCACTTCGCAGCCGGCGCCCTCGAGCAGCTTCAGCGCCGCGAACCCGATGCGCGGGCGCATGAGGTCAATCAAGCACGTTACAAACAAGCCGACCCGCATTTTCGTCCCTGGACTTCGTCCGGTTTTCATGGACATTGGCTCCGTGCACGCCGCCGCTGCGTCAGGTTGCCAGCTTATTCAGATACGCGGGCCCTCGGTGCGCGATCCACAGCGCGGCGGCCAGATGACTGAACGCCACGTGCACCTCCAGGTCCGCCTCACTGAAGGTATTTCGTGCCTGACTCGCGCAGATGATCACGCCGACAGCATCGCGACCCCACATGAGCGGCGCGAAAACTGCAGAGCCAGCACGAAACGTTTCCAGGATTTTGACGAATGACTTGTGCGTGTCGGTATTGGCGAGCAGGAGGGGTTGCTTGTTCTTTAGGACCGAGCCTGGATGTCCGAGCGCGATGTCGATCTTCATGTGGCGCTGCGTAGGACCGAAGTTGACCGGTGCGACGAGCAAATTAAACTTCCCGTCCGGCGTCACCACGAAACAACCGCACGCGAACTGTTGTTTCTCGCCTTCCTTGAGGTTACCCGGCGCCAAATGGGATTCCTTGTCGCCCAGGAGCCGGGGCAATGTTTCGGTAATTACCCGGATTGCCTCTTCCGGCCCCGCCGCAGCGTTGGCCTGCGCGCCTGCCAGTCTTAACGCGCGTATCGCCTCCTGATGGAATGCAGCCATGTCTCTCATCTATCCAAAACCTCGATCAATCGACTTTTGCGCCGGAATCCTTGACTATCTTCGCCCACTTCACGATCTCCGACTTGATATACGCGGCAAACTGTTCGGGCGTGCTGGTGCGAATCTCGAACCCCTGGCTGTTGAGCCGCTCCTTCACTTCCTGCGTCTGCAGTATCTTCACGATTTCGCCATTGAGCTTGTTGACGATTTGCCTGGGGGTTCCCGCCGGGGCAAGCACGCCATACCAGTTCTCGAGCTCGTAGCCGGCAAGGGCGGATTCCGCAATCGTCGGCACTTCAGGGGCGACCGCTGAACGCTGCGGAGCGGAAATGCCCAGGGCCGTCAGTTTTCCGGCTTTGATGTGCGGCAGCGCCGCGGGCAAGCTCACGAATGCGAGCGACACCTGTCCACCGAGCAGGTCGACGATCGCCGGAGCGGCGCCCTTGTACGGAATGTGGACCATGTCGATGCCCGTCAGGGCCCTGAACAGCTCTCCGGCGAGATGGTGCGGCGTGCCGCTGCCGGGAGAAGCCCAATTGATCTTGCCCGGCCTGGATTTGCCCAGGGCGATCAGTTCTTTGACCGACTTTGCCTGCACTGATGGATGTGCGACCAGCACTATCGTCGCCGCCGCGGTGAGTGTAACCGGCGCAAAATCCTTGACCGGGTCGTAAGGCAGTTTGCTGTAGAGGCTCGCGTTGATCGCGTGCCCGACGATGACCATCGCGAGGGTATAGCCGTCGGGCGCCGCTTTGGCGACGATATCCGAACCGATATTGCCGCCGACCCCGCCCCGGTTGTCGACCACTACCGGCTGGCCCCAGCTTTCACTTAGCTTTTGCCCGACGGTGCGGGCGACGACATCCGTCGGACCGCCCGCCGCGAACGGCACGACCATGCGGATCGTTTTGTTTGGATATCCCTGCGCCGACGTCGCGGCAGCGAACGCACTCAGGGCCAGCCCGGCGATAGACCTCGTAATCGTCCGCATGACCAACCCACGTCGTTGAAAGCCCGATTATTGCAGAGAAATCGCCGGCGGATGCGTCACTATCGATTTCAACGCGGGCGTGGGGATCGATAGTTTTTCCAGATCCGCAATGGGCCGCTGGAGGTCGCGAATCGCCGCAAATGCACGCTCCATCGCGTGCGCAGCTCCGAGCAGGACGCGATCTCCGCGAAAGCGGCCGATCACCTGCAGGCCAAACGGCATGCCGGCGTTATCGAGCCCGCATGGCAGCGAGATCGCTGGGTTCGTTACGAGCGTGATCACATACGTGAGCGCGAGCCAGTGGTAATAATTGAGGAGCGGCTTGCCGCCCAATTCCGCAAGATACAACTGAGTCCACGGAAACGGCGTGATCGCGGTCGTCGGCGCAAGCACGAGGTCGTGCTCGCGAAACGCGTTTTGAAAGCGGCGAAATATTCGCGTCTGTTCCGCATGCGCCCAGGCGACATCCGCCATCGTCATGCGGGCGCCGGTCTCGTAATTGGCGCGCACGTTCGGACCGAGCGCATGCGGGTCCTTCTCGTAGATGTCTCGAAAGCGATCGACGAAGTTCAGCGCACGAATCACGTCGAAGCAGCGATCGGCCTCGCCGAACTCGAATTGCGCCTGGTCGCAGGATTTGAACAGATGCCGCATCGCCCGGACTTTGTCCCGGAAAACTTTGCGCATCGACGCGTCGACCGGGCAGATGCCGAAATCCTCGGACCATGCGACCCGCAGCGACCCGAGATCCACCGGCATGGGCGCCGCGTATGCGCTGCTGTCGACCGGATAGGAGAGCGGATCGCAGTCGTCGCTCGCGGCTTGCGCCGCCATCAGCAGACAAGTGTCCGCCACGGTGCGGCCCATCGGACCGATGACGCTGATCGGCGCCCAGCCGAGGGTCCGCCGGTCGCTCGGCACCAATCCCGGCGAAGGCCGCAGGCCGACGACTCCGCACATCGCGGCCGGTATGCGCAGCGAACCGCCCGTATCGGACCCCGTGCATACGGGAAGCATGTCGCACGCAAGCGCGACAGCCGAGCCGCCCGAAGAGCCGCCGGCGTTGAGATCGATGCCGAACGGATTGCCGGTCGCACCCCAGACCGCGTTGCGGGTGTTGGCGCCAGCGCCGAATTCAGGCGTATTCGTCTTGCCGACAACGATCGCACCGGCTGCGCGCACGCGTGCCACCATGCTGCTATCGCGCTCCGGGATGAAACCGCGATAGAGCGGCGACCCGAAAGTGGTCAGCAGCCCTGCTGTCTCTTCGAGATCTTTGATGCCGATCGGAAGCCCGTGCAGCAGGCCCAGCGGGTCTCCGCGCAACGCGGCGGCCTCTGCCGCCCTGGCCTCCTGCCGCGCGCGATCAAAGCATGTCGCGGCCATAGCGTTGACGCCGGGATTGAGCCGCTCGATGCGCTCGATACACGCATCGACGAGCTCGACGGGCGAAATTTCCTTCGTGCCGATCCGGCGGCGCAATTCGACCGCCGGTTCGGCAAGCAGGTGCTCGCTCGACGCCACGCTACTGCAGGCCGAAGAGTTTCTTGCCCGCGACCGGCAAAGTCGCGGTCAGCACGTCTCCCGACAGGGCTTCGGTGATGTATATCGTCTTGTAGTCGGCTCCGCCGAACGCGATGTTGGTCATATGGTCGTGCTTGGGGTCTTCGGCGTACACGAGGTGTGTGGGCCTCATGTGCGGGTCGAAAAGCCAGACGCCCATATTGATATGGCAGACCACGAGCCCGTTATCCGCGGCCATATCGATGCCGTCGGGACCGACGCCCCCGGAAAGCTGTATCGCGACGCCGGTCTTGGAAACCTGTCCGTCGCGCATGACCGGCAAGCGCCATATCTGCTGCGAGCGCGTTACCGCCACGTAGATGTGCTTGTCCGTAGTGCTGACGGTAATTCCGTTCGGGCTGGGAATGTTATCGGCAAGCCGCTGCAAATCGCCGTTCTCTTTCAGCCGGTAGACGCGGCCCGTGGGATCGACGATGCCGGTCTGGCCCTGGTCGGTGAAATAGAGGTCGCCATTCGATGCGAAATTCAGATCGTTGCAGCCCTTGAAGCCCTCGCTGTAGGCGGTCTCGAGCAGCGGCTCGATCTTGCCGGTCTTGATGTCGAGCACCATGATCCCGCGGCGATAGTCCGCGATGAATAGCCGTCCGTCCTTGTGAAACTTCATGCCGTTGGGCCAGCCGTCGTATTGCACGACGAGATCCCACTCGCCTTTGGGCGTGATGCGAAAGATCCGCTGGAACGCCGTGTCGACGATGAAGAGGTTGCCTTGCCGGTCGAATGCCGGTCCCTCGAGGAAGCACTCGACCTCGGCAAACTGGCGATTGGGATCCGACCATTTGGTATGGCCTTTTCTCCGGAATTTTCCGGGCATCGAGGTGAACACTTCAGCCTTGATAAGCTCGAGCTGCTGGAAGGGGTTGAACATGCGCGGGATCCTTTTTCAGTTGAACAAAAAAGCGCGCGATCGCGCGCTGATGAATCGCTAACGTTATCGGATTCAATGCTACCATCAACTGCGCAGGGTCCAGCCGGCGATTTCAGTCGATCCAAAAATGCCGCGGGAGTGAAGATAAAAATGAAATGCATGCCACGTTTTATCGGCTGGGCGTTACTTGCCGTGTTGTCCGCTGCCCCTGGAAGCATCGCACTCGCGCAAACCTACCCCAGCAAGCCGATCCGCATTGTTGTGCCGTTCCCGCCGGGAGGCCCGGCCGATATCCTGGCTCGGATCATCGGCCAGAATCTTGCCGAGAGCTGGGGCCAGCAAGCGGTGATCGACAACCGCGCCGGAGCGGGCGGCAATATCGGATCGGATATGGTGGCGAAAGCCTTGCCGGACGGGTACACGCTGCTGATGGGTTTTGTCGGGACCCATGCTATCAATGCGAGTCTCTACAGCACGATGCCCTACGACAACGTAAAGGATTTCGAGCCGGTGAGCCTCGTCGCCATGGTGACCATCATTCTGGTGGTACATCCCTCCATCCCGGCGAATTCAGTCAAAGAGTTGATCGTGCTGGCGAGATCCCGGCCGGGCCAGCTCACTTTTGGTTCGCCCGGCAACGGCACTCCCCAGCATCTCGCCGGCGAGCTGTTCAACACCATGGCCGGAGTCAAGATGGTGCACATTCCCTACAAAGGCGCGGTTCCCGCGCTCACCGACCTTCTCGGCGGCAGGGTGTCGTTGATATTCAGCAGCATGCCCCCCGCGCTCCCCCATGTTAAGGCTGGCAAGCTGAGAGCGTTGGCCGTAACGAGCGCCAGGCGCTCATCGGCGGCGCCCGATGTCCCGACCATCGCGGAATCGGGATTGCCCGGCTACGAGGTCATCAACTGGTACGGCATTCTTGTTCCGGCGGGAACGCCGAAGGAAATCGTCGCGAGGCTCAATGCGGAGATCTTGAGGATCCTGAACGTGCCCGACGTGAAAGAGCGCCTCGCCGCCCAGGGCGCCGAAACTTTCAGCAGCACGCCGCAGGAATTTGCCGCCTATATCAGAAAAGAAACGCAGAAATGGGCGAAGGTGGTCAAATATTCCGGCGCCCGCTTGGATTAACTCCTGCGAAATATCCCGCGTCTGCTCGAAGGACAAGGTCGCGGTAATCCTGGTGAGTCCGAGCCGCGCATGACTTAATTGGCTGATCGCCGAAAGCTGTCTGCTGATCGCCGAAAGCTGTCTGCTGATCGCTTACCGATAAAGCCCCTGCTTTTCGAGCCATCCCTGAATCAGCTCGGCGATCTGCAGGTTGTTCCTGTCCATCATCAGCATGTGCGAATTGCCCTTGATGCCGATTTTCGGCAGGTCGACCACGTCATAACGGCCGCCTGCGGCGCGCACCTGCTCGAGAAACTTGATCTGGTTGGCGCGTGTCGTCGGCCACCGCGCATCTTGCTCGATGTAATCGCCGTAGATCGCCAGTATCGGGATGTTCCTGAGGTTCGCCGCCAGATTGGCGTCGCCCAGGCCGGCAGGCTCGACGAGCACCAGCGCCTTGACCTTGTCGGGACGCGCCTGCGCGACTTTCTGGCCGAACTGCCCGGACTGCGAGTGAATCAGCACGACGCACGGGCAAACTTTGTCCACGAGCTGGGTATACGCCGCGATTGCCGCGTCATCGGTAGTCGTCCAGCGTGGCACGCCCTGTTTGGTGAAATTGTCGTAGCCCTCCGCGGGAAACTGACTGCCCGGCATCAGTCGCATCCGCGCCGGGTCCTTGTGATAGGATCCGGCACCCTGGCCGATGCGAAAACGCTCGAACGGATTTTCCTTGGTCAGGAATATGGGCTCGCCCTTGAAGATATCGGGATACATCGCCCATCCCGAGCGGCCGCGCTCGACCGCGTCCGAGTTGTAAACCGCCCAGCCCCGCTTGACGAAGTAATTCAGCCAGCCTTCGCGGCCGTCGGGTGTCGTCTCATAGGTGACCCCGGTAAGTCCGCCGCCATGCCACATCAGCAGCGGCAGCGCACCCCGGCTGCGTTGCGGGATGAAGTACTGCACGTACATCTGCTCGACCTGGTAGACGCCGTTGGGATCGACTTTCGCGGGCACACCGCCCGGCGTGAACGCGATTTCCTTCACGGGCTTCCCCGAGATCGTCACTTCGCGGCCCCCCACGTGAAACGATCCCATGTCTTTCAGCGCGATCGGCGCCTGCGCGCAACCCGCAAGCGCTGTCGCAGCGATCATCAGCAATGTTTTCATGCTACCTCCTCGAAAGAACGCGTGCGTGCGCGTGCGTAGATGCGTCGTTTCAATCGACGCGTGCGCCGGAATCCTTGACGACCTTGCCCCATTTCACCTTCTCGCGCTCGATGTGGGCCTGGAACTGCTCGGGCGTGCTGCCGACCGGCTCGATCCCATCGCGCAGCAGCCGCTCCTTGATATCGGGCAGCTGCAGCACTTTGGCGATTTCGCTTTGCAGCCGGTTGATGATCTCGCGAGGCGTGCCCGGCGGCGCACACACTCCCGCCCAGGAGATCGCCTCGAAACCGGGAATCCCCGACTCGGCAACGGTCGGAATTTCGGACAGTGTGGGAAAACGTTTTGCGCTGGTGATCGCGAGCACGCGCAGCTTGCCCGCCTTCACGTGCGGCAGCGAGCTTACCGGCTGGTCGAACATCATCACCACCTGCCCGCCGAGCAGGTCGCTCATCGCCTGGCCCGTGCCTTTGTAGGGCACGTGCACGAGGTTGATGCCGGCCATCGACTTGAAGAGCTCGGGCGACAGGTGCGACGCCGAACCGACGCCGGAGGACGCAAAATTGAGCTGCCCCGGACGCGTTTTCGCGAACGCGATGAACTCGCGCACGTTTTTCACCGGCAGCGACGGGTGGACGACGATGATATAGGGCAGCGATCCGGACTGGGTGACGGGCACGAGGTCCTTGTCCGGATTGAAGGGCAGCGTCTTGTAAAGAAACGGCTGGATCGCGAAGTTGCCGGTGGTGCACGCGAATATCGTGTGCCCGTCCGGCGGCGCCTTGGCGAGAATCTCCGCGGCGATGATGCCGCCCGCGCCCGAGCGGTTATCGACCACCACCTGCTGGCCCACAGTATCCGACATTTTCTGCGCGATCAGCCGTGCCACGATGTCCGTCGATCCCCCCGGAGCGAATCCTACGAGGAAGCGGATCGACTTGGTCGGAAAATTCTGCGCCGACGACAGGGCACTGCATGCAGCCAGCGCCACTGCGGCGATGAGAATCGTGGATTTGCGCATGCTTTTCTCCCGAGAACGATCGATTATCGCAGAAACACGGTAAACGGACCTTCAGCACTCAGCATTCGACCTTCATCCCTGTCATGCCATGCCGATCGGCTCGGCCAGTGAAGAGCGCACCGCGCCGGGCCTGGCGCGCAGCAGCGCCGCGAGCTCGGCACGCACTGCCTGCGCGCCGGGATCGTCATAGCGGTTATGCATTTCGCATGGATCTTCTTTGAGGTCATAGAGCTCGCCCGCGCCTGATCCCAGCTCGATGGTGCACTTGTGCGTGCGGGTGCGCACCGTGCGCAGCTGCAAAGCCACGCCGCAGCGCGACGGGTGCACGTGCCATTCGCTCCACGCCGCATCGCGTGCCTGGGGCGAGCCGGCCAGCAACGGCTGCAGCGCACGTCCCTGCAATTGCACGCTCGGCGCGACGCCGGCGTACTCGCAGAACGTCGGCGCGAGATCGAGCGTCGATACGGGCTCGTCGACGACATTGCCAGCGGCCACGCCGGGACCGCGCGCGATCATGCCGACGCGCAGCAAATCTTCGCAAGGCCACGGTCCCTTGAGGTACAGCCCGTGATTGCCGAGCATCTCGCCGTGGTCGGTCGTATAGATCACCAGCGTGTCGTCGCTGCAGCCCTCCCGGGCGAGTGCCGCGACCATGCGCCCGACGTGATGGTCGATCTGCGAGATCATCCCGAAGTAATTCGCGCTCATCGCGGCCAGCTGCGCGTCCGTCTGCGCGGGTATGCGCGAGACTTTCGCGCGCAGCTCCCGCATCGCCGGATCGGCGAGCTGGGGCGCGCCCTCCAGTGTGGCTCGATACCACCACGGGCGCCGTTCGAGATCGAGCGTGCGGTGGGGCGGCAGGGTGACGCTGTGCGCGTCGTACATGCGGCTCCACGGCTCGGGGCAATCGAACGGCTGGTGCGGATCGGGAAAGGATGCCCACACGCAGAACGGCCGCGACGCGTCGCGCCGGCGGACGTACTCTATCGTGCGATCGGCAATCCACGCGCTCGAATGCCACGCCTGCGGCAAAGCGGAAAACCAGGTTTGCGCGGCACCGCTGTCAGGTCCCAGCGAGGCCGCGTACAAACGCAGCGCCTCGTCGCCGTCGCCCTGCGCCAGCAGCCAGCGCTCGTAATGGCCGACCGGCGGACGCTCGAGCCTGCACGGGTTGTCGAAATGCCCGAGCACGGCAAGCTCGACGTGCTGAAACCCCATGTACGGGCCGCGCCAGCCGTCGCCGTAGCGTGCGCCGCTCTCCCTGCATTCGGGTGTGCCGGTCGGCCGGAAAGTCGCCTTCGTGGAGAAATGCGCCTTGCCGATGATCGCGGTCTGGTAGCCGGCGGAAGCGAGCGTGCCCGCGAAGCCGCGCGCACCCACGGCGGGATCGAGGTCGACGCCGTTATCCCATACGCCGTGGGTGAGCGGCAGCAGACCGGTCAGGATCGATGCACGCGACGGCTGGCAGACGAGATTCGGCGTGATGCACGCGGTAAAGCGTGTGCCCTCGCGCGCGAGCTGATCGAGATGCGGCGTGCTGATCTCGGCGCGCTCGAAGCCAAAACAGTCGGCGCGCTGCTGGTCGGACGTGATCAGCAGGATGTTCGGCCGGCGCCCGCCCCGTGCAGCAGACACCCGCGCGCTCACGCCATGCCGATGGGCTCGGGCAGCGTTGTCAACACCTTGCCCGGCCGGTCGCGGATCAGCCCTTCGAGCTCGCTGCGCATTGTGCGATAGCCAGGATCGTCGAAAAGATTGGTCATTTCGCCGGGATCGTTGGCAAGGTCGTAGAGCTCGCCCGCGCCCGAGGCGAGATCGACGGTGCATTTTTGATTGCGCGTGCGCACCGTGCGCAGTTTTAAGCCCACGCCGCAGCGCGACGGATGCACGTGCCACTCGCTCCACGCCGCGTCTCGGCTCGCCCCGCTCGCCGCCAGCAGCGGCCTGAGCGAGCGGCTCTGCATGTCGGGCGTCGCGCTGACGCCCGCGCAATCGTAGAACGTCGCCGCCAGATCCAGCGTCGACACCGGCTCGGCTACGACGTTGCCGGCCGCGACGCCGGGGCCGCGCGCGATCAGACCTACGCGCAGCAGGTCCTCGTAAGGGGTCGGCCCCTTGAGATACAGCCCGTGATTGCCGAGCATGTCGCCGTGATCGGTCGTGTAGACGACCAGGGTGTCATCGAGCAGCCCCTGATAAGCGAGCGCTTCGACGATGCGGCCGACGTTGTGGTCGATCAGTGAAATCATGCCGTAGTAGTTCGCCGTCATGTGC
>JBKJZR010000302.1:0-15898 GCA_046715035.1 Burkholderiales bacterium | reverse complement strand
GTCCACGGCACGCCCGGATCGATCTGCGGGCCGATGCGCAGCGCGCTCACGCCGAGCGTCTGCACGACCGCACCCGAGGTCTCGCCGCCCGCGACGACCAGCTGGGTGACGCCGGCGTCGACGAGCGCGCGTGCCACGCCGGCGAGCGCCCGCTCGATCAGCGCGCCCGCGCCGGCGACACCGAGCGCCTGCTGGATGCGGGTGACGCTCGCCGGCTCCGCCGTCGAATAGATCAGCACCGGCCCCGCGGCCAGCCGCGGCGTGGCCCACGCCACCGCCCCCTCGACCTCTGCGCCGGCGGCGAGCCGCAGCGGGTCGAGCGCATGCGCGGCTCCGCCGGCACGGATAAAAGCGGCGACCTGCGCGTTGGTGGCGAGCGAGCAGCTGCCCGCTACGATCGCGCGATACCCCGGACGGCGCGGCAGCGCACCCGCCGCCGACGCATCCCCGAGACGACCGGCGAAATTCTGCGGCAGGCCAAGCGCGACCCCGGAGCCTGCCGTCACCAGCGCCATGTCGCGCAGCGCGGGGCCGAGCCTGCGCAGATCGTCGTCGGTGATGGCGTCCACGATCGCGATGCGCACGCCGTCCGCGCGGAGCGCGGCGATGCGGGCACGTATCGCTCCCTCGCCGCGCGCCACGACGTCGTACGCGATGTGTCCGACTTTTGCGGCGGTCTGCGCCTGCAGCACGCGCACCAGGTTGGCATCGCGCATCGGCGTCAGCGGATGATCGCGCATGCCCGAGTCGCTGAGGAGCACATCGCCGACGAACAGATGGCCCTTGAACACCGTGCGGCCGTTCTCGGGAAACGCGGGGCACGCGATCGTGAAGTCGCAGCCGAGCGCCGCCATCAGCGCAAAAGTCACCGGCCCGATGTTGCCGGCGGGCGTCGAATCGAATGTCGAGCAGTACTTGAAATAGATCTGCTCGCAGCCCTGCGCGAGCAGCCACTCGAGCGCGGCGAGCGATTGCGCGATCGCCTCGGCGGCAGGCACGGTGCGCGACTTGAGCGCAATGACGACCGCGTCCACGTCCCCGGCGAGCGGCTGCGGGGGTATGCCGATCGCCTGCACCGTGCGCATGCCGCCGCGCACGAGGTTGTTGGCGAGATCGGTGGCTCCGGTGAAATCGTCGGCGATGCAGCCGAGCAGCATCACAATTCCTGGCGGTTATGGCCGGCCGATGTTCGCATCTTTGGCGATTCGGGCATAGCGCTCAGGCCTCATGCAGCCTTGATCAGGTCAGATCTGAATCTAACCCGCTCGGCCGCCGTCCGCTGCCTTACAATCCGCACTTCACAGGCTCGACGGATGCGCCCGCATCCCGGCTTTCAACCGAATGGAGACAGGCAATGAAGATACTGGTCCTCAAAGGCGATGGCATCGGCCCCGAGATCACCGACGCGACGCTGAAGGTGCTCGATCGCGCCAATGCGCTCTACCAGCTCGGTCTCGAGTGGGAATGGGACGAAATGGGATTCGCCACGCTCAAGAAGGAGGGCACCACGCTGCCGGCACGCGTTCTGCAGCGCGCCAGAGAAACCGCCGGCGTAATCCTGGGCCCGATCTCGCATAACGACTATCCGCCGCGCGAGCAGGGCGGTCTCAACCCATCGGGTGAATTCCGGGTCAAGCTCGACCTCTACGCCAACATCCGCCCTGCCCGCTCCCGGCTCGGGATGGGGCTGACCGGCAAGCCGGTCGACCTCGTCATCTTTCGGGAATGCACGGAAGGTTTCTACGCGGACCGCAACATGTTCATGGGCCTGGGCGAGTTCATGCCGACCGAAGACGTCGCGCTCGCCGTGCGCAAGGTGACGGCCAAGTGCTGCAACCGCATCGCGCGCCGCGCTTTCGAAATGGCGCGCACGCGTCGCAAGAAAGTGACCGCCGTGCACAAGGCGAACGTCTTTCGGATATCGGACGCGCTGTTCCTGCGCGAAGTGCGCAAGGTCGCCGCCGAATTTCCCGACGTGCAGCTCGAGGAAACCCTCATCGACGCGACAGCCGCCCTGCTCCTGCGCGATCCGATGCGCTTCGACGTGATCGTCACCGGCAACATGTTCGGCGACATCCTTTCCGACGAGGCGTCGGAGCTTTCCGGGAGCCTGGGTTTGGCGGGCTCGATCAACGCCGGTGACGATCTGTGCGTTGCGCAGGCGCAGCACGGCTCGGCGCCCGACATCCAGGGACAGGACAAGGCCAACCCGACGTCGCTCATCCTGTCCGCCGCGATGCTGCTCGAATGGCTAGGCAGGCGTCACGACAACGCCGCATTGACGAAGGCTGGACAGAAGATCGACGCCGCCATCGACACCGTGCTCAAAGACCCCGCGACGCGCACGCCCGACCTCGGCGGCAAGCTCGGCACGCAGGCGTTCGCCGCGCATGTCGCTGCCGCTTTGAATTGAGCGCTTATCGCAGATCTCCGTTCGTGCCGAGCGTAGCGCAGCGGAGTCGAAGCGTCAGCGGCCTTCGACTCCGGGGCTGCGTCCCTGCGCTCAGGCTGAACGGAGTCCTGGGGCCTGCTTCGACCCCGGGGCTTCGCGTCCAAGCCGTTCGTGCTGAGCCTAGCGCAGCGGAGTCGAAGCAGCGGCCTCGACTCCGGGGCTGCGCCCTCACGGTTTTTGGCTGAATACGAACGACGTCCATCAAGGCCCCTCTCGCCCCACACTGGTGCGGCGCGGGCACTTCTGGTGCACGGGGAGAAATCCGTTTACTTTCGGCGGCAATCTTTCTAGGATTCTGAAACCCCTTTCGCCAACTCGTCAAATGCGGCGTTCCGCCGCGCAAAAGGAGACCGCCATGAGAACCCGCCTCACCATCACCGCCGCGGCGCTGATCGCGCTGGCAACGTCGGGCTTCGCGGCCCAGGAGCCGTCCACGATGCGCTCGGTAGGCAATTTCTCGGCCAACAAGAAACACATCGCGATCGAGGGCGCCTTCTTCGGCGCGCTCGCGAAGAACGCGGGGCTGCGCACCCAGGTGAACTTCAATCCCATGGACTCGGTGGGCGTGAAGGCGGACGACGCCTTTCGCCTGCTGCGCTCCGGCGCCTTCGACGTGATGTCGGTGCAGATCGGCATGGCTTCGCGCGATGATCCTTTTTTCGAGGGCGTGGACCTGATCGGCGTCGCACCCGACATGAAAGAGCTGCGCAAGGTCGTCGATGCCTATCGCGACGCTTTCGACCGGCGGCTGCAGCAGCGCTTCAACGCGAAAGTGCTTTCGCTGTGGCCGTTCGGACCGCAGGTGATCTACTGCAATGCGCCCATCAACAGCGTGGACGACCTGAAGGGACAGAAAGTCCGTGTTTTCACGCAATCGATGGCGGCGCTCATGCAGCATTTCGGCGCGACGCCGGTGACCCTGCCGTTCAGCGAAGTCTATCCTGCGCTGCAGCGCGGGGTCGCGACGTGTGCGGTTACATCCCCCACTTCGGGCAACACCGGCAAGTGGCCCGAAGTCACGACACACTTCCTGCCGCTGTCGCTGTCGGGCTCGGTGCAGGGGCATCTCGTGAGCCTCGACCACTGGAAGCAGTATGCTCCGGAGCAGCAGGCGCGGCTCACCGCAGAGTTCAAGCGCATGGAAAACGAGCTCTGGGACCTCGCGATCAGCGCCAACGACGATGCGGTCAACTGCAACGTCGGCCGCGAGCCCTGCAAACAGCACGCCAAGTTCAGCATGAAGCTCGTCGAAGCGAGCCCCGCGGACGTCAGTAAAGTGCGGGCTGCCGTATCGGCGACCGTGTTGCCGCTGTGGCGCAAGACGTGCAACGCCGTCGACCCCAAATGCACCGACACCTGGAACCAGACGGTCGGCAAAGTCACGGGATACCGGATCGACTGAGGGCGCGCTGAACGTGGCGTCCCGGCCTTCCGGCGCGAACCCGGTCGCGAATGCGCTGCGCCCCATCGCCCGCGGCGCCGTTCTCGTGTGCGGCTGGTGGCTGCTCGCCGTCGCCGCCATGACGTGCGTCGAGATCGTCGGGCGCAAGCTCTTCTCTTTTTCATTGCAGGGCGTGGATGAGATCGGCGGCTACACGCTCGCTGTCACGAGCTCGCTCGCGCTCACCTACGCGCTCCTCAACCGCGGCCACACGCGCGTCGATTTTCTGTTCGTGCGCCTGCCCGCGCGCGCGCAGGCAGCGATCAACGTCGTGTCGCTCGCGCTGCTGGCAGCGCTCGCCGTTTTCTCGGCGTGGCGCGGCTACACCGTGCTCGCGGAAAGCATCGAGCTGAAAAGCAGGTCGATAACGCCGCTGCAGACGCCGCTGTGGCTGCCGCAGTCGCTGTGGCTGGCCGGCCTGGTGCTCTTCGCATTGACGGCGCTCGCGCTGGCGATACACGCGGCGTGGCTGGTGCCCCGGCAGCCCGCGCGGCTGAACGCGCTCTACGGACCGCTGACCGTCGAAGAAGAGATCGAGCAGGAGGTGGGCGACGTGGTGCCAATCGCTGAAGTCGAACGGTCATGATCGACGCCGCGGCAGCCGGCCTGGGCTTCGCTCTGATGGTCGCGCTGATGCTTGCAGGGCTGCATGTCGCGACCGTGCTGGCAGGGGTTGCCCTGCTGGGCGCTGTGCTCTATCTCGGCCCTGCGCTCGTCAACGCATTCGGCACGCAGCTTTACGGGGCGATGGAAGACTCCGTGCTGCTCGCGATCCCGCTCTACATCTTGCTGGGGGAGATTCTCGTGCGCGGCGGCGCGACCGATCGCATGTATTCGGCGCTCGCCGCGTGGCTCACCCGGCTTCCGGGCGGGCTGCTGCATACGAACATCGGCGCCTCGGCTCTGTTCTCCGCGGTATCCGGTTCGTCGGTCGCCACCGCCGCCACGATCGCGACCGTCGCGCTGCCGGCGTTCAAGACGCGAGGCTACGATCAGCGCCTGGTGCTCGGCTCGATCGCGGCCGGCGCCTCGCTCGGCAACCTGATCCCGCCGGGAATCGCCTTCATCATCTATGGCGTCATCACCAATACGTCGATCGGCAGGCTGTATGCGGCGGGCGTGATTCCGGGCGTGATCATGACGGCCATATTCATGGCGACCATCATCGCGATCGCGCTGGCACGCCCGGCCCTGATCGGCCGTGAGACGGAACGCGTGAGCTGGGGCGAGCGCTTCCGCCGCCTCGTCGACCTGGTCCCGCCGCTGGCGATTTTTGCGATCGTCATGGGAAGTATCTACACCGGATGGGCGACCGTCACCGAATCGGCCGCGCTCGCGGTCGTCGCAGCGCTGCCGATCGCTGCGTGGAATCGCAGGCTTTCGATCCGCATGCTGCACGAGTGCTTCCTGGCCACCTTCAACCTCACCGCGATGAGCGTGCTGATCCTCGCGGTCGCGTTCTATCTGAACTTCGTCTTGGGCCTGATGGGCATCACCCCGGCCCTGGCCAAGCTCGCTGCAAGCCTCGACATGAACCAGATCGCATTCCTGTGGATGCTCGCGGGGTTCTACCTGTTGCTCGGCGTTTTTTTCGAGACGCTGCCGATGCTGGTCGGAACGGTGCCTATCGTGTTTCCGCTGGTCGTCGCGCTCGGGGTCGATCCGGTCTGGTTCGGCGTGTTCATCGTGCTCATGTGCGAGATCTCCCTCATCAGCCCGCCGGTCGGGCTCACGCTGTACGTAATCCAGGGGGTGCGGCGCGAAGGCACGATCGGCGAAGTGTTTCAGGGCACGATCCCGTTTTTTGCAGCGATGATCGTAATGACCGCGGTGCTCATCCACTTCCCTGCCATCGCAACGTGGCTGCCGAATGCCACATTCGGGCCGGGCGGCAAATGACCTCGCGTGCCCGCCAGGTCCGGCAGGGAGCATGGCAGGTAACGCGCGGCTTGCCAGGATCATGAGCAGGAAGCAACGCAGGTTTCTCGGCATGCTGACGCCATCGTCCAACACGACGCTGGAGCCGGTCGTGGCGCGCATGCTCGAAAGCGTGTCCGAAGTGACCGCCCATGCGGGGCGCTTTCGCGTGACCGAGATCAGTCTCGGCGCTGAGGCGCTCGGCCAGTTCGAGCTCGAGCCGATGCTCGCTGCAGCGGATCTGCTGGCCGACGCACGCTGCCACGCAATCGTCTGGAACGGCACTTCGGCCGGCTGGCTCGGCTTCGACCGCGACCGCGCGCTCTGCCAGGCGATCGAGCAGCGCACGAAAACGCCCGCCACGTCGTCGGTGCTCGCCCTTGCGGAGATCTTTCGCGCGACGGGCGTGACGCGCTACGGCCTGGTGACGCCCTACACGGACGACGTACAGAGCGCCATCGTCGCCAATTTCAGGAGCGAGGGCTTCGATGCCGTCGCCGAGCGGCATCTCGGCATCAGCGTGAACTTCGATTTTTCGGAGATCGAGCCGGCAACCATCACCCGCATGATCCGCGAGGTCGCGGCCGCGAAGCCGCAGGCGATCACGGTGTTCTGCACGAACATGGATGGCGCGTCGCTCGCCGAGGAGCTCGAGCGCGAGATCGGGATTCCCGTCTACGACTCCATCGCAACCGCGGTCTGGGGCGGAATGCGCGCCGCCGGGATTGCGCCGTCGCGCATTCAGGCGTGGGGCCGTCTTTTTCGCGAGGTGAGCTGAGCTGAAGCGGTGGTCATTCGACTCGTGCGCCAGAGGATGCCTGCTCCCGCCCTCGTTCGTCTGCAGATACTTCCGGGCTGTGCTTCCAGTCCGGCCACGCCACGGCGTCGCGCACTTGCAGCAGTTCGGCGGCGACCGCGATGGCGATCGCTGCAGGTTCCTTGCCGGTGATTCCGGATACGCCTATCGGGCAGGTGAGCCGCGCCAGCGTCGCTTCGGGAACCCCCTCGAGCTGCAAACACTTCAGGAACCGGTTGCGCTTCGGGAGCGATCCGATCAATCCGAGGTAGCGGAAATCGGCGCGCTTGAGCACGCGCTCGCACAGCTCGAGGTCGAGGGCGTGGCTGTGGGTTATTACGAGGAAGAAAGCACCGGACGGTGCGCGTTCCACCTCTGCTTCCGGCGCGGCCGTCGCGATGACGCGCACGTTGCGGGGAAGGTCGCGCAGGAATTGCTCGGGCCGCGGGTCGATCCAGGTCACGCGGCAGTCGACGCCGGCGAGAACATCGACGAGCGCACGTCCGATGTGCCCTGCGCCGAACAACACCACGCGGAAATCGCAGGGGCGCACGCATTCGACCAGCACGAGATTCCCCGCGCCGGGCAGGCCGATCGCGTGCAGCTCGGGACCAGGGTATGCGAGTGCGCCGACAAGATAGGCATGGGCGAGCGCATGCGCTTCCCCGTCGCTGCGGCTATCGCCCAGAGTCCCTTCGCAGCGCGCTTCAGACACGATGAGCTTGCGCCCGCTGCAAGCGCCTTCCGCGCCGGTCACCACCATGCACGCGCTAGCGGAGCGCTCGAGCTCGGCGAGGCATCCGACCCACGCAGCATCGCGCGGCGTGATGCGCTCGAACAAAAGCGTCGCGACGCCGCCGCAGCACTGCCGCAGACCCGGCCCCAGCGGATAGCGCACGAGCTGCGTCTGCGGAGCCCCTCTGCTCTCCAGCATGCTCCGCGCGCGCTCGATCACCGTCCATTCGAGATTGCCGCCGCCGATCGTGTCCCTGATGGCATCGGCTGTGACGATCATTTTCGCGCCCGGCCCGCGCGGGGCCGAGCCCCGCACCGCGGCAATCGTCACCAGCACGCACGCCTCATCGCGGCAAGTGCTGGCGCCTACACACTCGATCCAGGAGTTCATGCACGCACCTCCAGGCGACGGGAAGCGCAGCCATCGGCGGCGGCACGCGCGCGCAACTCTTCGATTGCATTCAGGATCTCTTCGGGGGTGGCGGGTGCATTCAGGCGCGGGCTCAACTGGTCGTCGCAGACGCTTGCTATCGCGTCCTTGATCGCGTGAAACACCGAGATCGCCAGCATGAGCGGCGGCTCGCCCACGGCCTTCGAGCGGAAGATGGAATCTTCCTGGTTGCACCCGGGGCCGTAGAGCTTCACGTTGAAGCACTCCGGCAGGTCGCGGCACACGGGAATCTTGTAGGTCGAGGGCGCGTGCGTTTTCAGCTCTCCTTGCGGATTCCACCACAACTGCTCCGTCGTGAGCCAGCCCATCCCCTGGATGAATCCGCCCTCGATCTGGCCCAGGTCGATCGCGGGGTTGAGCGATTTGCCGGCGTCGTGCAGGATGTCGACGCGCCGCACGCGATACTCTCCGGTCAGCGTGTCGATCTCGACTTCAGACACGGCAGCGCCATAGGCGAAGTAGTAGAACGGCCTGCCGCTGAAAGTGCTGCGATCGTAATGAATCTTGGGCGTGCGATAAAAACCGGTGGCCGAGAGCGAGACCCGGGAGAACCAGGCAAGCCTCGCGAGCTCGGCGAAGTCCACGCAGTGCGCGCCGGCGTAAACGCGGTTCGGGCGGAACACGACTTCGCCCGGCGCGACCTTGAAGTGCTCGGCCGCGAAAAGGGTCAGACGATCTTTGAGGCTGCGCGCCGCCAGCTGCGCGGCTTTGCCATTGAGATCGCTGCCGGAAGATGCGGCGGTCGCAGACGCGTTGGGCACCTTGCTCGTGTCCGCAGCGGTGATCTTGATACGGTCGATGTCGATCTGCAGCTCTTGTGCGACGACTTGCGCCACTTTGGTGAACAGCCCCTGGCCCATCTCGGTGCCGCCGTGATTGAGCATCACGGTGCCGTCGGAGTAGAGGTTCAGGAGCGCTCCCGCCTGATTGAAGTGGGTCGCGGTGAATGAAATGCCGAATTTCACCGGCGTCAGGGCGATACCGCGCTTAAGCACCGGGCTTGCGGCATTGAACGCGCGCACCGCCTCGCGCCGCGCGAAATAGTCGGCGTTGTCCGGCAGGACGAGCTCGCCCGTCAGCGCATCGATGATGTTGTCTTCCACCTTCATCTGGTACGGCGTCACGTCGCGCGCGCCGATGCCGTAGAAGTTCGCGCGCCGAACTTCGAGGGGATCCTTGCGCAAAGCGCGCGCGATCTCATCGATCACGTACTCGATCGCCATCATGCCCTGCGGCCCGCCGAAGCCGCGGAACGCGGTATTCGAAACCGTATGCGTCTTGCAGCGGTGCGAGACGATCGTGACGTTTTCGAGGTAGTAGCAGTTGTCGGTGTGGAACATCGCGCGGTCATTGACGGGTCCGGAGAGGTCCGCCGAAAAACCGCAGCGCGAGGCGAGCTCGAACGCGACGCCCCGGATGCCGCCGTTCGCGTCGAAGCCGACGTCGTAGCGCACCACGAAGTCATGGCGCTTGCCGGTCATCACCATATCGTCGTCACGGTCGAGCCGCAGCTTGACCGCGCGACCCGTCTTCACAGCGGCGGCGGCAGCGATGCAGGCGATGAGCGCGGGCTGACTTTCCTTGCCGCCGAAGCCGCCCCCCATGCGCCGGCACTCGACCACGACGTCCTTGTCCTTGATGCCCAACGCGTGCGCCACCACACCCTGCACCTCTCCAGGGTGCTGGGTCGAACTGTAGACGAGCATGTCGCCATCCTCTTGCGGGACGGCGAGCGCGATGTGACCTTCCAGATAGAAGTGGTCCTGACCGCCGATCCTGAACTCGCCTTGCAGCCGGTGGCGCGCCGCTGCGAGCGCTGCGGCGGCATCGCCGCGAGCAATTCTTTCGCTCGGCAGGACAAACGAGCCGGCGGCGAGCGCCGACGCGGCGTCTACATATGCGGGCAGGTCCTCGTACTCGATCACGGCAAGGCGCGCGGCGCGGCGCGCCTGCTCGACGCTCTGCGCGACCACTGCGAATATCGACTGTCCGGCATACTCGACGAGATCGGTGGCGAAGATCGGCTCGTCCTTCCTGACCGTGCCGACGTTGTTCTCGCCCGGCACGTCCTGCGCGGTGACGACGGCCACCACGCCCGGGGCGGCCTTTACTGCCGCCAGATCGACCGATTTCAATCTCGCGTGCGGCCGCGCGCTCATGCCGACCGCGGCGTAGAGCGTGCCGCGCGGTTCCGCAATATCGTCGATGTAGGTCGCCGTCCCCGTCACGTGCAGATGGGCGCTCTCGTGCTGCTGTGGCATGCCGGCGCCGCCGCGGATGGGTGCCTCGCTCATGCTCTACTCGGCATACTCGATGACGCGGGTGCGCGCGCCCGCGCCTGATGTTTCGAGGAAGAACCGATACAGCAGATTGCGGGCCACGCGCGCGCGGTATCCGCCCGAGGCGCGCATGTCGGTGATCGGCGCGTAGTCCGTATCGAGCGCGATCATGGCCGCGCGCACGCTGGGCTCGTCCCAGGCCTTTCCCTGCAGCGCCTGCTCGCAGCGAAGTGCGCGCTGCGGCGTGGGCGCCATCCCGCCATAGGCGATACGCACTTCCTTGATCCGGCCGTTTTCCAGGGCGACCGAGTAGGCGCCGCACAGCGCAGAAATATCCTGATCGAAGCGTTTGGAAACCTTGTAGGTGGCGATTTTGTGCCCCGGCGACGGCAAGGGTACCCGCACGCGGGTCACGATCTCCCCGGGCGCGCGTGCGGTCTTCTGGTATGCCAGGTAAAAGTCTTCGAGCAGGAGCTCGCGCGCAGCGACTGCGTTGCTCAGCACGACGCTGGCGCCCAGCGCGATCAGAATCGGCATCGAGTCGCCGATCGGCGAGGCGTTCGCGAGATTGCCGCCGAGGGTGCCAGCGTTGCGGATCGGCGGCGAGCCGAAGCGCCGGTAAAGCTCGAGCAGCTGCGGGTAGTGCCCGACGATCGCGTCGTAGGCCGCGGTCAGCGACGCGCCGGCGCCGATCTCGACGTGGGTCGTGCTGACGGCGATCTCCTGCAGCTCGGGGACGTCGCCGATGTAAATGAGCGTGGGCAGATCGCGGTGCTGCTTGGTAACCCACAGGCCTGCATCGGTGCACCCGGCGAGAATGCACGCGGCGGGATGCTCGCGCAGCAGCGCCATGAGCGATTTCAGGTCGGTCGGCGCGTAGTATTTGCTGCCGTGGTGTTCAAGAACGAGTGTACCGTGCGGCCGGATTGCGGCGAGCTGCCCGGTCAGTCGGTGCTCCGCCGCCTGCGCCCGCGGTTTGTCCGCCCTCGAGCACGCAGCATGCAACCACTCGCCCGGCCCGGCTTCAGCCTCATACTCGTACATGCGTCGCGCTGCGTCGACGATCGGGCGGTAACCGGTGCAGCGGCAGAGGTTGCCCGCAAGGGTATCGGCTACGCGGCTGCGGCTCGGCGCCGGTTCGCTTTTGTAGAGCGCGAAGAGCGACATCACGAATCCGGGGGTACAGAAGCCGCACTGCGACGCGTGACACTCGACCATCGCGCGCTGCACCGGATGCAACCGCCCGTCCCGGCCTTGCAGGCTTTCGACGGTGAAAAGCGCTTTGCCGTCGAGCGTGGGAAGAAACCGAATACAGGAGTTGACTGCCCGAAAGCGAACCCGATGTTCGCCGTCGAGCTCGGCCAGCACGACGGTGCAGGCGCCGCAATCGCCCTCGGCGCAACCTTCCTTCGTTCCTGTGCGGCGCTCATGCTCGCGCAGCCAGGTGAGTACTGTCATTGTGGGCTCGGCGCCTTGCAGTGTCGTCAGCTCGCCGTCGAGCAGAAACCGAACGGCGCGGCGCTCCTCCCCGAAAAGCTCAGCCTCGTTCATTTCGCTGGCGGCCATCGGGTTCGACGCGATCCACTTTCATTCGACTTGCGCGCCCGAGGACACGACGATCGCGCGCCACTTCTCGATCTCTGCCCGGACATAGGCCGTGTACTCTTCGGGTCCTTTGAACTGGAGGCCGACCCCGAGCTCGTTGAAGCGGCTGCGCAGCTCGGGCGCGTTCATGAGATTACGGCTTTCCGCAGCCATGCGGTTCACAAGATCGTCGCGCAGTTTCGCCGGACCCGAAATACCGACCCAGTTCTCGACGACGAGATCGGGATAGCCCAGTTCGACAAACGTGGGGACCTCGGGCGCAAGCGGCGAGCGTTGGGCCGATGTGACGGCGAGCGCGCGCAGTTGCTTTGCGCGCATCATCTCGATCGTCGCCGGCAGCGGAGCGATGGCGGCGGGCACCATGCCGCCGCGCACTTCGATGATCGAGGCCGCCGTCCCCTTGTACGGCACGTGAGTCAGCTTGATGCCCGCTTTCGCGTTGAGGAGCTCTCCGGTGAGATGGTTGATGGGACCTCCCGAGCCGAAATTGATTTCGCCCGGCTTCGCGCGTGCGAGCTTTACGAACGCCGGCAGGTTCTGCACGGGAAAAGACGTTGTGACCACGAGCACGTGCGCGATCGCGCCGAGGTGCGCGATGTGCGTGAAATCTCTGAGCGCGTCGTAGCGGATCTTGCGATACAGACTCTGCGCGATGCCCTGCGGGCCGACGTTCGAAATGAGAAAAGTATATCCATCGGGCGCGGCCTTCGCCACGAACTCCGAGCCGATCATGCCGTCCGCACCTGCCCTGTTGTCGACGATGAATTGCTGACCCAGGGCTGCAGCGAGCTTCGGCGCGATCAGGCGCGCGATGAGATCGCTCGATCCGCCCGGCGGGAAAGTGACGATGAGCCTCACCGGCTTCGCAGGCCAGCGGTCCTCCTGCGCAAACGCAGCGCACGAAGTGCCGCACATAAAAGCGCTTAAGGCGCACAGCAGCAATTTCCGTCGAACCCGTTGCATATCGTATTGCCTTCAGGTTGGGGTGAACTCGGGACCCTCGTAAGTCTCCGGAATCGAGATCTCGCCGCCGATGATGGCGGCGCGGAACTTCTCGATCGACTCGCGTACCTCGCGCGGCGTGTCGGCGCTCAGCACCAGCCGTACGGCCTGGGCATCCTCGAGCCCCAAACGCCGGACTACGGCGCCTCGCCAACGCCCGGTCTTGAGATCGCTGCAGCAATGAAAAAGCGCGAGACCCACGTCTGCGAGCGCAGAGCCCACGAATACGTCCGGCGCCACCTTCACCCAGTCGCGCACGTTGCCGATCTGCTTGATACCGTGTGCGCGGCAAGCGTCGATCGCGCCCGGCATACCCGCATTGAGCATCGTGAAGAGAATGTCAGCGCCCGCCTGGATCTGCGCGTTCGCCGTGCGGCGTGCAACCTCGGTGTCATCCTGCGTGCCGCAGAAAGTGGTTAGCAGCGTCGCCCGCGCATTTGCCGCTTTCACCCCGGCGGCGAAAGCGGCCCTGCCTTTGAGACCGGGGACCACGCGTATGCCGGAGATATGTGCGACGACATCACTGCGAGTAAGAAGCCCTGCCGCCGCGCCGGCAAGCCACGCCGACTGCTCCTGCAGGACGTCGTAGCTCGCGAGGTTCGGGGCGACGACATTGCCCTGGGTGACTACGAAACGGGTGTCCGCAAATTCGGCGGCGGCGACTTGCGCAGCTTCATTGTTCTGGCCGCCGTGGGCGATCACCAGCGCAGCGCCTGAGCGGGCGAGCTTGCGCAGTGCGTCCAGCAGCCGGTCACGCTCCGGCGCAATGCCATCGATGTACGAAACGGAGAAGTCGAGCTCGTCGCGCGCGCGCATGAGGCCCTCGAATCCCGCCTGCATGAAGCCGCGGTCATCGACGCGTCCGGCGAAAAGCGCTGCCGCGTGGATTGTCATTCGAGCTTCGCCCCCGCCGCAAGCCACCTGCCGAGCAGTGCACGTTCTTCCTCGGTCATCTGCGTGACATTGCCCAGCGGCATCGCGTGCGTTGCAATCGTCTGCTGGTGGATGCGCGGTGCCGCGGCCTGGATCTGCGCAGAGGCCTCGAGCACAAGCCCTGCGGGTGGCTGCGCGAATCCCGCGAACGTCGGCTTGACCGCGTGGCACACCACACAGCGCTCGGTGATGATCGACTGCACATGTGCAAATGTGGGCTCCGTCGCCACAGCACTGAGAGCGGCGCTACCGCCGCGTGGCGGTGCGAGCAGGACGACTAACCCGAGCAGCAGCACGCTCGCCACCGCAGGCAGAGCCACGGCATTCCTGCCGACGTGCCGCAGCACGAAATACTGGCGGATCAGCGCCCCCGACAGCATGAACACGGCGAGCACGGCCCATGCGTGCTTGTGGCCGAAGGTGAGCGGGTAATGATTGCTGATCATGATGAACAGCACCGGCAGCGTGAAGTAGGTGTTGTGGACGCTGCGCTGCTTGCCGATCATGCCCGGCAGCGGGTCGGGCTCGCGCCCGGCGCGAATGTCGGCCAGCATTTGCTTGTGTCCGGGGATGATCTGGAAGAACACGTTCCACACCATGAGCGTGCCGATCAGCGCCCCGGCATGGATGTACGCGGCACGCGCGCCGAACACCTGCCCGTAGCCCCATGCGGCGGCAACGAGAAGCACATAAACAACGATCGAGAGTGCGAGGTCGTTGGCAATGCGCCTGCAGAGCGCGTCGTACACGAGCCAGCCGAAGACGAGCGAGCCGGCGCTGATCGCAATCGCTGCCGGAACGGAAAGGTCCATCACCGAGCGGTCGATCAGATAGGCGTGCGCGCCCCACCAGTAGATGATCGCCAGCAGGCCCATGCCCGAGAGCCACGTGGTATAGGCCTCCCATTTCGACCAGTGCAGGTCCTCGGTAAGCGGCTCGCCTTTAGGCCCGGTCGGAAACTTCTGACTCTGATAGAAGCCTCCCCCATGCACGGCCCACAGCTCCCCGACAACCCCGCGCTCGGCATCCGCCGCCTTTTTCGGCGCTTGCAACGACATGTCGAGCATGACGAAATACAAGGAGGCGCCGATCCACGCGGCGCCTGCGATCAGGTGCAGCCAGCGCAAGCCGAGGTTCAGCCAATCGACGATGTAATTTTCCACGCGCGGCCTAGGTCCTCGCCTGGCTTCTGAATGCCCAGCCGGTAAAGCGCGTTTCGATCGCAGCGGTGATCGCGTACAGCACGATACCGAGCACCGCCAGCGCAATCAGGCCCGCGAACACCAGCGGCACCTGGAAGTTCGCCTGCGCGGAGAGCATCAGGTGTCCGATCCCACGGTTGGCACCGACCGTCTCGGAAACGACCGCGCCCACGAAAGCGAGCGTGATCGCGACCTTGAGCGAGCCGAAGAAGTAAGGCAGGGAACGTGGAATACCGACTTTTCTCATGACGTCCAGCTTGGACGCCCCGAGCGCGCGCAGGACATCCTCCAGCTCCGGCTCGGTCGTCGCCAGCCCTGTTGCGACGTTCACGACGATCGGAAAAAACGAAATGAGAAAAGCAGTAATGATGGCCGGCACTTCGCCGATGCCGAACCACAGGATCAGCACCGGCACCACGGCGACTTTCGGTATCGAATTGAAACCGATCAACACCGGATAGAGACCCGCATAAATGACTTTATGCCAGCCGATCAGAATGCCCAGCAGCAAGCCGAACACGGTTGCGATTGCAAAGCCGGCGAGCGTCGTCCACAGCGTCACCGCTGAATTGCTGACGATCGGACCCTTGAACTGCCACAGCGCCGCAAACACATTCGAGGGCGCGGGCAGTATCGTGAGCGGCAGCTTGAACGCGCGGCATGCGATCTCCCAAATCAGAAAGAGCGCGATCGTGAACACCGCGGGCGACACGACCTGTATGTAAAACATGCGCCGGTCGATCAATGCCTGCCTCCGATCAGGCTGCGAAGCTCGTGCACGATCACCGAAAACTGCGGCGTATAAGTCACTTCGAGGTCGCGCGGGCGCGCAATATCGACTGCGCGCCGTTTGATGATCCGGCCTGGACGGTTCGACATCACGTATACGGTATCGGCAAGAAACACCGCTTCGCGCAGATCGTGCGTTACCAGCATCACGGTGACGTTGCGCGCGGCGTGAATATCGCGCAGCACGCACCACAATTCTTCGCGGGTAAAAGCGTCGAGCGCGCCGAACGGCTCGTCGAGCAACAGGATCTCGGGCTCGTGGATGAGCGCGCGGCAGATGGAGGTCCGCTGCTGCA
>JBKJZR010000301.1:0-3369 GCA_046715035.1 Burkholderiales bacterium | reverse complement strand
GTCTGCTGGGCCGAATCGCTGCGTTCGGCTGTCTCGTCATCCTCGCCTTGCCGGCCGGCGCTCAGGACTATCCAGTGCGGCCCGTGCGCTTCGTCGTCCCGCAGGCTCCCGGCGGCGGCACGGATATTTTTGCGCGCGCGATCGGCCAGCGCCTGAGCGCGCGGTGGGGTCAGCCCGTCGTCGTCGACAACCGCCCAGGAGCGGCGGGAACGCTCGGCACGGACATCGTCGCGAAATCCGCGGCCGATGGCTACACGCTGCTCTTCACTTACGCCGGCTCTCAGGCGATCAATCAAAGCCTCTATCCGAAGCTGCCTTTCGACTCGGTCAAGGATTTTCAGACCGTGGCCACCGTTGCCGTCACGCCGTTCTTTCTGATCGTGCACCGCAACCACCCGGCCAAGGATCTCCGCGAGTTCGTAGCGCTCGCCCGCAAGAAACCCAATGCGATCTCTTTCGGGTCGTCGGGAAACGGGTCGGTCCCCCACCTGATTGGCGAAATGCTCATGCTCGAGACCAGCACGCGCAT
This sequence comes from Burkholderiales bacterium, assembly GCA_046715035.1. Taxonomy (GTDB): domain Bacteria; phylum Pseudomonadota; class Gammaproteobacteria; order Burkholderiales; family SG8-41; genus PALSA-1004. The sequence continues at coordinate 2,840 of JBKJZR010000301.1, read as the reverse complement.
GCTGCACGTGCCCTACAAGGGCATCGCCCAGTCGATCGTCGATGTCATCGGCGGTCAGGTGGATTCGGCATTTCCGAGCGTGCCCTCCTCGCTCCAGCACGTGACGAGTGGGAGCGTGCGAGCGCTTGCCGTGACGAGCGCGAACCGCATCTCGGCGGCGCCCGCGGTTCCAACCGTGGCGGAGTCAGGCATGCCGAAGTTTGACGTCAATCCGTGGTGGGGCATTCTGGCGCCGGCGGGGACGGACTCGAAGATCGTGCGTAAGATCAATGCCGATGTGGCCGACATACTGAAGAATGCGGAGACGCAGACCTTTTTGCGCGCACAGGGCGCGGAGATTTTTGTGACTACGCCCGAGGAGTTCCGGAAGATTCTCGTGTCCGATGTGGAGAAGTGGGCGAAGGTGGTCAAGTCGTCGGGTGCGCGCGCCGACTGACGCGCGAACGCAGCACGGACGCTGTCGCGCGAAGTGTATCGCGCCGGTGGCTGTACTAGTAGCTACAACCGAATTTGCTCGCAGACCACAGCCCGCTACGTGGTGCGGGAAATCCGATTCGTTGTGATGAGTGCGAATGGGCGGGTGCGAACTCGCGACTACGCACATTCGTCCGCCGAGCTGGCCTGCTACTCGGCCTTGATGCCGCGCTCGCGCACGATCTTGGTGTAGCGCTTGATGTCATCGGCGACAATCGCATCGAGCGCCTCACCGCTGCTGCCGATCAGGCGGCCGGCCTGCGCTTCGACGCGCTCGCGCACCGCCGGAGACTTGAGCGCTTCGAGCGTCGCCTCGTGCAGTATCTTGATGATCGCGGGCGGCGTGGCGCGCGGGACGAAGGTGCCGATCCACGTGTCCATGTCGTAGCCCTTAAAACCGCTTTCCGCAATGGTCGGAACGTTCGGCAGCAGCGGCGAGCGCTCCGGCGAAGTCACCGCGATCGGCCTCAACTTGCCAGCGCGGATGTGCGGCAGCAGCCCGGTCAGCGTGGAGAGGATGTACGGCACCTGTCCGCCGATCACATCCGTTATTGCCGGGCCTGCGCCGCGGTATGGCACGTGCGTAAATTCGACGCCGGCAAGCGACTCGAGGTAAGCCGCGGCGAAATGCCCCGGCGACCCGACGCCGCCGTTGGCATACACGCGCAGCTTCGGGTCGTTCTTCGGGCCGAGCTGTAGAAACTGCTGCAGCGTCGTGGCGGTGGCGCTCGGGTGCGAGGCGAAGGCCTGCGGCAGCGTGCCGACCAGCGTGACCGCGCGCAGGTCGCGCTCGGTGTCGAACGGCAGCTTGGGATACAGCGCCTGGTTGATCGAGTGGTTGTTCAGGGTAAAGCTCACCGTGTAGCCGTCGGGGGCGGACTTGGCGACGAGTTCGGTGGCCAGAGCCCCGCCCGCGCCGGAACGGTTTTCGACCACCACCGTCTGCTTGAGCACTTCGCCCAGACGCACGTTGAGCGAGCGGGCAATCGCATCGGTGCCGCCGCCGGGCGCAAAGCCGACCACCAGCCGGATCGGCCCCCTGGACGGGAAGTCCTGCGCCGAAACGAGGGTCGAAACGCCGAACAGTGCTGCAATGACAGCGCACAGCATCGTGTTGCATCTCTTCATGACGGTGCCTCCGGTGATGGGTTGCTTGCCACCTTTAACGCCCTGCGAATCGGGGCGCGCGTTTCTCCGCAAACGCCTTCTCGGCTTCCTTGTGATCTTCGGTAAACCACAGCCGCGCGAAGGCTTGGCGCGCCCGCATGCGCGCACCATGAGCATCGCCGGACCAGGCATCGCGTAGTGTTGTCTTGATCGCGCCGGAGGACAAGGGTGCGGTTTCGGCGATCGTAAGCGCCAACTCGAGCGCGCGCGCGATGCACTGTCCATCGGCAACGACCTCATCGACGAGACCGATGGCACGCGCCTCCTCGGCGCGCACGCGAGTGCCAGTAAGCAAGAGACGCGTCGTTGCAGCACGCCCGATCAGCGGCAGCATGCGCTCGATGCCATCCCAGCCCGGCATAATTCCGAGGCGCGATTGCGGAAAACCGATCTGCGCCGAGGCCTCCATGATGCGCACGTCGCAGGCAAGCGCGAGTTCCGCTCCGCCGCCGAGCGCATAGCCGTTGATCGCGGCGATGACCGGGAAGCGCAGGGACTCGATCGAGTCGAGCAGATCGCGCACAACGTCGAAGACTTCGTTCAGGTCGGCCGCGGTGCCCAGCTTCGCATACGCTTTCACATCGCCGCCCGTGCAGAAGAACCTGCTTCCGGCGCCGGTAATCACCATCGAGCGCAGCGAGGCGTCCGCCGCGGCTTCTGCGACGACCGCGCTGAGCGCCTGGGCCACGGCGAGGCTGATCGCGTTGCCGTCGTCCGGGCGATTCAGGCGGGCGACCAGGCAATCGCCTGTCCGCTCGGTCAGCACGAGTTCGCTATGCATCGCGCTGCACGATATGCATCAGGATCCCGCCGAGTGCCTTCGGGTGCGGAAAGCCGATCAGCGCACGGCGCGAGCCGGGGCGCCCCTTCACGTCGATCATCGGCAAACCGGCCCCGGCCATCGCGGCGAGCGTGGCATTGATGTCGGCCGCCTTGACCGCGACGTGATGCAGCCCGCGCCCGCGCGAGCCGACGAAGCGCGTGATCGCGCCCTGGTCCTGGCGTGTCGAGCCGGAGCGGCCGTGCTCGACGTGCGCGCCCTGGTTCGGATCGAAGTTGGCGAGGAACTCGAGCTCGCAGTCGCCCATCGTGATGAAGCAGACTCGCAAGCCCCCGACCGGTTCGGGCGAACGCGTGTGGTAGACGACGCCGTACTTGTCCGAGGTGAAGCTCTCGACTGCCATGGCCACTTCCATGTC
>JBKJZR010000300.1:0-22503 GCA_046715035.1 Burkholderiales bacterium | reverse complement strand
GGCGCCGCGACTTCACTCAGTCCGCCCGAACTCGAGCTGCTGGTGCAGATCGATGGCACTTCGACGGTGGCCGAGATCAAGGCGCGCATGCGCTCCCTGCCGCCGGAATCCGTGGTCGCCGCTTTGAGGAAACTCAGTCAAAGCAACCTGATCGCGGTTGCCGAGAAGACCAACGCCCTCGATTTCGTGCAGTTCTTCAACGCCAAGGCGGCGCGGCCGTCCGCGGGCGAGATCGCCGACGCGACGGCAGAAGCGGCTTCGGGCGCAACGACGCTGCAGAAGCTTGGCTACTACGTCAGGATCGCCCGCCGCGCCGGCACGGTGCGCCAGCCGGTGAAGGGCCAGCCGATTTCGGTGGTCGTTGTTGAGGACGAGCCGCATCTCATCAAGTTCCTCAAGCAGTTCCTGACGCTCGAAGGTTTTGAGGTGCGCGTCGCGTCGACGCGTGACGAGATCATCAACGAGTTGAGCCGTCCGCCGCGTCCCGATCTGGTGCTGCTGGATGTGATGCTGCCCGATGCTGACGGCTTCGAGATTCTGCTCAAGATGCGCCAGCACCCTGCGCTCAAGACCGTACCCGTCGTGATGCTCACTGCGAAAGCGACACGGGACGCCGTGCTCGACGGGCTCGCCGGCGGCGCCGACGGATACATCACCAAGCCTTTCGAATCGGAAATCCTGCTCAAGGCCGTGAAGACGGTGCTCGGCCTTTCCCCGCCCTGAAGCACGCTCGCATGGCAGCGGACGACTTCAAGCGCTATTTCGAGGAATTGAGCGCCGATTACCGGCGCGGACTGCCGGCGAAGATGGCTGAGTTGGACAGCCTCTGGAATGCGCTGATCGCTGGCGCGGTGCTGCCGTCGCGCATGCAGGATCTGAAGAGGGAGCTCCACACGCTGGTGGGCGCCGCGAAGACCATGGGGGTGCCCGAGGTCACCGACGCGGCGCGAGTCGCCGAGTCGTTTCTGGAGCCGTATTTCGAGCGGGGCGTGGTGCCCGAGGCTGCCGACCAGGCTCACTTCAGGCAGTTGCTCGACGCGCTGATGCAGTCGGCGCACGCATAGCGAGCATGGGCGCGGCGCTGCGTAAAGTCCTCCTGGTCGAGGACAATCCCGATATTCGGACTATCGTCCGGCTGGCGCTTGCGAAGCTCGGCGGACTCGACGTGCGCACCTGCGCATCGGGGGCCGAGGCGCTGGACGCGTTGCCGGAGATTGCGCCGCAGCTCATCCTGCTCGATGTGATGATGCCGGACATGGATGGCCCCACGGTGCTGAAGCGCCTGCGCGAGCGTCCCGACGCCGCCGAAATCATGGTGGTCTTCCTGACGGCGCGCACGACGCCCCTGGAGATAGAAACACTGTGCGCGTTGGGCGCAGTGGACGTGATCGCGAAACCCTTCGATCCGCTTACTCTGCATGCCACGGTAAAGCGCATCTGGGACGAGCACACGGCTTAGCTGGGACGGCATGCAAGGCAGCGCTTCGATCTTCGTCCGCGTGCGCTCTCGCTCCGCAATATCTGCTGCACCATGATGAACAGCGTGGTCTATGACCTGCCGGATGCCGATATCAGAGCGATGGCGCATTACCTGTCACGCATCCGCTGACCAGATGTGCCCGAACCGCCCGAAGCTGTACTGCAGGATCCCGGCCGTCGTTGCATTGTGCACAGCGGCGGCGACCGCGGCCCAGGAAAGGCCAGCGCAAGCGGTGTTGCTGCCGGAAGTGGTGACCAGCGCGACCCGCACCGAACGCGACAGCTTCGATCTGCCGGTGGCCATCGACAGCGTCGACAGGACCGTCATACAGGACGGCAACCCGCAAGTGAACCTGTCCGAAGCGCTCAACCGCGTGCCGGGTATCGTCGTGCAGAATCGCCAGAATTACGCGCAGGACCTGCAGATCTCGTCGCGCGGCTTCGGCGCGCGTTCGACTTTCGGCGTGCGCGGTATCCGTCTGATCGCCGACGGCATACCGGCCACGATGCCCGACGGCCAGGGGCAGGCAGCGTCGTTCAACCTGTCGTCGGCCGAGCGCATCGAGGTTCTGCGCGGGCCGTTCTCGAGCCTCTACGGCAACGCCGCGGGTGGCGTGATCCAGATCTTCACCGCCGACGGACCGCCCGAGCCCACTTTCACGGGATCGCTGTTTGCGGGCAGCTATCGCATGCGCAAAGCCGGCCTCCAGCTCGGCGGGCAAAGCGGCAGCTTCAACTACCTCGCGGACGTTTCCCGGTTCGAAAGCGACGGCTACCGCGATCACAGCGCCGTCACGCGCGATCAGGGCAACGCGAAGTTCAGGCTGAATCTGCCCGCGGGACGCCTGACGCTGGTGCTGAACGCCCTCGACCAGCCCGACACACAGGATCCGCTGGGCCTCACGCGCGCCCAGGCGATCGCCAATCCACGCCAGGTCGATCCCAGCGCGCTGACGTTCAACACGCGCAAGAGCGTGCGCCAGAACCAGCTCGGCCTCGTTTACGATCTAGACGTGGGCAGCGCCGATCAGTTGCAGGCGCGGATCTACGCGGGCGACCGGCAGGTCACGCAGTATCTGGCGATTCCTCTGGCGGCACAGGCAGCGGCGACCTCATCCGGGGGCGTCGTCGACCTCGATCGTGGCTACCGGGGGCTGGGGCTGCGCTGGACGCACCAATTCGCGGGCGAGCGCCCCGTCACGCTCACGACCGGCGTCGACTACGACCGCATGGCCGAGGATCGCCGCGGCTACCTCAACAACAACGGCGTCGCGGGAGCGCGCAAGCGCGACGAAAACGATACCGTGACCAACGCCGACTTCTACGCGCAGCTCGAATGGAAGTTCGCGCAGCGCTGGAGCGCCTCCGCGGGCGTGCGCCACAGTCGGGTCCATTTCGATTCTCAGGATTACTTCATCGCGGCCGGCAATCCCGACGACAGCGGCGAGGTCGACTACACCAGGACGACGCCGGTGGCCGGCATCGTTTTCAGGGCTGCGCCAGGATGGAACATCTACGCGAATATCGGGCGCGGCTTCGAGACGCCGACGTTCGCCGAGCTGGCCTACCGGCCGGGCGGCGCGACCGGACTTAATTTCGCGCTCCAGCCGGCGACCAGCCTGCACAAGGAGATCGGAGTCAAGGCCCGGATAGCCACCGCCGCGCGCGTGAATCTTGCGGTGTTCCACATCGCCACCCGCGACGAGATCGTCGTCAACAGCGCGGCCGGCGGCCGCACCGATTTCAAGAACGCATCGAAGACACGGCGCCAGGGCGTCGAAGCTTCGGTCGAGAGCTATCTCGGCGCGGGATTCGAAGCCTATCTGGCCTATACGTGGCTCGATGCCGAGTTCACGCAGCCGTTCTCCGCCGGCACGCCGCCGGTCACGGTGCGCGCCGGAAACAAGCTGCCCGGCGTGCCGGCTTATACGCTGTTCGGCGAGCTCGTGTGGCGTCACGCCGCGAGCGGCTTCCATGCCGGACTTGAACTGCGCTCCAATGGCAAGGTCTACGTCAATGACGTGAACAGCGGCTTCGCCGATCGCTATACGATCGCCAACCTGCGGGCGGGATTCGAGCAGCGCGGCAAGGCGTGGCGACTGACCCAGTTTGTGCGCGCCGACAACGTCACCGACCGGCACTACATAGGCTCGGTGATCGTCGCCGACGGCAACGGGCGCTTCTACGAGCCTGCGCCGGGGCGCAATTACCTGATCGGCGCGAACGCTACGCTGAGTTTTTAAAAAGGGGACGCGCACATTTCCAGCTACAAAATCGTGTGCGTCCCCGTGTGTTCTTTATTTTTCGGAGCCCTCTTTGATCGCTCTTACCGTTAACGGCGTGGCGCGCGAGTTCGAGCAGCCGCTCGACTGCCGGCAGTTGCTGGAGCGCCTGGGCCTCGCCGGCAAGCGTGTCGCGCTCGAATGCAATGGTGAGATCGTTCCGCGCAGCGCGCTGGCGACGCGCATGCTGGGCGATGGCGACAGGCTCGAGATCGTGGTCGCGGTCGGCGGTGGGTGAGACGCTGCGTGCGAATGGAGATCAAGACCTTCCCTCATCCCCGGCCCTTCTCCCCGGGGAGAAGGGAGCGGACTTCACGCTTCACTTCGAACCCGGTGAAAATTGACTGCGATCATTGCGCGACGGCACGAAACCGAGCAAATTGCGAATTGAATCCGGAGTCCTGAGTCAACCATGAAGCCCAACGAAAATCTCGATCCGCTGATCATCGGCGGCAAGTCCTACCAATCGCGCCTGCTGGTCGGCACCGGCAAGTACAAAGACTTCGCCGAGACGCGCGCGGCGATCGAGGCGAGCGGCGCGCAGATCGTCACGGTGGCGATCCGCCGCACCAACATCGGCCAGGACCCGGGGCAGCCGAGTCTGCTCGATGTGCTGCCGCCCTCGCAGTTCACGATTCTGCCCAACACCGCAGGCTGCTACACCGCCGACGAGGCAGTGCGTACGCTGCGGCTCGCGCGCGAGCTGCTCGATGGTCACGCCCTGGTCAAGCTCGAAGTGCTCGGTGACGACAAGACGTTGTTCCCCAACATGGGAGAAACCCTCAAGGCGGCCGCCGTCCTGGTCAAGGACAACTTCACCGTAATGGTGTATTGCAGCGACGACCCGATCGCCGCGCGCCAGCTCGAGGAAGCGGGCTGCGCAGCCGTGATGCCGCTCGCGTCGCTGATCGGCTCGGGGATGGGCATACTCAACCCCTGGAACCTGCAGATCATCATCGACAATGCCCGGGTTCCGGTGCTGGTCGATGCCGGCGTGGGGACGGCTTCGGACGCGGCCATCGCGATGGAGCTGGGCTGTGCCGGCGTGCTCATGAATACCGCGATCGCCGCCGCCAGGAATCCGGTGCTGATGGCCGCCGCGATGAGAAAGGCGGTCGAGGCGGGCCGCGATGCGTTCCTCGCCGGGCGCATGCCGAAAAAGCCCTATGTCGCCTCTGCCAGCTCGCCTGCGGCCGGCCTCATCGCCAAGCGCTGACCGGCCGTCGCGCTCGTTTTGCCACGGCAATGCGCGTATTCTTTTTGGATGAACCCGCGCCGGAGGCGAGCATGATATTCCGCCAGCTCTTCGATAAGGAATCGAGCACCTACACCTACCTCATCGGTGACGAGACGGCACGCGAAGCGGTATTGGTCGATCCCGTGCTGCCGCAGCTCGAGCGCGACCTCAAGATCCTGGCGGAGCTCGACCTCAAGCTCGTGCACGTGCTCGAGACCCACGTGCACGCCGATCACATCACCAGTGCAGGCAGGCTGCGCGAAGTGACCGGCTGCACGGGCGTCGTGCCCGACCATGCGAACGTCGGTTGCGCCGACCGCTTCGTGCGCGACGGCGACTGCCTGCAGATCGGCGCGATAACGATCACGGCGATAGCGACGCCGGGCCATACCGACAGTCATATGGCTTACCGCATCAATACCGATCGCGTGCTGAGCGGCGACGCGTTGTTCATCCGCGGCTGCGGGCGCACGGATTTTCAGAACGGGGATGCCGGGCGCCTCTACGATTCCGTGACGCAGCGGCTGTTCACGCTGCCGGCCGACACGCTGATCTATCCCGGGCACGACTATCGCGGGCTCACCGTCACCACCGTCGGCGAGGAATTGCGCTGCAACCCGCGTTTCGCCGGGCGCACGCGCGAGCAGTTCCGCGAATTCATGGCCAAGCTCAACCTGCCGATGCCGCAGAAGATCATGGAAGCGCTGCCTGCCAACGAACTGTGCGGACAGGCGACTCGCAGCGCGCTTCCCGGCGCGCCCGGCGCCGCGCCACCAGGCGTGATGCAGCCGGCGCAACTGCAGGCGGAGCTGGGCAAAGGCGACCTGGTGCTTCTCGACGTGCGTGACGCGAACGAGTTCGCGCGCGAGCGCATCGCAGGTGCCCGGTCGATGCCGCTGGCGGCGCTGGACCCGGCAGCCGTGCCCCGGGAAAAACGCCTCGTGGTGTGTTGTCAGTTCGGGTTGCGCTCGCCGGAGGCTGCCCTGCAACTCATGGCGGCGGGCTGCACGGACGTTTCCCATCTCGAGGGCGGCTACACGGCATGGCAGGAAGCAGGGTTGCCGACAGTGACCGATGCCACGGCCGTGACCGACGCCAGTGCGCCCGTGAGTATCTCGCGGCAGGTCCAGATCGTCACGGGCGCGCTGGTGGCCGGCGGGGTCGTGCTCGGCGCCCTGGCGACGCCGTGGTTTCTGCTGCTGCCGCTCGCCGTGGGTGGCGGGCTCGTCTACGCGGGGATGTCGAGCTCGTGCGCGATGGCGCGCGCGCTGTCGTTGCTGCCGTTCAACCGGCCGCCGCGCCAGACCGGCTGACGCGCAGTTCGCGCTCCGCGCGTCTGCGGCACCATCGATCGCTGATGACGCATCGCCCCATCCGCAGCTTCGTGCTGCGCCAGGGCCGCGTATCGAACGCGCAGCAGCGCGCCTACCATACGCTGCTGCCGCGGTTCGGCATCCCCTATGCGCCGCGGCCGATCGATCTGGACGCGTGCTTCGGGCGCAGCGCGCCGAAAGTCCTCGAAATCGGTTTCGGCATGGGCGAAACCCTGGCTGCGATCGCCGCGCAGCACCCCGGCAATGACTACCTGGGAATAGAAGTGCATACGCCGGGCGTCGGCAGCCTGCTCAAGACGCTCGACGCGCAGGGCCGCTCCAACGTGCGCATCGTCCAGCACGACGCCGTCGAAGTCGTGCGCGACATGATCGCGCCGGATACTCTGGACGCGGTCCACATCTTTTTCCCCGATCCGTGGCCGAAGAAGCGCCACCACAAACGCCGCCTGCTGCAGCCGGAGTTCGTCAGCCTGCTCGCATCGCGCGTGAAGCCCGGCGCGTACCTGCACATCGCCACCGACTGGGAGGAATACGCGGGCCAGATACTCGAGGTCTGCAACCGCGAACCGCGGCTCACCAACACCGCGCCGGGCTTTGCACCGCGCCCGCCGCACCGTCCGCTCACCAAATTCGAGAATCGGGGGATCAAGCTGGGTCATGGCGTGTGGGACCTGATCTTGCGTCGAGTCTGAAGTGCGCCAGCGCAAAGCTGGAATCCAGGCCAGGCACGATCTTCTGGATGCCGGTTTGCACTGGCATGACGGACACGATGCCGGCTGCCCCTCAACGCCCGACGTTCTTTTGGCATAAGGCCCAGGTCAATCGTCATTCCAGCGTACAGCTGGAATCCAGGCGAAATGAGCAGTATTTGGACATCGGTTTGCCGCGAAGTAACGATTACAATACCGGCTGAATTCCCTGCAAGGCGGCGTTCGCTGAAATAACGATCGGCGCCCAGGGGTAGTAGGGATTCTTGGTTGTGCGGAAGGAAATCATGTTCGCCGTCATCTTCGAAGTTCAACCTGCCGAGGGCTGCCAGCAGGAGTATCTCGACATCGCCGCCAGGCTGCGTCCCGAGCTCGAACGCATCGACGGGTTTATCTCGATCGAACGCTTCGCGAGCCTGATCAATCCCGGAAAAATCCTGTCGCTTTCGTTTTGGCGCGACGAAGCCGCCCTCATCAGGTGGCGGCAGCATGAAGAGCATCATCGCGCCCAATGGCAGGGGCGCACGGGGGTTTTCGCCGATTACCGGTTGCGCGTCGCGTCGGTCGTGCGCGACTACGGGATGTTCGACCGCACGCAGGCGCCACAGCAGTTTCCCGATGTGCAGCGCAGCGCCTGAGGCGTGAGATGGCTGACGGGAGGCAGCAGCTCGACCACCGGGTGACCCTAGGCAAAACCGCCCCGGAAAAAATGCGCAACTGTCGTCAAAAAGACCATCGAAATGTCGTTGCTGCGTGCTGACCGAGGTGAAACGGTGTGGAATTAGACTATTCAGAAAAATGCGGCGGTTTTGCTTTTAGCAGCCTGGCGGACCTTCTCAGTCCGCCAGGCTGCTAGACCTCGTAAGTACCGTGAACCGAGCGGCTCGAGTCGTTCCAGCCGTGGCACACCGCCGTAATGGGTCCGATGCCGCCGGCGACTATCAGATGGAGCCGCGCTGGATCCTTCACCGCCCTGACCGGCTGATCGTCATCGTCGGGATCGATGCCCATCGCCCGCGCGCGCTCCGGACGCCAGTTGCCGCCCCGCTTGAGGCTGCGCTGTTCGCGCACGGCAAGCTCCCAAAGCCGCTGCTGCGTCTGCGCGCGGCTCATCCCTGCCTGCGCACACAGGCCGGCATGCTGGGGGCTCATCGCTACGACGACGTCCGCATCGAACCACATATTCCACGAACCGGTCGACGTCATCGAATCCGCGATGCCACGCAACAGGCGCTGCGGCTCGGTGCTCACGTCGTCGAAATGCAGGCGCGGGCTCTCCACCATCGCGCACGTAATCACATTCTGGTCGGGGCGATAGCCCCGCGATACGGCAAGGCTCTCCCACGGCGTGAGCAACGCGTTCTCGGCGAGACAGGCGGTGTAGCGCAATGGCGATGCAAACACCGTGGCCGAGGCTTTGCCCGCCAGGCCGCCGCCGATGTTCATCAGAATGAGCCGCACGGCGCGGCCGATGCTCGCATTGGCGCGAAAACCCGGGCCGAAGCAGCCATTGCCGCCGTGCAGCCCGATTTGCCCGGCGTGCGGACCGTTGACGATCATCAGCGGCGCCACCCCGTGCATGGTGCACTGAACACCTCCCATGTTGAATTCTTCGCGCAACACGAGCCGCATACCGCCGAGCACCACGGGCAGATACTCCGGCCGACACCCCGCCATCAGGGCATGAATCGCGACGTCCCGCACCGTCGCGGTTTCCCCTGCCGGCGGAACAAGACCGATGACCTCCGCAGGATCGCAATGCGTGCCGTCGAGCATCCATCGCACGCGCTCTTCAGTCGGCGTAACGACCGGAAACCCGTCAGACCATTCTTTTTCGAGAAAGAACTGGAACTCATCGATCGCAGCAGCCATGGCGTTTCCCACTTTCACCCGCTGCTGCCCGAGCGCAGCCCGGGGTCACTCGATCTTGATGTTGGCTTCGCGGATGAGCTTTCCCCAGCGCGCGGTTTCCTGCGCCATGAAAGCGCCGAACTGCTCCGGGGTGCTCGACACCGCTTCGATGCCGAATTCGCCCAGCCGTTCCTTCACATCCTGTCGCTGCAGCACCTTCGCCAGATCCGCGGCGATCTTGTCGATGATCGGCCGCGGCACGCCGGTCGGAAACAATATCCCCCACCAGTTGGCGGCCGCGAATCCCTTGACGCCCTCTTCGGCGAGCGTGGGCAGCTCGGGCGTGAACGGCGTGCGCGTCTCGCTCGTCACGGCGAGCGCGCGCCGCTTGCCACTGCGGATGTTGGCCATCACCGGCTGGGCATCCGAAAACATCATTGGAATGTGGCCCCCCATCAGGTCGGCGATCGACTGCACGCCGCCCTTGTAAGCGACGGCGGTGATGTCGACGTTGGCAAGCCGCTTGAACATCTCGCCCGCAAGATGCGACATGCTGCCCGGGCCGCTGGTGGCGAACACGAGCTGGCCGGGGTGCGCCCGGGCGATTGCGATCAGCTGTTTGGTGCTCTTGGCCGGCATCGAAATCGGCACTACCAGTATGTTCGCGGCGCGCGTGATCTGCGACACCGGAACGAAGTCGCGCTGCGCGTTGTAATTGACTTTGGTCAGCAGCGGATTCGCGACCACCGGGCCGAAATTACCGAGCAGGAAAGTGTAGCCATCCGCGGGCTGCTTGGCGGCGTACTCCATGCCGATCGCGCCGGCCGCACCCGGCTTCGATTCGACGATGACCTGCTGCCCCCAGATTTCCGATAGCCGCGCGCCGATGATGCGCGCCATCGCATCGGAGCTGCCGCCGGCAGGGTAGGTCACAACGAATTTGACGAATCTATTGGGGTAAGCCTGCGCCTGCGCCTGCGCCTGGGCCTGCGCTGACGCGCCCGCGCAAGCCGCGGCTATTGCTGCGGCGCATGCCCATCCTCGTTTCAGGTTCCTCATACATTCTCCTCACGTGATGTCTGGTGTGCTCCATGCCGTCGTGCCGGGAAGCACTACCCATCCGGTCGTGCCCCGCCGCCGCGTTCGTCGCCTGCGGCCCCGTCCGGCTCACCGCTATTCTAAAGGCAAACCGCAGCGCAATCGCGCCCCTAGGAAGGGCGGTGGCCAACTCGAACCGCGACGGGTTCGAGGAAGATTTGCAGCAGATCGTTGAGGAAGCGCCGCCCCAGCACAGTGGGTGCGATGCGCCGGTAGTCGCGTTCGATGAGCCCCCGGCGTTCGGCCTCGTCGAGTTGTCGCATGACTACAGTCAACGGCATTCCCGCGCGCTCCTCGAACAGCGCCACCGGGAAACCGCTGCTCAGGCGCAGCGCGTTCATCATGAACTCGAAGCCAATCTCGGCTGCATCGACGTCGTGCTGCGCCTGTATTGCGTCGCCCGCCGCAGCCCTTTGCATATACTGCTCCGGCTGTTTGCAGCGCACCTGGCGGGCGATGCGGTCCGCAAACGATAGCTTGCTGTGCGCGCCTGCGCCGATGCCGAGATAGTCGCCGAAGGTCCAGTAGTTGAGGTTGTGGCGGCACGCGGACGCGGAAGCCGGCACGGCGGACGCTGACAGGTCCACAATGCCTTTCGCGAAAGCGGACGTCTCGTAGTGCACGTAGCCGGCAGCGGCAAGTGTGGCTTCGAGCGCTTCCTGCATCTGCGCGGTGAGGTCATCGTCGGGCAATACCGGCGGATAGCGGTGAAAGTACGTGTTCGGTTCTATCGTCAGGTGGTAGGCCGAAATGTGCGGCGGGTCGAACGCAAGCGCGGCTTCGATATCTGCCCGCGCTTCTTCCGCACTTTGCTGCGGCAGCCCGTACATGAGATCGAGATTGAAGTTTGCGAAGCTCTCGCGCGCGCTCTCGATCGCCGCCCGCGCTGCGGCGTCGTCGTGGATGCGCCCGAGCGCCTTGAGGTGCCGCGCATTGAAGCTCTGGATGCCGAGCGACAACCGGTTGACGCCCGCGCTTCGAAACGCGCGAAACTTGCCGGCTTCGACCGTCCCCGGGTTGGCCTCGAGCGTGATTTCGGCGTCGATCGCCAGCGGCACGCGCGCGCGCACCGCCGCAATGATGCGCTCGATGCCGTCGGCGGAAAAAACGCTCGGTGTGCCGCCGCCGAAAAACACCGTGTATACCTTGCGTCCCCAGATGAGGGGCAGCGCGGCCTCCAGGTCGGCGATCAGCGCCTCGATGTAGCGCGCCTCGGCAACGGGCTCACGAATCTCATGCGAGTTGAAGTCGCAATAGGGGCACTTGCGCACGCACCAGGGGATGTGGATGTAAAGCGAGAGCGGGGGCAACGCCTTGAAGCGAGGAGAGGCGAGAGGAGAGAGCAGAGAGGCGAGGGCAGGCATGGGATCGGACTCAGCGGATTTTACTCCTCTCGCCTCTCCCCTTTCCCCTCTCGGCACTGAGTCGCGCCGCGAGCGCGGCAAGTGCCTGACCGCGATGGCTGATGCGATTTTTGTCCGCCGGCGCGAGTTCAGCGCCGGTTTTGCGAAGTTCGGGGATCAGGAACAACGGATCGTAGCCGAAGCCCCCACTGCCGCGCGGCGCGCGGAGGATCTCGCCGTGCCAAACTGCGTCGCAGATCATCGGTTGCGGGTCATCGCCATCGCGCATCAAAACGATCACGCAATAGTAATGCGCCTTGCGGTTGGTCGCTGCGGCGAGCATCGCCAGCAGCTTGTCGTTATTGCGTCCATCCTGGCCACGATCGGGCGGCGCTCCAGGCGGCGGACCCCCCGCAAAACGCGCCGAGCGCACGCCGGGCGCGCCGTTGAGCGCATCGACACAAATGCCCGAGTCGTCGGCCAGCGCCGGCAGCCCGGAGTGCCGGCTGGCATGGCGCGCTTTGGCGAGCGCGTTCTCGACGAACGTGTCGTACGGCTCTTCGGCTTCAGGGATGCCGAGCATCGATTGGGGCACCACCTCGATATCGAGCGGTGCAAGGATCGCGCCGATCTCGCTGAGCTTGCCGAGGTTATTGGATGCGATGACGATTTTCTTCATCTAAAGCAGCCACAGATGAACGCAGATAAACGCGGATAAGGATCTCTGGCGTTTGTTTCGATCTGCGTTAATCTGTGTTTATCTGTGGCTCCATTCTTTTTTTCGGAATGGCACGTCTTTTACGGCGAAGCTTCATGCTTTTAAAGCCGCTTGCTGGGCGGCGATGAGTTGCTGTATTCCTTTATGCGCGAGCTCGAGCATCGCGTCCAGCTCGGCGCGCGTGAAAGGCGGGCCTTCGGCGGTGCCCTGAACTTCCACCAGCCCGCCGGCACCGGTCATGACAACGTTCATGTCGGTATCGCAGGCCGAGTCTTCCAAGTAATCGAGGTCGAGCACGGGAGTGCCGCGATAGATGCCGACTGAAACCGCCGCGACGTGATCGCGTATGGGCGATGTCGCGATCAAGCCGCGCTCGCGCAGGTGAGTCACGGCATCGTGGACCGCGACGAAGGCGCCGGTGATGCTCGCGGTGCGCGTCCCCCCGTCGGCCTGAATCACGTCGCAGTCGAGCTGCATGGTGCGCTCGCCAATCTGGTCCAGCTCGACCACCGCGCGCAGCGCGCGCCCGATCAAACGCTGAATCTCCTGGGTGCGACCCGACTGTTTGCCGCGCGCCGCTTCGCGCTCGCTGCGCGTGTTGGTCGAGCGCGGCAGCATCCCGTACTCGGCGGTGAGCCAGCCCCGTGCCTTGCCCCTGAGAAAGGCAGGCACTTTTTCCTCGATGCTGACAGTGCACAGCACGCGCGTATCGCCGCACTCGATCAGCACCGAGCCCTCTGCGTGCCGCGTGTAGCGCCGCGTGATGCGGATATCGCGCAACTGATCCGGTTGCCGCTGGCTGGGCCGCATATGAAGTTCCTGAAGAGGTTGTCGTACAACGCCGACGCGCGGCAGGATCAAGCCGCTGGCCGTCCGCTGCGAGCGGGATATGTTATCTTGCCTGCTCGCAACCTGGACAGTCGAGACGATCGCTGCTAACACAAGCGGCCTGCGCGCACCCTCATCGTATGCCTGATTATGCTCTCGGCGTCCAGCCTTCGTGGGTATGGTAAATCGAACCCGTTTGCACCGTTTACTTTCCTGATCGCCGTCCAAGGCCCTATGAATATCTTCAGCATGACCGGCTTCGCCAGCGCGACGCGCGAGCTTCCCAATGCCGTGCTCAACGTCGAGCTGCGCTCGGTCAACCACCGCTATC
Source organism: Burkholderiales bacterium (assembly GCA_046715035.1). Classification (GTDB taxonomy): domain Bacteria; phylum Pseudomonadota; class Gammaproteobacteria; order Burkholderiales; family SG8-41; genus PALSA-1004. The sequence continues at coordinate 9,295 of JBKJZR010000300.1, read as the reverse complement.
TCGACCTGCAGTTCCGCCTGCCCGAAGAGGTGCGCCCACTCGAGCAGGGACTGCGCGAGCTCATCGTCGCCCGTCTGCAGCGGGGCAAGATCGAATGCCGCATCGGCCTCAATCCGGTGTCCGGGGCGCAGCCGGGCGCGGAACTGAACGGCGAGGCGCTCAAACATCTGCGCGCGTTGAGCGAGAAATTGCGCGCCGCCTGGCCCAGTGTGCAGGGTTTGACTGCCGCGGATATCCTGCGCTGGCCGGGTATCCTGGGCGCGGAAACCCTGCCCCTCGAGGCGCTGCGCGGCGCGTGCCATGAAGCGCTGCAGAGCGTGCTGAACGAGTTTGCGGAATCGCGCGCGCGCGAGGGCGAGAAACTCAAGGCGGTGCTGCTCGATCGCGTCGCAGCCATGCAGGAGCAGATCGCCGCCGTCGGCCCGCTCATGCCGCAGGTGATCGCCGCGTTTCAGGAGAAACTCACCAACCGGCTGCGCGACGCCCTCGCGGCGAGCGACGACGAGCGCGTGCGCCAGGAGATCGCGCTGTTCATCAACCGCGTCGATGTCGACGAAGAGCTGTCGCGGCTGACCGCCCACCTGGACGAGGTCAAACGGATCCTCGCTGCGGGCGGCGCCGTCGGTAAGCGCCTCGATTTCCTGATGCAGGAACTCAACCGGGAGGCCAACACGTTGGGCTCCAAGGCGGTAGACATCCAGGTTACCAAGGCCTCGCTCGAGCTGAAGCTGCTGACCGAGCAGATGCGCGAGCAGATCCAGAATATAGAATAGCGATCGCGCGACGTGATGGTAGAGGGCGGCTTGACGTAACTGGAAGGATCAATGGACGCCAAAGCCCGCTGGCTGCACAATTCACGGAACTGACTTTGGACTCTTGAATTCCGAATCCCCGTGTCAGGCAGCCTCTTCATCATTTGCGCGCCATCCGGAGCGGGCAAGACCAGCCTGGTCAGAGCGCTGGTCGATGCCGATCCGCAAATCAGGCTCTCGGTATCGTACTCGACGCGGGCGCCGCGGCCCGGTGAACTACACGGCCACGACTACAACTTCGTTACTACGCCGATATTCCAGAAGATGGCGGGCGAAGGCGAGTTTCTGGAAAGCGCGCTCGTGCACGGCAACCACTACGGAACATCACAGCGCTGGATCGCCGAGCAGCGCGCCGCAGGCGGCGACATCATTCTGGAAATCGACTGGCAGGGCGCCGCACAGGTCCGCAAACTGGTCCCCGAAGTTGTCGGCATCTTCATTCTGCCGCCGTCGCTGGACACCCTGCTGGCGCGCCTCCGCCAGCGCGCGCAGGATTCGGACGAAGTGATTGCGCGCCGGCTCGCCGCCGCCCGCGACGAGATCAGCCACGCGAACGAGTTCGACTATGTTATTATCAACGAGGTTTTCGACCAGGCGGTGCAGGATCTGAAAAGCATCGTTCGCTCCCAGCGCCTGCGCACCGCCGTCCAGCTCGCCCGACATCGGGATCTTTTCAATCAAATGAAGTAAAGGTGTTCAAATGGCTCGCATCACCGTCGACGACTGCCTGAAATTGATTCCGAACCGCTTCGAACTCACGCTCGCGGCCACCTACCGCGCGCGCCAGATCACCAATGGCGCCGCGCCGATGGTCGAGGCCAACCGCGACAAGGCCACCGTAATCGCATTGCGGGAGATGGCGGCGGCCAAGTACGGCGCCGAGATACTGGTCAAGACACCGACATGATTCCGGAGGCGGGCTGAAGGATCCAGGATGAGCCCGCCATTCTGCCTGCCCCCCCCCTTCATCCCCCGGCCTTCATGCTTCAGCCTTCCGGCGGGACGCCAGAAGCCGCAACCCTGTTCAAGGAGTGGTCCGGCTACCTCAAGCCGGATGACGTAACGCGTCTCGAAACCGCGTATCAGTTCAGCGAAGCCGCCCACGACGGCCAGTTTCGGGCCTCGGGCGACCCATACATCTCGCACCCGCTCGCCGTCGCCAATATCCTGGCGGGCCTGCACCTCGATCCGCAGGCGCTGACCGCCGCGCTGCTGCACGACGTGATGGAAGACACCGCCGTCACCAAGGCCGAGATCACCCGCAAGTTCGGCAAGCCGGTCGCCGAACTCGTCGACGGCGTGAGCAAGCTCGACCGCATCGAGTTCGAGACGAACGAGGAAGCCCAGGCCGAAAATTTCCGCAAGATGCTGCTTGCCATGGCTCGCGACGTGCGCGTCATGCTCATCAAGCTCGCAGACCGGCTGCACAATATGCGCACGCTCGATGCGGTGCCGGCAGCCAAGCGCAGGCGCGTGGCGCGCGAGACGCTCGAGATCTACGCGCCCATCGCCAACCGCCTGGGCCTGAACAGCATATATCAGGAGCTCGAGGAACTCAGCTTTCACTATCTCTACCCGGCGCGTTACCGGGTGCTGTCCAAAGCGCTCAAGGCGGCGCGCGGCAACCGCCGCGAGGTCGTAAGCAAAGTGCTGGAGACGATCAAGAAGCGGCTGAAAGCCGACGCCATCGACGCGGTGGTGCACGGCCGCGAGAAACACCTCTTCAGCATCTATCGCAAGATGCGCGAGAAGCGCCTGTCGTTCGCCAAAGTGCTCGACGTGTTCGGTTTCCGTATCATCGTCAAGGACGTGCCCTCGTGTTACCTCGTGCTGGGAGCGCTCCACGCGCTCTACAAGCCGTTTCCGGGCAAGTTCAAGGATTACATCGCGATCCCGAAGGCCAACGGCTACCAGTCCCTGCATACCGCGCTGTTCGGCCCGTTCGGCAGCCCGCTAGAAATTCAGGTCCGCACGCAGGAGATGCACAAGATCGCCGAGGCCGGCGTCGCGTCGCATTGGCTATACAAGACCGACGCCTCGCTCAACGATCTGCACAAGAAAACCCACCAGTGGCTGCAAAGCCTGCTGGAGATTCAGTCGGGCAGCGGCGATTCCATCGAATTCCTCGAACACCTCAAGGTTGACCTGTTCCCAGACGAGGTCTACGTCTTCACGCCCAAAGGCAAGATCCTGACCCTGCCCCGCGGCGCGACCGCCGTGGACTTCGCGTATGCCGTACATACGGATATCGGCAATCGCTGCGTCGCGGTGAAGATCAATCACGAGCTGATGCCGCTGCGGACCGAGCTGAGGAGCGGCGAGCGGGTCGAGATCATCACGGCCTCGCACGCGAAGCCCAATCCCCTCTGGCTCAACTATGTGATCACCGGCAGAGCGCGCTCGCATATCCGGCACTTCCTGAAAACGGTGCAATCACATGAATCGGCGCATCTCGGCGAGCGGCTGCTGAATCAAGCGCTCGACGCGCTCGAATCGAACGTCAGCGACGTTAAGGAATCGCAGTGGAACAAGCTGTTGAAAGACACGGGCGCCAAGTGCCGCGAGGACCTTCTTGCCGACATCGGACTCGGCAAGCGGCTCGCGGTCGTCGTCGCGCGGCAGCTGCTGTCGCGCGGCGAATCGAGCCCGGCGGAACGCCGCGCGGTGGGTCGCCCAGTGGTCATCCGCGGCTCCGAAGGCATGGCAGTCCAGTTTGCGCAGTGCTGCAGGCCGATTCCTGGCGACCCCATCATCGGCCTCATCAACAAGGGACACGGCATGGTCATCCACACCTACGACTGCCCCTCGATCGCCCGCACACGCGCCGACCCGGACAAAGTGTTCGACGTGGAATGGGCGCCCGAGACCAAGAAACTGTTCAATGTCGGCATCAAGCTGGTCGCGATGAACCAGCGCGGGGTGCTCGCCAAAGTCGCCGCCGAGATCGCCGAAGCCGAATCGAACATCGACAACGTCGTCGTCGACCCGGAAGAGGGCGATCAGTACGCGACGATGAACTTTACCCTGCAGGTTTCCAACCGGCTCCACCTCGCGCAGATCATGCGCGCGCTACGCCGTATACCCCAGGTCATTCGTATCACGCGCACGCGCAATTGACTGCGCGGCAGCGCCCTTCTAGCGGCGTTTGCAGATCGAATAGCCATCGCTCCACCCCTGCGCGTAGGTCGCATCGGACTTGTAGCGTTGCTCGTCGCGAACCCGATGCGCGTTGGCAGGCGCGCTCGCGCAACCCGCCGCATATCCCTCGCGGAAGGCCGGCGGATAACCGGCAAGGTTAACCGCGGGTTTGGCTGGGGCAGGCGGAGGCGCCGGCGCAGGGTGAGGCTGCTGCGTGGCGCAACCAGCGATCAGCGCTCCCAGCGCCATCAGTGCACGTACGCGCGCATGGCAAGCACAACGCTCGCCTCTCCGTCCGGGAGCAGGGTTGTCGGGGAAGGGGAAGAGCGCCATCGCAGGTTGGTGGGCCCAATTCGCCGCGCACGCCGTGGCGTTACTCACCAATCAGCGACGAGCACGGGGTGCGCGCCCCAGTCCGCATCTGCCGAGGTATGCGCGCTACCCTCGGGCTGCCGCAGGGGGATGACGACAGCGCACCCCCGCCGGGCTGCTGCAGCAAGCTCTATTTGCCGAGTGGGATAACACCGGTCAGTGCAGCCACGCCGACGACGTTGAAAATAACCACGGCAAGCGCGGCGATCACCAGCAGCGGATAAAGAATGCCATTTCTGCCCTGCAGCTTGATGTCCATGGGTGCCTCATGGTGTGGGATCGCTCCATCGCGTGCCACCCGGGCTCGCGGGCTCTCGCAACTTTTCCAGCAACCCCCATGCCAACGCTGCTACTCCCATGGAAATCAGCGGTTTGCGCAACGCCCCGCGCCATGGCGCAACGCGCGCCTGTCGTCGCACCACGACGGCTTATCGCCCGCGCCGGTATTAGCGCATTGATTTGTCAGACAATGCCGTGTCGTTCTGCAACGACAGCGTTGCTCAGCGCTTGGCGGTCTTGAACAGCGATGGCTCGAGCTCGTGGCGCTGCAGGAGCTTGTAGAACTCCGTGCGGTTGCGCTGCGCGAGCCGGGCAGCCTGTGAAACATTGCCGGCGGTGATCTTAAGCAGTCGCGTCAGATACTCGCGCTCGAACTGCCTGCGCGCCTGCTCGAACGAAGCGAACTCGCTCTGCTGATGCTGGATCGCCTGCTGGACCAGCGTCACCGGCACCAGCTGGGTGCTGCACAGCGCTACCGCCTGTTCGATCACGTTATAGAGCTGTCGCACGTTGCCGGGCCACGAAGCGCTCACCAGGAGCTCCAGCGCCTCAGGCGCGATGCCATTGATGGTCTTGCCGTATTTCTGCACGAGCGTGGTGAGAAAGTGGTTGGCGAGCAGCGGAATGTCTTCGCGCCGCGCCGAGAGCGGCGGCAGCTTGAGCGCGACGACGTTGAGGCGGTAATAGAGATCCTCGCGAAAACGGCCTTCCGCAAGCTCGGTCTCGATGTTGCGATGCGTCGCCGAAATTACGCGCACATCGACGTCGAAGCTTTGGGTCGCCCCCACCGGCCGCACTTGCCTCTCCTGCAACACGCGCAGCAGCTTGACCTGCAGCGGCAGCGGCATGTCCCCTATTTCGTCCAGCAGCAGCGTGCCTTTGTCCGCCGCGTAGAACAAGCCTCTGTGATCGCGCACGGCGCCGGTGAATGCGCCCTTGACGTGGCCGAACAGTTCGGACTCGAGAAGCTGCTCGGGGATCGCGCCACAGTTGATCGCCACAAAGGGCCCCGCGCTGCGCGGACTTGCGTTGTGTATCGCCTGCGCCAGCAGCTCCTTGCCTGTCCCCGAATCGCCAAAAATGAACACGCTGGCGTCGGTGGCGGCGACGAGCCGCGCTTTGGCCAGCACGTCCTGCAGCGCGGAATTGCGGGTAATGATCGCCGAGCGCCACTCGTCGCCCGCGGCCGGCGCCGAGACACTGCCGCCGAGCGCGAGGGCGCGACCGACCTCGTCGAGCAGGACCTGCGCATCGAACGGCTTGGTGAGATAGCCGAACACGCCGCGCTTGGTCGCCCCGACCGCGTCGGGAATCGTCCCGTGCGCGGTCAGTACGATCACCGGCAGCGTCGGCTGCGTACGATGGATCGCGTCGAAGAGCGCCATGCCGTCCATGCCGCTCATGCGCAAATCGGTGACCACCAGGTCCGGGCGTCCCGCACTCAGCTTGGCGAGCGCCTGCTCGGCGCTTTCCGCTGCGGTGACTTCGTAGCCCGCGGATTGCAGGCGGATCGTCAACAGCCGCAGCAGATCAGGGTCGTCGTCGACCGCGAGTATCTTGCGGGAGGCCGCGCTCATCGCCGCCGCCCCGCGCCCTGCTCGCGCTCGAGCAGGCTTTTCTCGAGCGATCTGAGCGCATCGAGTTTTTGTTGCAATCCCTGCACGCGCTTTTGCTCCTCGTCGTATTTCTGCTGCAGCGTCTGTCCCCGGCGCTGCTCTTCGTCGAGACGCTGCTGCAGCGTCTGTCCCCGGCGCTGCTCCTCGTCGACCCTGCGCTGCAGCGTTTGGGCGCGTCGTTGCTCCTGAATCTGCGTGCCGACGATGAATGCAACCGGATGCAGCTTCGCGCCTGGATTCCTGAGCAATGGGTCGATCATCTCGAGAGCGCGCGCGTCATCGCTGAACGACATACCCGGCACGCTCAGCACTATCGCATAACGCACGCGTGTCAGCTCGGAGCCTGTATTGGTGTACTGCTGGCGCGCTTCGTCGAGCTCTTTCGCCAGCGCTGCGGCGGGCAGCTTGCGCACCCTCCCGAAATAGCGAAGCAGGCTTTCGTTGTCGTTCGCGGGGAACAGAGCCGCGACCGGCGCGGCAGGGGGCGGCTGCGACGCATCGGTTTGCGCATCGCGCAAAGTTCCGCAACCTGCCGCAATCAGCGTTGCCGACAGCATCGCCCACGACCAGCCGCGATTCATGACGTGCCCCGGGGTTTCAGCGGCAGCTGCGCGCGGATGTGAGCGCCGCGCCCCCGTTGCGTCGCGACGACGTCGATGCCGCCGCCATGCGCTGCCACGTATTCCCTGACGATGGACAGTCCCAGACCCGTGCCTTTGACGGGTCCGGAGCCCTGCGCCCTGCCCTGGTAAAACGGCTCGAACACATGCGGCTCGTCGGCGGCGCTGATGCCGGGCCCTTCATCGATCACGTCGATGACTAGTTGCTCGCCGTCGCGGGACATGTCGATGATGATGGTGCCGCCCGCGGGTGAAAATCGGATCGCATTCGACAATAGATTATCCAGCACCACGCGAAGTTTCTCGGCGTCTGCCATCAGTGTAGTTTCGGAAGGCCGCGTTGTGAGCGTCAGGTTCTTGGCCTGCAACGCGAGCTTCTGGCCCTGGACGACGCGCTCGAGCACGTGATGCGGATTGACTGCGCCGAGGTCCAGCTCGAGTTTGTGAAACTGGATCGAGCCATAGTTGAGCAGCTCTTCGATCCGCCGTTGCAATTCTATACTGTTCTGACGCAGAATCTGCGCGATTTCACGCTGTTCGGGCGTGAGCTCGCCGACCACATCGTCCGAAAGCAGCTGCGCTCCCTCGCGCAATGCCGTCAGCGGCGTTTTCAGCTCGTGGGAAATCTGTTGCAGGAAACGGTTTTTCTGGTGCTCGAGGTCGAGCAGCTGACGCCGCATCCATTCGAGTCGCTCGCCCAGGTATTCGAGGTCTTCAGGACCGCTGACCTCGACCGGCACGTTGAACTTGCCGCGGCCGAGCTCGCGTATCGCGGCTTCGATCTGCCCGATCGGCCGCGAAATCAGAAATGCAAATCCAACGACCAGAAAGATCACGACAGGGATCAGCGCGAACGCCTGCCACAGCATGATGCGCTGCGCCTGATTGGCGTTTTCGCGCATCGCCTCGACTTCCCGATCGATCAGTTCGTTGCTCTTCGTCATGATCGCCTGCGCACGACCCGCGAGATCGACGAATCGCACGACCTGCGCATGCAGCGCCGGGGATGGAGCACTCGGCTGCGCGAGCGCATCGAATATTTCCTGCTCTTCCTTGACGATCGCATCGAGATCGGCGCGTTGCGCGGCATCGAAAGGCAGGCCGGCGAACTGCCCAGCCGTCTGGAGAAACTGCGCGCGGCTGATCTGATACGCATCGAGCACGCTGCGCTCGCCCAGGATGACCAGCTGGCGCGCGCTGCGCTCCATCGCCGTCATGAGCTCGATCAGCCGCCGGCTGCTTTGCGTCGCCTGCGCCGCCTGGTAGACCGTGGTCTGGCTGCGGTTGGCGAGGCGGTCGACCGCGATCGCGCTCGTGATCAGCGCCACGACCAGCGGCAGCGCGACCAGGGAGAAACCCACGAGCAGCAGTTTGAGGAAAGACCTGGGATAGTAAAACGCCATTGCGCGAGGTTAGGCCGGCGGAAAAATTGAAAACGGCACGCCTGTGGTGCTCGTTCAGGCGATTCGCGCTGCGGCGCGAAAATTCAACGCAGTGTGTTTTGTATTGCCCGGGGAACGAGCGTATTTCCGCCGAACACCTGCAGCGTCGGGTCGTCGCTCGCAACGCAAACCTTCTGCAGCTCGAGGAAAGCCTTGCCGGCTGCGGTTTCGCGCCAGAACCACTGCTGGATCGCCTGCGCATCGAGCCTGCCGGGGCGCGCGCCTGCGGCTTCGTAATAATACGCGCGCAGGTCGTCGCACAGGACTTTCAGGCTTTCGCCCGCGCTCACGCCATTGAGACGCGGGGGCGGCGCTAGAGCGAGGCTAGCCGCAATAATCCGCGCCGCCTCTTCGATCGGGACGCCGCTGAAACCGGTGGTCGTGCGGCCGCGGCGTTGCATCGCGATGTCATGCCACGGCGCCAGCTCCTCGACCTCCCGCGCGAGCACCGCACCGACATCGAGCAGGTCGGCCTGGCCGCCAAAGCTCACCGGACATGCGACACCCTCTCCGTCGTCGCCGCCGGCCTGCGGTGCCTCCTCGTCATAATCGGCGAGCACCGGGCCTGCGGACGCTTCGAGCAGCCGCAGAGCACGGGTCAAGACCCGCCGCTGAAACGCTGCATCGCCGGGCACGCCAAACGGGCGTCCGAGCATGAACGGCACCCATAGCGCCCGCGGCGGCCTGATTGCTGCCGTGTGCTCGCGCACGAGCGAAACCTGAGTCGTCGCGACGCCGCCGGCCTCCAGGTAATGCGCGAGTGCGCCGACGGCGCACGTGCAATTGGGTCAAACCGGCGTCAGCAGCACCGCATCGACGCCGTCGTGCCTGAGCAATCCCGCGAGCTCATGCGCTTTCGGCTCCAGCTTGCGGATCGGCGCTGCGCCCATGAACGAATAATGGTGAGCCGCGACGGAACCGATGATGCCCTCGCGAGCCAGCTCGTTCAGTCGGTCGAGGGGAAAAACGACGTTGTGATCTTCCTGAAATCCCGTGCGATCGAAGTTCACCGACTG